>NZ_JBEOSV010000032.1:0-100718 GCF_040303245.1 Kitasatospora sp. NPDC096077 | reverse complement strand
AGACACACATGCCGGTGATCTTCGCGGGTCCCCAGACCGCGAAGATCACCGGCATGCATCACGCCACGGAGTTGATCACTTACCCAACACTTTCTCAGGCGCTGATGTCGCGGCTGCTGAACCGGGCCCAGGCCGCCGAGCCGAACACGGCGACGTAGGCGGCCTGCAGGCCGAGGTCCTTCCACACGCCGTCCCAGTACATCGGCTCGCGCAGCAGGTCCGAGAAGTTCATCCAGTAGTGGGTAACCAGGAACGGCCGGATCGGGTCCAGCTGCGGGAAGGCGTCCAGGATCTGCACCGTGATCACCAGCCCGACGGTCGCGGCCATCGCCGCGATGCCGCTGCCGGTGAGGGTGGAGACGAACAGCCCGATCGCCACCAGTCCGGCCAGCGAGGCCGCGACCACCCCGGCCACCAGCACCGCGCGCAGCAGCGCGTCGGCGAAGCCGATGGTGTCCCCGGAGATCAGGGTGACCTCGCCGAGCGGGAACAGCGCGGCCCCGGTGGCCAGCGCCGCCAGCGCGACCGCCGCGGTCGCCGCCATGCAGAACACCAGCCCGGCGGTGAACTTGGCGGCCAGCAGCCTGGTCCGCCCGGCCGGGGCGACCAGCAGGTAGCGCAGCGTCCCGGTGGCCGCCTCGCCCGCCACCGAGTCCCCGGCGACCACGCCGACCGTCATCGGCAGGAAGACCGGCAGGGCCACCGCCAGCGCGGTGAACACCAGGAACAGCCCGTTCTGGGTGGTCTGGGCGATGAAGCTCGGCGCCCCGCCGCCACCGCCGCGCGGACTGTCCGTGTTGAGCTTGACGACCACCCCGATCAGGATCGGCAGCGCCGCCAGGATGCCCAGCAGCACCTTGGTCCGCATCCGGCGGAAGGTCAGGTGCAGTTCGTTGCGGAACAGCGCCAGGAACCCGGACGCGGTCTGCGGCCGCCGCCCGGCCACCAGCACCGCACCGGGCGGCGAGGCCCCGGCCCGCGACGCTTCCACCTCCGTCGCCTCAGCCCGCGACATCGAAGCCCTCCCCGGTCAGCGCCACGAAGGCGTCCTCCAATGTGCCCCGCTCCAGCCCGAACCCGTGCACCCGGACCCCGGCCTCGACCAGCGCCGCGCACAGCTTGGGCAGCACCTCGTCGCCGCTCGCGCCCAGCTCGCCGTCCACCCGGCCCTCGCCGGGCACCAGCGCGCCCACCTGGTGGGCCGCCAGCACCTCGGCGGCCTGCGCCACGTCGGGGGTGCGGACCACCAGCCGGCCCTGGGCCCGGGCGGCCAGCTCGGCGACGGTGCCCTGCACCAGGAGCCGGCCGCGCGACATCACCGCCGCGTGGGTGCAGACCTGCTCGATCTCGTCCAGCAGGTGCGACGAGAGGAACACCGTGGTGCCCTCGGCCGCGACCTCCCGGACCAGCGCCCGGATCTCCCGCATGCCCTGCGGGTCCAGCCCGTTGGTCGGCTCGTCCAGCACCAGCAGCTCGCGCGGCTGCAGCAGTGCGGAGGCCAGGCCCAGCCGCTGCTTCATGCCGAGCGAGTACGCGCGGGCCTTCTTGCCCGCGGCGGCGCTCAGGCCGACCCGCTCCAGCGCGGTCTCGACCCGCTGCTTGCGGGTGCGCGGATCGGCGGTCGGGTCGGCGGCGTCGAAGCGGACCAGGTTGTCCCGGCCGGAGAGGAAGCCGTACAGCGCCGGGCCCTCGATCAGCGCGCCCACCCGGGGCAGCACGGAGGCGACGGACTGCGGCATCGACTCGCCGAGCACGGTGGCCACGCCGGAGGTGGGGGAGATGAGGCCCATCAGCATCCGGATGGTGGTGGTCTTGCCGGAGCCGTTGGGGCCGAGGAAGCCGAACACGGAGCCGCGCGGAACGGTCAGGTCCAGCCCGTCGACGGCGAGTTGGCCGCCCCCGAAGCGCTTGGTCAGACCGCGGGTCCTGATCACGTCATCGGACGGAGAAACGGACGGAGAAACGGACGGGGAAACGGACGGAGAGGAGGAGAGGACGGGGGAGGGGCCAGGGGCGGGCGCGGGGTCCGGGCGCGACGCGGCGCCCGGACCCCCGGCCGACTCCGTAACGTCCCCCGTTACGGGAGTCCCGGTCATCCGTCAGTTCACCCCGGCGGCGTGCTGGAGGACCGGCAGGGTCACCGCGCCGGCGAAGACCCGGCCGTCGTCCGTCAGCAGGACGTTGACGACCTTGGTGCTGATCAGGGTGCCGCCGGCGACCGGCTTGCCGAGCGACTTCGCCAGTGCCTGCGGGCTTATCACTCCGCTGTGCCGCTTGCCCTGCTTCCCGTCAGCCTGCCCGCCGTCGCCCTGCGGGCCGCCGAAGGGCGCCTTGGGGGAGCTGGGCAGCTGGGTGGAGACCACGGTCGTCCAGCCCTCGCCGATCACGTTCACCCCGTCGTGGCCCCCGGCGCCCCGCTCGCCCCGGGCACCCTGGACGCCCTGGCCCTTCGCATGCCCGCCCTGGGCGTCCTTCGTCGCCTCGTCCGCCTTCTTCTCCGTCACCTTGGCACCCTTGGGAGCCGTGAAGTCGAAGGTCTTGGCGGCCGGCTTGGCGAAGGAGACGTCGGTGAAGTGGATGTCCAGCACGGTGGAGCCGTCGGTGGACTTCACCACCACCGCGAGCGGCACCCCGTTGTCGGCGGCCACCGCGATCCGCACCTCGGCGATCGTCGAACCCGACTGGGTCGGCTTGACGCTCAGCTGGTACGCCTTCTGCCCGGCCACGGTGGCCGTCCCCGCCACCGTCACCGAGGTGGTGCCGGCGCCCGCGGTCAGGAACTGCTTGGCGGCCTCCTGCGGGGTGGTCGGCACCCCGGTCAGCGGCGTCTTGGCGGCCTCGCCGTGCCCGGCCGGACGCCCGGTCAGGTGCACCGCGGTGTTGGTCGAGCTGTCCCAGGCCCAGCTCTGGTCGCCGTTGCGGACCAGGGTGTAGCCCGCCATGTTCTCCAGCAGGTCCACCCGCTGGCGGTCTGGGCCGTCCACCGCGACCCGCAGCGTCTGGTCGCCGCCGAGCAGGCCCAGCAGCTTGGCCTGCGGGTCCGCGGCCGAGCCCCCACCCTGGCCGGAACCGTGCCCGGCTGCGGCGCCGAGCCCGCCGGCCGCCGCGCCCGCCAGCTGGCTGGGCAACCCCAGGTCGGTGGAGACGGAGACCTCCCCGGACAGCGTCTGGGCGTCGGAGCCGAGCGCCTTGGCCACCACCTGCTCCGCCGACAACTGGGGCAGGTCCGGCGGCGAGTCGGCGGCCAGCGCCGGCACCAGGCCGACCCCGGCGGCGATCACCGCGGCTATCGCCAGCGGAACCCCGGCGCGCACCATGGTGCGCCGTCGCGAGCGGTACGGTGCCCCGTCGTCCATCCGGCCGTCCACCGCCGTCTCATCGGTCATGTCGTCCTCAACTCCTCCGTGAAGCCGTGCGATTGGCACTGCCCCTCCATTAGAGGCCGGGACCGCCGCCGCGTCATCGCCCTGCGGGGCCATCTCGATGTTCGCCTGCCGGGGTACGTCGACCCTGATACGGCCTCAGGGTTACTCCTGCCGGAGTACGACGTCTGGCGTAGGGTCGCGCCATGGACGGAACCGTCACGGAAGTAAGCACCCCCCCGACCGCGAACGCGATGCGGCGCGCCCTGCGCCGCGCCCGCGACGGCGTCGCCCTCGACCAGACCGAGGCCGCCGTGCTCCTCCAGGCCCGGGGCGAGGACCTGCGCGACCTGTGTACGAGCGCCGCCCGGGTGCGTGACGCCGGACTTGAGGCGGCCGGCCGCCCCGGAGTCATCACCTACTCCAAGAGCGTCTTCATCCCGCTCACCCGGCTCTGCCGCGACAAGTGCCACTACTGCACCTTCGCCACCGTCCCCGGCCGGCTGCGCCGGGAGGGCCAGGGGATGTTCATGTCCCCGGACGAGGTGCTGGAGGTGGCCCGGCGCGGGGCCGAACTCGGCTGCAAGGAAGCCCTGATCACGCTCGGCGACAAGCCCGAGGACCGCTGGCCGGAGGCCCGCGAGTGGCTGGACGCGCACGGCTACGACGACACCGTCGCCTACGTCCGGGCGATGTCCATCCGCATCCTGGAGGAGACCGGCCTGCTCCCGCACCTCAACCCCGGGGTGCTGAGCTGGACGGACTTCCAGCGGCTCAAGCCGGTCTCCGCCTCGATGGGGATGATGCTGGAGACCACCGCCACCCGGCTGTGGAGCGAACCCGGCGGTCCGCACTTCGGCTCCCCCGACAAGGAACCGGCCGTCCGGCTGCGGGTGCTGGAGGACGCCGGCCGCAGCTCCGTCCCGTTCACCAGCGGCCTGCTGATCGGCATCGGCGAGACCTACGCGGAACGCGCCGAGTCGCTGTTCGCGCTGCGCAAGGTCTCCCGGGCCTACCACGGCGTCCAGGAACTGATCCTGCAGAACTTCCGGGCCAAGCCGGACACCGCGATGCGCGGCATGCCCGACGCCGAACTCGACGAGCTGGTGGCCACGGTGGCGGTCGCCCGGCACCTGCTGGGCCCGACTGCCTGCCTCCAGGCGCCGCCGAACCTGGTCGACGGCGAGTACGAGCGGCTGATCGCGGCCGGCATCGACGACTGGGGCGGCGTCTCCCCGCTCACCCCGGACCACGTCAACCCCGAACGCCCCTGGCCGCAGATCGACCGGCTGGCCGAGCGCTCCGCCGCGGCCGGCTTCGAACTGCGCGAGCGGCTGGCCGTCTACCCCGAGTACGTGCTGCGCGGCGAACCCTGGCTGGACCCGCGGGTGCTGCCGCACGTCCGCGCCCTCGCCGACCCGGCCACCGGCCTGGCCAACCCCGACGCGCCGGTCCGCGGCCTGCCCTGGCAGGAACCCGAGGACCTCCCGCAGTCGTACGGCCGCACCGACCTGCACACCGCCGTCGACACCGAGGGCCGCACCGGCGACCGCCGGGCCGACTTCGAGGACGTGTACGGCGACTGGGACGTACTGCGCGAACAGGTGCTGGCGAAGGGCGCGCCCGAGCGCCTCGCCGGGGACCTGCGGGAGGCGCTCGCGGTGGCCGCCGACGACCCCACCCGGCTCACCGACGACCAGGCGCTGGCCCTGTTCCACGCGGACGGCCCGGCCCTGGACGCGCTCTGCCGGATCGCCGACGACGTCCGCCGGTCGGCGGTCGGCGAGGACGTCACCTACTGCGTCACCCGGAACATCAACTTCACCAACGTCTGCTACACCGGCTGCCGCTTCTGCGCCTTCGCCCAGCGCCGCACCGACGCCGACGCCTACACCCTGTCGCTGTCGCAGGTCGCCGAACGGGCCGCGCAGGCCTGGGAGGTGGGCGCCACCGAGGTGTGCATGCAGGGCGGCATCCACCCGGACCTGCCCGGCACCGCCTACTTCGACATCGCCCGCGCGGTGAAGGAACGGGTGCCCGGCATCCACGTGCACGCCTTCTCCCCGATGGAGGTGGTCAACGGCGCGACCAGGACCGGGCTGTCGATCCGGGACTGGCTGCAGCAGGCCAAGGAGTCCGGCCTGGACACCATCCCGGGCACCGCCGCCGAGATCCTCGACGACGAGGTCCGCTGGGTGCTCACCAAGGGCAAGCTGCCCGCCGCGACCTGGGTCGAGGTGGTCACCACCGCGCACGAACTGGGCATCCGCTCCTCGTCCACCATGATGTACGGGCACGTGGACACCCCGCAGCACTGGCTCGGCCACCTGCGACTGCTCGCGGAGATCCAGCAACGCACCGGCGGCTTCACCGAGTTCGTCACCCTCCCGTTCATCCACACCAACGCCCCGGTCTACCTGGCCGGCATCGCCCGCCCCGGTCCGACCGCCCGGGACAACCGCGCGGTGGTCGCGATGGCCCGGCTGCTGCTGCACCCGCACATCCCCAACATCCAGACCAGCTGGGTCAAGCTGGGCGCGGAGGGCGCGGCCGAGATGCTCCGCTCGGGCGCCAACGACCTCGGCGGCACGCTGATGGAGGAGACCATCTCGCGGATGGCCGGCTCCGCGTACGGCAGCTACAAGTCGGTGCGCGACCTCCAGGCGATCGCCGAGGCCGCGGGCCGCCCGCACCGCCAGCGCACCACCGTCTACGGCGAGGTGCCCGCCGAGCGGCAGGCGGCGGCGCTGGCCTCGGACGGGCACCTGCCGGAGCTGCTGCCCGTCCTCGACTGACACCCGGGCGCCGCCCCGGCCCGCCGTGCCACCGACGGCGGGCCGGGGTGCGCGGGCCGGGGACTCCGTCGATCCGTTCGAATCTTCGAAGTACAGTGCGGGGGCGCGTCGGCCGCCGTGGGGCCGCGTGCGGCCCCCGACCCCGACGAAAGGCGCCCCGCCGTGATGCCACTGTGGTCACGAGCCCAGCAGCAGGACTTCCGCAGCCGGGTCCGCGGCTGCCTGCTCGGCGGTGCCATCGGTGACGCGCTCGGCGCCGGCGTCGAGTTCGAGCCGCTGGAGAAGATCCGGGCCCAGCACGGCCCGCAGGGCGTCACCGGCTACCTCCCCGCGTACGGGCGCACCGGCGCGATAACCGACGACACCCAGCTCAGCCTGTTCACCGTGGACGGCCTGATCCGCGCCCACATCCGGCGCGACACCGGCAGCTGGCACCCGCCCACCGACCTCCACCTCGCCTACCTGCGCTGGGCCGCCACCCAGCGCGACTGGGGCCCGGACGAGCGCCGCCCCGACCTCGGCTGGCTCGGCCGGGAGGAATGGCTGTACGCCCAGCGCGCCCCCGGCCAGGGCTGCCTGACCGGCCTCACCGGCCCGGACGGCGAGCGGCTCGGCACCCTGGAACAGCCCAAGAACCCGCACTCCAAGGGCTGCGGCACGGTGGTGCGGGCGGCGCCGTTCGGGCTGCTCACCACCTGGGAGCCGGGCCTGGTGTTCCAGCTCGCGGTGGAGTGCTCGGTGCTCACCCACGGCCACCCCACCGGCTACCTCGCGGCGGGCGCGCTCGCGGTGATCGTCCAGGCGGTCGCCCGCGGCGGCACCCTGGAGGAGGGCGTCCACCTGGCGCTGGCCCTGCTCTCCGAGCGGCAGGCGCACGAGGAGACCACCGCCGCCCTGCGGGCCGCGCTGGACGCGGTGCGGGCCGGCGAGCCGTCCGCCGAGCGGGTCGAAGCGCTGGGGGAGGGCTGGGTCGCCGAGGAGGCGCTGGCCATCGCGGTCTACTGCGCGCTGGTCGCGCACGACGTCCGCTCGGGCCTGCTGCTCGCCGTCAACCACTCCGGCGACAGCGACTCCACCGGCGCGATCTGCGGCAACCTGCTCGGGGTGCTGCACGGCGACACCGCGCTGCCGCCCGGCCTGGTGGCCGGGCTGGAGGGGCGCGGCGCGATCCTCGAACTCGCCGACGACTTCGCCCTGGAGCTGATGCACGGCACCGAACTGCACGACCGGCACAGCCCGGAGGGCGCCGACTGGGCCGTCCGCTACCCGGTGGCGCACTGAGCGTCCCGGTGTCTCGCTGTCCCGGCGTCCCGGCGTCCCCGCGTCCCGGGGGTCCCGGAGTCTCGGGGTCCCGGCGCCGGAGGACCGGGCCCGGAACGGCAGTTGCCCGTCGCGCCGACCGCCGCACGGGGCGACGGACAGTGCTACGGGCAACTGGGCCGAGCACGGATCCGGTCGGATCAGACCTCGCCGAAGGACCCCGCCGCCGCGGCCGACGCGAACGCGTTCCAGGCCTCGGTGGAGAAGCGCAACTGCGGTCCGAGCGGATCCTTGGAGTCCCGGACGGCGACCGCTCCCGCGGCCGGTCCGGCGATCTCCACGCAGGCGCCCTGGCCTCCGCTGTGACTGCTCTTGCGCCAGTGGGCTCCGTGCTCGGCGGGGGTGCTCATTCGTGGTATCCCTTTTCGATGTCGGCTATCAGCGACCGGCTCTCCGCGACACCGAGCGCGGCCGCTCTCAGGTAGTCGTACAGACCGGTATAGCGGCGCACATCGGCCTCCTTCTCCAGGTAGAGATCGCTCGTCACACCTTCGAAGTAGACAACCGTGGAATCGGCTGACTCCGGGAACTCCAGCAGGGAGAATGTCCCGGTCATGCCGGGATGGGCCCCGTGCGAGAACGGGATCACCTGGATGGTGATGTTCGGACGCAGGCTCAGCTCCAGCATCTGCCGCAGCTGCTTGGCCATGATCTCCCGGCTGCCGACCTCGCGCCGCAGCGCCGCCTCGTCTATGACGGTCCACAGACTGCCGAGCTGGTTCTCGCCGTGAACCCGCTCCTGGCGCTTCATCCGCACCTGCACCCGGCGCTGCACCGCGTTCGCGTCGGTGTCCGGCTGGGTGCCCTCGACCACCGCCTGGGCGTACTGCTCGGTCTGCAGCAGACCGGGGATGAAGGAGGACTCGTACGCGCGGATCGAGGAGGCCTCCGCCTCCAGGCCGATGTAGACGCTGTACGGGGTCGGCATGTCGTTGAAGTCGTGCCACCAGCCGCGCTGCCGGGACTCCTTGGCCATCTCCATCAGGCTGTTGCGCATCTGGTCGTCGGCCACGTTGTACACGTCGCAGAGGTCACGCACGTCGCGCTGGCTGATGCTGCGGCGGCCGTTCTCCAGCCGGCTGATCTTCGACTGGGAGACCATCAGCCGACCGGCCACCTCCTCCGCCGTCATCCCCAGGCCCTCGCGGAGTTTGCGCAGCTCGGAGCCGAGCCGTCGGCGGCGCACGGTGGGATTGATGTTCGCGGACACGTCGACCTCCGGCCGAACCTCTGGTGATCGTTGGAACGGCAGTCCTCGGAACACTTCGGACATTGGGACCAACCCCCCTGACTTGGAGCAGCATGTCACCTTGGGCCAGGTCGGCGCCGGGGAATCACAGCAGCGCGGTAGAACAGATCGTCGGAAAAGCGCGTCCGTGAGACGGCGGAAGCCCCCAGGTGGTAATGCGGCTCGGCGACTCGAACCGGTCGTTGCGGCCGGCCCCGCGACCGGCCGGGACGGACCTCGGCGGCGGCGTGCGGGAACGGCAGAGGGGCGGTCGCCGGGCGACTTGCGTCGCGGGGCGACCGCCCCTCGGTGCTGCTCGTGGTGCCGGTGCTGCTCTTGCTGCGGCTGCTGCTCGTGCTGCTCGTGGTGCCGGTGCTGCGGGTGCTGCCCGTGCCGTCGGACCGCCGGGCTCAGCGCACCCCGACCCGGGGAGCGGAGACCCGCCCGCCCGAAGCCCGGCCCGCCGCACGGGCGCCGGAACGACCGGAAACGGCCCCGGGACCCTGGGAAGAACGGTTCTGCTGGGCCGGCAGGCCGTTCTGCACGTCCATCACGGCGTGCGCGACCATCCCGCCCAGCGGGTCGTACCGGATCAGATCGCGCAGCCGCGACCGCGAGGACCGGCCCTCGTTGCCCGGGTACAGGTGCTTGCCCAGACCCACCGAGTGGGCGAGGGCCGCGAGCGCGGCCGTCCGCGGGTCCGGCGGCACGCCGGTGCGGATCGCGGTGTCCAGCCGCTGCTTGATCGCGGCGTTGGTGCAGTCGTCGGACGCCTGGTACCGGATCGTCGGCAGCACCCCGCACACCTGCCCGGGCACGGCCGTGACCATGCCGCAGCGTTCCAGGTGCGCCAGGTAGGTCTGCCGCAGCCCCAGCCGGGGCCCGCCGATCCAGTGCGCCGCGCGGACCGGACTGCCGCGTCGGCGCAGCAGCTCCAGTGCGTGGTCGAGCGTCGGGTCGCCCGTCGGCCGTGCGAGCACGACGGCGATCCGGTCGCCCTCCGGTACGATCCGTCCGGCCAGGGACAGCTCGACGAGCTGCGCCCCGGCGAGTCCGAGGTCGAGGGTCTGCGGCTGCGCCGTGGTACCCGTGGTCGGGTCCAAAGCGAGCAGCAAGAGTTCCTCGGGAACAGTTCTGCGGCTCTTGCCCATCCAAGCCTCCCCGCGTGGATGAGAGACAGGGTGACGCCTCTCACACGGGCTTGTCGAGTACGCCTCCGAATCGTGACCTTGCGGTGAAGGCGCGGAACCGGCGGCCGCAGGCCCGGCGTCTGACCCTTGAACAGACCGCATTGCGGCCGTGCGGCGGCAATAAGCGCCGGTCGGGCGGGGTGTGCGCGGCCGGATCGGCCATCGGTGGCGGAGACTGTACAGGTACACGGGGCGGGGCGTCGGCTTCCCGAAATCGGGTTCGCCGGTGCCCCGCCGGGCGTTGAGGAGGCTGGGATACGTGGGCGAGTCCCCCGACAGGGTGCTGAGGGACGGCGAGCGGGAGCAGGACCGCGAGCGCGAACGGACCGGTGCGGTGACCGCCGGGGCGTCAGCCGCGGCCGCCGGCACCGGTGAGGCCGCGGAGGTCCCGACGGAGGTCTCGACGGAGGTCCCCGCGAAGACCTCCGTCGAGGCTCCGGCGGACGGTGCCGACGGGGTGCCCGCCGCTGACGCCGACTCCGCCGGCGCGGCCGCCGATGCGGACGCTGCCGCTGGTGCCGAGGACGACGCCGACGCGCCGAGGACGGGCGCCAAGGGCGGCTCGACCGTACAGCTCCGTGTCCGGGATGTGGACAGCCGGACGACGATGCTGCGCCTGCCGGTGGACAACAGGACCACCGCGCTGCGCCTGCCGGAGGAACTGCTGAAGCCCGCGGACGATAACGCTTCCGACGGCGGGGCGGCGGATCAGAAGGAGGAGCCGAAGGCCGACGGGACGAAGGCGGGCGGGACGAAGGAGGCCGCCGAGCGGCCGTCCGTCGCCGACCCCCGTCTCGCCATGCGGACGGCGGCCGTGGCGGCGGAACCCGTCGGCGAGGGCATCGTCGAGGGCGCTGAGAAGGCTGCGGACAAGGCCGGGAACAAGGCTGCGGACAAGGCTGCGGAGAGCGCAGGGGACAAGCCGGCGGGGAAGACCGACGCCGCCGACGACGAGGCCGACACCGAGGCGGAGGAGACGGCCGAGAAGCCCGCCGCGCCCGAGAAGGACGCCCCCGCCGGTTCCTCGCCGACCCTCCTGCTGACCAAGCCGGGTCAGGCCGAGAAGCTGGAGAAGCCCAAGCCGCTGCGCACGCCCGCGGCCCCGACGGTCGGCACCGTGCCCGAGCCCCCGGAGCCGGCCCCCGTCCCGGAGCCGACGCCCGAGCCCCTCCCCGAACCCGAACCCGAACCCGAACCCGAGCCGACCCCGGCCCCGACCCCGGTCCCGGCCCCCAAGCCGACGCCGGCCCCCGCGCCGACGCCACTGCCCGAGCCCGACCCGCGGCCGCTGCCGCCCACCCCGCCGCTGCCCGGGCCCGAGCCGCTGCCCTCCCCGCAGCCGATGCTCCCGCCGGAGAACACGGCCGAGGCGATGGAGGTCCTGGCGACCCTCAACGCCCGCCCGGTCTCGCCGCTGCGGCGCGCGCTCAAGCGGATCACCATCTGGACGGTCTTCCTGGCCGTGGTGCTCGGCGCGGTGGTGGTGGCGCAGCTGCTGCGCCCGCTGCCGGACCCGAAGCTGCGGATGACGGCCTCCTCCGGCTTCAGCTTCTCCGGGGACCAGCTCGACCTGGCCTGGCCGACCAAGGGCCAGTCGGCCGCCGAGGTGGTCGGCGTCGGCACCCTCGGCAGCTCCGGTCAGGAGACGCCGGCCTCGATCGCCAGCGTCACCAAGGTGATGAACGCCTACCTGATCCTGCAGAAGTACCCGCTCAAGAAGGGGGAGAGCGGCCCGAAGATCGTCGTCGACAAGCAGGCCGCGCAGGAGTCCGGCAACGCCGACGAGTCCCGGGTGACGCTCACCGAGAACCAGGTGCTCAGCGAGTACCAGGCGCTGGAACTGCTGATGCTGCCGTCCGCCAACAACGTGGCCCGGCTGCTCGCCCGCTTCCACTCCGGCTCCGAGGAGGCGTTCGTCAAGGAGATGAACGACACCGCGGCCAAGTTCGGCATGACCAACACCACCTACGCCGACCCGGCGGGCTTCAACGCGGACACCAAGTCCACCGCGAAGGACCAGTTGAAGCTGGCCGAGCAGGTCATGCAGGACGACATCTTCCGGCAGATCGTCGCCACCCCGGACACCACCCTCAACGGCGTGAAGATCTCCAACACCAACAACCTGATCAACCCGAAGACCGGCGTCATCGGCGTCAAGACCGGCTCCAGCACCCCGGCCGGCGGCTGCCTGATGTGGGCCGCGTACAAGGACATCGGCGGCACCAAGCGACTGATCCTCGGCGTCACCCTGGGCCAGCAGGCCACCTCGCCCAACCCGGGCGACGGCATCCTGCCGACCGTGCTCAAGGTCAGCGGCAAGCAGATCCAGGCCGCCCAGAACGGGCTGACCGGTCAGACCGTGGTGAAGAAGGGCGACGTCGTCGGAGCCGTGGACGACGGGCTCGGCGGCAAGGTCCCGGTCGTCGCGACCAAGGACCTCGTGGTGGCCGGCTTCCCGGGCATCACCGGCACGATCACCCTCGCCCCGGGCGCGGTCGGCCACACCATGGCGGCGGGCCAGGAGATCGGCACGCTGCGGGTGGGCGACAGCAAGACCGAGGTGCCGGTGGCCCTCCAGTCCGACCTGAACCCGCCGTCCATCCAGTCGCGCCTGCTGCGCCTGCTCTGACCCTCCTTCCGTCTTTTCCCCTTTCCGCTTCCTCCTGCCTCCTCCGAACCCCGAACCCCGAACCTTGAAGGGGGAGCCGGTCCGCCCGGCTCCCCCTTCAAGGTCCACCGGCCCCGCCGGGCCCGTGCCACAGTCCGCCACCCCTGGCCGACGCCCGATCCGGTACGCTGTGAACGGCCTGGTCACCGACCGGCCATGCCTCAGTAGCTCAGGGGATAGAGCACGGCTCTCCTAAAGCCGGTGTCGCAGGTTCGAATCCTGCCTGGGGCACATCACAGAAGACGAAAAGGCCCAGGCCAGAGGGACATTCCTCCAGTCCGGGCCTTCGTCGTTTCGGACCGCTAGTCGTCCTGTGCCACGTCCGTGCCAGATGCGTCCGGCGGGACGTCCCTCTCCAGCTCCTTCGCGACCATCTCACCCATCCGGTCGGCGATGGCCCGGTCGCGGTCGCTGGTCATGTGCTGGTAGATCAGCGCGGCCCGCGCCGTGCTGTGCCCCATGCGGGTCATGAGTTCCCTGGTGCTTGCTCCGCTCTGCGAGGCGAGGGTGTTCCCGGTGTGACGCAGGTCATGGAAGTGCACATCCGCCGAGATCTTCGCCTTGGCCTTCGCGGCGCTCCAGTCGTCCCGGAAGTTGCTCCGGCGAAGTCGGCCCCCGCGCGGCCCGATGAACATGTGGCCGTTCGGGCCCTGCCCCGCGTGGTGCTCCAGGTGGTGCCGCAGGGCGTCCACGATCGAGGCGGGGAACGCCACCGGCCGGAACCCGGCGCGGCTTTTGGGCGCCTTGTCGTACAACTTCCCGCTGTACAGCTCCGCTTGGTTCCGTCGCACCCGGAGCAGCCGTGCGTCCAGATCGACGTCCCGCCGGCGGAGGGCGGCCAGCTCGCCGAACCGCAGCGTGGTGAACGCGGTGACCAGGACCAGCGCGCGCCACCGGGGCGTGATGGCGTCGGCTGCAGCGAAGACCTCGGCCACCGAGAGAACTGGCCGCTCGGGAACGTCGTACGTGTCGGCGCCCTTGATCCGACACGGGTTGCGCTTGATCAGTTCGTCGTCCAGGGCAGTGTTCATGATGGCCCGAAGCATCTGGTACGCCTTGACCACGGTCGGCTCACCGACCCCGGACTCCAGCAGCCGGGTCCGCCACGTGCGCACCCGCTGCGGGGTGATCTGCACGATGAACTTCGGGCCGAGCGTGGGCAGGATGTGCAGCCGGAGCGCGGTCTCGTACCGCTCCCGGGTGGTCTCCTCCAGCTTGCGCTCCTTGAGCCACCGGGTCGCGTACTCGCCGAAGTTCACCTTCCCTGCGTCCGGGTCGACCCACTTCTCACGCGTGATGTCGGCTTCGAGCTGGCTCAGCCTCACCTCGGCGTCGGTCTTGGTGGCGTACGTCGTCTCGTCGGGCCGCAGCATGCCCGTGAGCGGGTCACGGTAACGGACCTGCCAGCGGCCGGAGGGGAGCTGGCGGACGGCGCCGAACCGGCGGCGGCTGTTCTTCTTGTTGGCCATCAGGCGGCTTTCCTGGTCGTGGCGGTACGGCGGGCGGTGATGGGCTGCACGGTGTTGGCGGCAATGAGTTCGGCGACGGCGGATGCCGGGATACGGACGTGGCGCCCGATCTTGACGAAGGTGATCCGGCGCTCCTCGATCAGTCGTCGAGGGAAGCGTTCGCCACTCGTCTTCCAGGTGCCGAGGAGCTCGGCGACCTCTCGGACGCTCAGCAGTTGCTCTGGCAGAGCCGGGGCGGCCGGTGTGCGGTGGTTGGCCAAGGCGTGCTCCTCTGCGGGGGGGGGTGGCGTGTGTGTCCGAGGCGGGGATTTCTGCGTCATTGCGACATCAGCGTCATCCGGGTCCGTGACCTGCGGCTTTGCGTGACGCAGCGGCAGGGGGCTGCGTCATCCCTGCGTCATGGGCTGCGTCATCCGGTGACGCAGCCCATGACGCAGATGACGCAGGATGACGCAGAGGCAGCCGTCTGCGTCATGGCCTTCGCCGCAGGTCAGGAGCCGTTTTCCGGCCCGCATGACGCAGATGACGCAGCGTCTTCCTACTTAGGAAAAAGAAGGGGCTGCTCTTGTAGTTAGGCGTGCCTCAGGGCGTGAAGAAGGAGCCGCAAGCGGCACGTCCTTTTAGCGGCTTCGCCGAACAGCAAGAGGAGCACCTCTGCGCCGGCACTGGTGCTCTTCTTGCTTGTGCGGTGGCGGTCAGATCGGCAGCTCCTGCTGCTCGTGCGGGACGGGGGCGGCGGGGCGGGCCATTTCGAGGTAGCGGCCTTCGCTGGTGCGGCCGGTGTCGATGAGGACGCCACGCGCCGCGAGGGTGGGCTGAAGGCGCTTGAGCCGGTCGCTGAGGACCTTGCCGGTGGTCGGCCAGCCCTTGGGCACGGGCCGAAGCTCGTCGCCGCTGTAGAGGCGGCTGAGGCACTGCAGCCACTCCGTGGAGGTCATGCGCTGCGCGCCGCCCGGCTCGATGGTCTCGGCGTGCCGCAGGACGGTCTGCGCCATCAGGTCGCCCTCGATCACGTCGTCGGTGAGGTCGTCCAGGCTGGCCCGATAGGCGGCCAGCGAGCCGAAGCCGGTCGCGGCGTCAAGCTGCGCGCACAGGTGGGCGAAGTCCGCCATGCGCAGATCGGTCGGGGTCTCCGCCTCGGCCGCACGGACCTTGACCGTGAGGTCGAGCAGCGACCCGAGCACGACCGGCAGCACCTCGGCGTACTCGGCCCACAGCTCCGCCTCGGTACGCCGGACGCTGGGGCGCTCCAGCCGCAGGGGCAGGAGCCGCTCGGCGAGGTCGGGCCGAATGACGCCCACGTCGATGCCGGTCAGGAGCAGGGGCCGGCGGTAGGCGGAGCGGTGCACGTCCCCGTCGGTGAACAGTGCGCGCTTGACGGACTCGACGCCAGTCACGATGCAGCACATGAGGTCGGACAGGTCCTGACCCATGTGGGAGAGGTTGTCCAGGGCCGTGACCCACCCGGCCGCCACGGCGGCGATCAGGTCGTCCTCCCCTTTCGGGGCCCGACGCAGGTCACCGCTCATCCCCTCGACGATCCGCACGAGCATCCGGCCGCCGGTGGACTTGCCCGCGCCCTGCGGGCCGGTGAGGAACGGGGCGGGCACCGGCACGCCCGGCGAGAGGCAGCCGATGAGCCAGGCCAGGGCCAGGCATTCGGTCTGGGCGTTGGCGAAGTTCGTCAGTCTCAGAAGGAGGTCGATGCCCTTGCCGTCGGTGTCCCTGGCCGGCAACGGCAGTTCGCCGGTGAGCTGGGTGCGGCGCCAGCAGACCTCACGCGGGTCCGGGGTGAGGATGTCCCAGCCGGTGGGGTGGATGCGCACGGACAGCCCGTCCGCGCGGCCCAGGTCGAGCCAGGTGGCCCCGTCGAAGCCCGGGGCCACCCGGATGTGAACGGCCTGCACGTCCTCGGACAGGGCGAGCGCTTCGATCAGGTCCAGAGCCTCCTTAAGAGCGGACCCATTGAACAGGCCGACCCCGTCCCGATACAGGCTGACCATGAGTTCCTGACGGTGGCTGCCGGTCGTGCCCTGCGAACGGATCGGCCGGGCGACCGGGTGGCCCACCTTCTGGGCGTAGACGGTGCCGTCGGCGGTGCGGAAGTACCGGAAGTGCGCTTGGGCGTAGTCGGCGATGATCTCGCGCCCGGGGGTCTTCTCGTCCTCGGCCACGGTCACATCCCCAACCTGGTCAGGGCGTTGGCCCACGCGTCGGCGCAGTGCCGGGCGCTCTCGCCCTTGGCCTGGGCAGCGGCGAACAGCCGCTCCGTGTGGGCCTCGGTCAGGCACCCGCACCGCCCGTGCGTGGACAGCACCGCGAGGAACGCCCCGTAGACGGTGGCGTGGACCGCGCTGGCCGCCTCGGTGATGCGCTGCTCCGCCATGGCGATGCCCCGGGCCAGGTAGGCGGGGGTGCGGTGCGGGCAGGCCCCGCCTCCGGCCGGCGTGGGCGCGGCCATGGGCCGAACCGGGGCGGGCTGCTTCACGAACAGGTCGCGGACGGCGTCCGGCAGGGCGGTGATCGTGCCCGTGCCGGGGCCGAGCCAACGGGCGTAGGCCATAGTCGACTTGATGTCCACGCCGGGGCGAACCGCGTTGGCGGAGGGCATGACGCCCCGGTAGATCCAGTGCTCACCCCGGGTCGTGTGCACGGTCCGGGTGGCGGGCAGGTTGGCGTGCGCCCAGGCGATGGCGTCGTCGTTGTCGAGGTCTACGACGGTCAGGCCTGCGCCGCCGGGGTGGTAGGCCACCGCCGCCGCCTCGCGCCACGCCTTCGCCCACTCGGGCGAGTTGAGGATGTCGGGGTCGGTGGTGGCGGCGGCCCAGCCGTGGCAGGGAGCCGGGCAGGTGCAGGGGCCGGGGGTCTTCATGTTCGGCCGGCCGCCGCACGCGTTGCCAGTGCAGCGCGGGCAGTTGCCGAACGGCACCTTCCCGGCCCGCAGCGGCAGGGCGGGCATGCCGTCCGCCGCCAGGGAGAGGGCGGTGGGCAGGTGCTCTCCCCGGATCGGGGGCAGATGGGTCATGCTGGATACCTCCAGTGCTCTGCTGGATTGGCGGCGGCCCCGCTTCTTGGCGGGAGGGGGCCGCCGTTGTCGTTCATCGCGTTCTCGGCGCAGACCTTGTGCGAGGGCCTGCGCTGCTCGTCCCGCAGTGGGGTGGGGCGGCCGCACCAGCGGCATGGGCGGTCGCCGGTGCGGTCGTAGTGGCGGGCGTCGCGCCAGTCCAGGGCGGCGCACACGGCGGCGTCCCTGGGCGGCTAGAACGGCGGTTCGGTGGAGTAGGCCGACTCGTCGGGCTGGTCGAGCCAGCGGTGAGCGATCCAGTGCGGTACGGGCAACAAGCGGCGGGTGCGGTCGGGGTTCCAGCAGCCGCAGGTGACGTACTCGGTGCCGGCGTACTCGCCGGTGTCGTAGTCGCCGTAGTCGTCGGCCCAACCGCCGGCACCCTGGCAGAGAGGGCACTTCGGGTTGGGGGTGTCGGCGAGGTGGAGTGCAGGGCGGGGCCAGGGGTTGTACTGCAGGCGCAGACGCATGGGGTTCCTCCGGGTCAGCGGTTGCGGTTGGTGACGTTGACGCTCACGTTCACGGCGCCCCCGCCGCCTCGGCCGCCCCCGCCGCTGTTCTTGAGCAGGTAGAGGACGCCGAGGGCGGCGAGGAGCAGGCCCAGGCCGGTGGTGGCGGCGGCGAGGGTCTGGAGCAGGAAGCCGAGTCCGAGTCCTCCGGCGCCGATGCCGATGCCGCCGGCGAGCAGGCGGGCGGGCCACGGGTCCCGGGCCGGAACGGCGACTGGTGCCGGGAGCGGGGCGGGGGCGATCGGGGCGGGCAGGTAGCCGACTGGGCCGGGGTAGTGGACGGGGGCCGGGAGTGGGGTCGGCGGCTGGTAGAGGGCGAGGGGTGCGGGGGGCGTGTGGTGGGTGTAGTAGGGGGTGCCGTCCGGGGTGTAGAGCACCGTGGGGACGGCGGGCTGGGGGGCGATGTGGTCCACGGTGCGTCTCCCGTCAGGAGGTGTCAGAGCGAGCGTCAGGGCGGGGTGTCAGGCGGTGTCAGGGGCCGTCTGACACCCCGTCTGCCTAGGGGAATGGGTGTCAGGGGCTGTCAGCTGTCAGGGGGTGTCAGACCAGCGCCGGGGCCGGGACGATCCGGTACCGGCCGCCCTTCGCGGTGGGCACCAGGCGGCCGTCCTCGATGAGGCGGCGGAACTCCCCGGAGACCCACTGGCGGGTGCGGCCGAACCGGGCGGCGTGCTCCATGACGTCCTTGGGACCGATGACCATCACCTTGTTGTGCTCGAACTCGGCGACGATGGCGTCCATGGCGGCCCGGGCTTCCTCGGGGGTGAACGCGGCCCCGGTCGTCTCGGGGCCGAAGGTGACGTCGGCGAGCGTGGGCGGGACCGGGGGGAGTTCGGCCTGCGGGTCGAGGTCGGCGTCCTCCGGGTCCACCCGTCGCTCGGCGCCGCCGTCCTGCTCGTCCGCAGTCGCGTACACGCTGTCGTCGTCTCCCTCGGTGGCGTCCTGGTCGTGGCGGCCGGTGTAGGCCTTGCCGGCGGTGGCGGCGGCGGCCTTCGCGGTGACGGGGTCGACCTTGGCGCCGTTGCGCACGGCCCAGGCGGCGAGCTGTTCCATGACGCGGGCGGCGCGCCCGGTGAAGCGCCACGTGCGGCCGGGGGAGCTGTAGCGCTGCTCTTCGACGCCGGGGGTGACCAGGTAGCAGTAGCCGGGGCGGCGGTTGCCCCAGGCTCCGGGACGGGCGCCGGCGTCCAGGACCGGGCCGGGCAGGGCCATGCCCTCGTCCCGGGCGTCCAGCCCGAACACCAGGGCCGACGGCAGGGACGCGCGGGTGCTGGTGCTGATCTGGTCGTGGCTGGGCCGCTGGAGGCTGATGACCAGGGCGATTCCGGCGGAGCGGGCTTCCTGGGCGGCGCCGGTGAACGCGTCCTCGCCCATGAACCGCAGGGTGTTCGCGGCCTCCTCGAACCAGGCGACCAGGAACGGCATGCCCTCGCAGCCGCAGGCACCACGCTTCTGGCACGAGTGCGCGGGGTCGGTCTGCTGCTCGGCGGCGGTGGGCACCCACTGGCGGTAGCCGTGGGCGCCGAGCCAGCGGGTGCGGGCGGGGATGACGGCCTGGAGGGCGGTGACCATGGTCTCGGTCTCGGCCCCGCCCTCCACGGCCCAGTCCAGGCCCGGCCGCAGCGGACCGAAGTCCTGGAACGCCTTCGGGTCTGACAGCCAGACGATGACGTCACGCCGCCCCATGATCTCGGTGAGGATGTCGAGCGCCCCGTCACCCTTGCCCGAGCCGGACATTCCGAAGATGCCCAGGTGGGTGCTGTTGCGGCTGACCTCCGGGTCGCCGGGCAGCCACAGCTGCAGCGGGGAGCCGTCGTCGTAGCGGCCGATGACCAGCGGCTCGGCGATCGAGCCGCCGACGCTGGTGGGCATCTCCCACTCGACCACGTCGGCGAGCATGTCCCGGGGTACCACGACCAGCTCACCGCGCCGGGCGGAGTCGGGGTCGGGCAGGTAGCGCACGGCGGTGGGCGCGACGTCCAGGCCCGAGGCGAGGTTCGGCAGCGCCCGGGTCACGTCGTCGTTGGTCATCTCCCCGGCGGGGAGGGTGAGTTCGGCGGTGACGCGGTTCGGCTCCACCTCGGCCCGGCGGATCTTCGCCCCAGCGAGCTTGACCTTCTCCAGCAGCGACCCGTCGGCGTTGTCGGCGGCCTGGACGGCGTCGGGGTTGCGGCGCATGACCTGGCGGATGTTCCAGGACAGGGCCACGACGGGGCCGCCCATGAGGAAGGCGTCCGGCAGCGGTCCGGCCGTCGGCCCGGCGAGGGCGGCGCCGGTGACCCACGCCGAAGCCGCGGCGACCGTGACGGCCGAGTGCAGGCGACGCTGCGGGCCGGTGCGCTTGCCCGCCCACCAGGTCATTCCGGTCAGGGCGACGGAGCCCAGGGTGAGGCCGACGCCGGCCGCCGCCGACCCCTGCCACTCCAGGGACCCGGCGGACCCGGCGATCCCGACGGCGCCGGTCAGGATCCACGGCGGGGTGTAGGGCTTGGCCCGGTGCGCCAGCCAGGCCAGGACCTGGCTGCCGGTGCTGGCGCCTTCCAGGTTCTCCCGGTGCTGCAGCTCAGGGTCGGTGTCGCGCTTCGACATGGCGGGGCTTCCTCTCAGAACTGGAACGGGCGCTGCTGGGGCTTGGGGCGGGGGGTCATGACGTCGGCGTACTCGCGCTGGAAGGCGGCCCACGCGCCGGCCGCGTCCTTGGCGGCGTCGGCGAGGGCGTCGGCGGCCTTGCCGAGCTTCTTGGCGACGGCGCGGGCGCGCATCTTCGCCTTGAAGGCGTGGTCGCCGGGGACGGGTGGGGCCTGCTCCAGCGCGGCCTTGAGGATCTCGGCCCCTACCTCGACCTCGATCGCGGAGTAGGCGGCGAACGCCCGCAGGGCCTCGCAGTAGGAGCGCACGTCGGCGGCCGAGTAGAACGCCGGCTCAGGCAGGGCCAGCGAGGAGGTGCGGTCGACACCGACCCCGGGGTTCGCGGCCGCGCCCGGCTTCGGGGCGCCGACACCGCCGCCGGCGGTGGTGGTCTTGTTCAGGTTGATGCTGATCCCGGGGGCGAACGTCGCCCCGGAGCCGAAGCCGTTGCGGGTGCTGTTGCTGCTGTTGCTGCTGTTCGCGCCGCTGTTCGGCGACGTCGAGTTCACACTCATCGCGGTGCCTCCCCTGCGGGCCGGGACTGTCCCGGCTCCCCGCCCCCGCCCGACCCACATGGGGGCCGGGCGGGGACAGGCAGCCGTCAGACCTCGGTGACGGCCTCGCCGGCGGCGGTGCGCTCGTACACGGGCTTGTCCAGGTCGCGGTGGGCCAGGACGACACGGGGACCGAGCAGGCCCAGGCGCTTGGCCAGCATGCTGGCGACGGTCGCGGCACGGTGGCGGCCGCCCGCGCAGCCGACCGCGATGGTCAGCGGCGCCTCGCCCGGGCCGGCGTGGAACGAGTCGACCAGCCGGGCAGTGGTGGCGATCAGCCCCGAGATGCCCGGGGTGCCGAGCACCGCCCAGCGAACCTGCGGGTCGTTGGCGGTCAGGTGGCGCAGGGCCGGGTCGACGTGCGGGTCCTTGAAGTGCAGCCGCAGGTCCAGGGTCAGGTGGGCGGGCGGCGGAGCGCCGTGCAGGTAGCCGAAGCTGATCACGCGGAGTTCGGTCACGGACATGACAGGGGTCTCCTTGCTCAGGTGGCGACGGAGCGGGTCAGGGGGTGGTTCAGGCCGCGAGGGCGGCGGGACCGGCGCAGGTCAGGCAGGTGCCCAGGTGCGCGGGGAGCACGTAGCCGGCGTCCTGCCCGCAGGCGGGGCAGGTGCGGCGCGCGCGGTTGGCCTTGTCGAGGGCGGCGGCCTTCGCGGGGGTCATCGGCCGCACCGGCCGGGCCAGGGCGAGGCGGTAGAGGTAGGCGGGGCGGGTGCCGCCGTACCGGGAGGGCCACATGATCTGGGCGGCGACGTCCTGTCCGCCGGGGCGCAGGCCCTTGGCGCGGAGCTGACGGCGGGTGAAGTACCCGGCCGGGGCCATGCGCCACGGGTAGGTGGGGGTGCCGCCGTGGCGGGTGCCCTCGGGGTCCCAGTGGCAGGGGCGGCTCACGCGGCCACCGCCTTATCGCCGTCGTCCTGCTCGCTGAGCCGCTTGTAGACGACGCTGACGTAGGCCGGAGAGCGGGTGGAGCGCCGGGCGGCCTCACGCTGGGAGACGCTGTCACGCCAGCACTGCTCGATCACGCGTGCCGCCTCGGCCCCGTCCAGCCGGGCGGGCTCCTGCGGGCCGGTGTTCACCTCGTCCTCGGTGGTGAACGTCTCGGGCTCCGGGGTGTTCACCGGGCCCGGTCCGTCCGGGTACACCGGGCCGTCGATCACATCGTCAGCGGCGTCCGGGGCCAGGCCGGTGAACCCCTCGGGGGTGCCGGCCGGGGAAGGGTGAACCGGTCCGGTGTTCACCTCCTCCGCCGGACCCGCCGCAAGCGCCTCCCGAGCCCCGATTCCGATGCCGGCCGACGGGATCGCGGCGGGCTGCGGGGCGGGGGTGAACGGGGCCTGCGGGAGGGTGAACAGCGGGGTGTTCACCACCTGCAGAGCGGCGGCCGGGAACGTGGCGGGGCGCTTGCGCAGCGGCCGTTCGGGGCGCTGCGCGAGGCGGGCCATGGCCCGGCGGTAGGCCGGTCCGGCTTCGGCGACGAGCAGCAGCAGAAGCGGCGGGATCAGGTGGATCACCACGCCGACCAGGTCTTTCGCCAGTGCGGCGGCGCCGATGTTGAGCCAGACCGTGGACAGCCCGGTGACCCACCGGAAGGCGGCCGGCCAGCGCCCGCCGCTCACGCCGAAGCGGGCCAGCGTGCTGTCCGACTGGAGACTCAGGATGAAGCACCCGTCGGTGGCGACCGCCATCACGGGGCCGGTGAAGTAGCCGGGTGAATGGGCGTCGATGAACGGCGCGGCCGTGCTCATGCTCACCGCGACCACCGCCCCCGTCAGCACCCACGTGCCGGTGCTGATCACGAGCGACGTACGGCGGATCTGGGCTTCGGTGGGCACCTCGGTGAGCACCGGGTGAACACCCCCGCCGGGGCGGTGAACGCTCACGCCGCACCGCCGGTGTTCACCCCGGGGCGGGACGCCTGCCGCAGCAGGCGGCGACGCTCGGCCGCGTTCAGCCCGCCGAAGATCCCGTACGGCTCCCGGCGCTCCAGCGCGCCGGCGAGGCACAGCGACTTCACCGGGCAGCCCGCGCAGATCATCTTGGCGCGGCGCTCGGCCCAGTCGGCGGTCTCGGCCCCCATCTCCTCCGGGTCCGGGAAGAACAGGTCGGTGCTGCTGTCGGCGCATGCGGCGCCGCGCAGGTCGCTGTCGGGGTTCGGCCGGTACTCGGCGAGCACGGTCGCCGCCGGGCGGGCGGCCCGGTGCGGGGTGCGGGTCGCCGCACCGTTCAGGAGGCTGTGAAGCTGCGTCATCACGCGGCCGCCTTCCAGGTCAGCACCCGGCGGCGCTCGGCGGTGTACATCAGGGCGCCGGCGAACCGGGCCGCCGGTCCGTCGAGGTCCCGCAGGACCGCCCGGGCGACGTCGAGCCGGACGATCCGGTCCTGGTCGGACCTGTCGGAGCTGCCGTCGAACAGCTCGGTGTCGACGCCGAAGCCGAAGTCGACACCGGTCCCGAAGGCCAGCTCCGCGAACTCCTCGGGGGTCGCGGCATCCTGGCCTGCCACAATCAGTTTCATGGGTTCACCTCGTCCAATCGGGGGGTGAGCCCGCAGGGCCGCCGCGCGTTTCCTTGGCCGGGAGCGCGGCGGCCCGACTCATGCGGGCACAGCTACTCGTCACATCACGAGCAGCCATGACCCCCGACCCACCCGGTGAATAGGCGGATCGGGGACCAAAGGCACTCGGAACATGCGGGGCTTCGCCGCGCTGCCGTTCCACGGACAGCCGGTCCCGAGCCCCGAAATCGGGCGCGCCATCCTCACTACCTGGCGCAAGCAGACGGACATCACCCGGTCCGCTCGGAGACGGGAAAGAGCCCGTCACGCACCCTGTTGAGTTCTCAAAGAACCGCGATCCGTGCAGCTCGCAGGGCGTGCGGCGAAGCCGCCTTCCCCCGTCAACTGCGGGTCGCATCTGTCCAGCTCCGGGCAGCCTCAAGAAGGCCCCACCAGGCATGCAATCTCACCTGGTCTTGTTGGATGACTTGTTCCAACAACCCGATGGCTAGAGCTTGGGGCATGGATGCTCGCGCCGTCAAGCACTTCGGGGTACCTTGTTGGAACAAGTCATCCAAGCCTGGGAGATCCGACATGGCCAAGCAGGTCCCGCGCTACCACGCCATTGCCGATGACCTGCGGGTTCAGATCGAGCAAGGGAAACTGGCGCCCGGTCGGAAGCTCCCGTCGGAGGAGGAACTGACCACGACCTACGACGTCAGCCGGAACACCGTGCGACTCGCGCTTGGCCGCCTGACTGAGGAGGGGCTGCTGGTGTCCGCCCAGGGGCGTGGCAGCTTCGTTCGGGAGCGATACGAGCCGGCCGTGTGGAACTGGACCACCATGGAGTCTCGGTCGGCCCACGAGGCGAACCACACTGCTGGCGACCAGTGGGCGAGCCAGATAGCCGCCAACGGTCAGGAGCCGCGTCAGGAGGTCCGGGTGTCGATCAGGCGGCCCCCGGAGGAGGTGGCACTACAGCTCCAGCTCGATCCGGCGACCGCGTTGACGGTCGTCCGCGAGCGAATCCGCTACGTGGATCACGAGCCGTATGCCCTCGCTGACTCGTACTTCCCGGAGGAGCTGGTCCGGAACACTCCGCTGATGCTCCCCGAGGACGTGTCTGCCCCGGGCGGCGTCCTCGCCAGCGCTGGCCTGATCCAGGTGCGGTTCAGCGATGAGATCACAGTGAGGATGCCCACCCGGGAGGAGAGCGAGCGGCTCGTTCTCCCCGCAGCCACCCCGGTCGCGGTCCACCGCCGAACCGGGTATGACAAGGATGGAAAGCCGCTCCGGGTCATGATCACGACGCTGCCGGGTGACCGGCACGTCATTCGCTACGACGTCTCAACGGACTGACATGACAGCTCTCAGCACTGCACGACGTCCAGAACCTCTGACCGACCGCGAGTCGACTCCAGAGCTCGTCTGGTACGCCGCTTACGGCTCGAATCTGCACCTCGATCGGCTCATGTACTACATCGCTGGCGGCCGCCCGCCGGGTGGTGCGCGGGTCTACCCCGGGTGCCGGGACCAGCATCCGCCTCGCGCCACGCTCCCCGTACTGCTGCCCGGGCAGCTCTACTTCGCCCTGGAGTCAGCAGTCTGGGGCGGCGGCATGGGGTTCTACGACCAGACGGACGGCGGCGAGATGCCGGCACGCGCCTACCTGATCACCCCCGACCAGTTCTCCGACATCGCAGCTCAGGAGATGCACGAGCTGCCGGGTCGGGACCTCGATCTCGCGCCGGCTCTGACACAGGGGAGTGCTCGTCTCGGCCCCGGCCGTTACGAGACGCTGGTGTGTGCCGGGCAGATCGATGGCTACCCCGTGCTGACGTTCACTGCCCCATGGCGGCGCATGGATGCCACGATGACCCGTCCGTCGGCGGCCTACCTCCGCAACTTCGCATCCGGGTTGCGTGAGGCGCATGGGTGGTCCACCGAGGAGGCGGCTGGCTATCTGAGTGCCCGGCCCGGTGCCGCCGGGTCCTGGACGGCGGAAGCGATCGTGGACGCGTTGGGTGCGGGGTAGCAGCACGTTGCGTCGACCTGATGCTGACATCACCTCACGACATCAACACGCCTGGACGTCGAAACACCCGCGCGTCTCCGTGAAGACTCCGCCTCGGTGAGGGAAGCGCGTTCGGGCCGATCCTCGAACGGAGCGTTCGATCTTGTAAAGCGGGGGGCGTCGCCCGTGCCACAGTCGTGCCAGGACGGGCGGGGAACTGCGGGGAATCGCGGGTCTTGGCGGTCAGAACTCAGGGTGGAGCCCTGGCGCCGCTTCGCCGCAGGCCAGGGCACCTAAGCGACACCTGGGCTCCTAAAGCCGGTGTCGCAGGTTCGAATCCTGCCTGGGGCACAACGGAATCGCAGTTCACAGGCCCTCCTCCCGCCCGGGACGGAGGGCCTGTGGCGTTCCCGCCGCCCTACGCGGTCGCGCCCGGCCTCCGGTCCGTCAACTGCGCCCGGGCCGTGGCCCGTCGGCCCCGGGGTCGTCCAACTCGGCGTCCTCCAGCGGCTCGTCGACCCGGGGTGGCCGGACCGACGGCACGATGACCCGCTGAACCCTGGGCCTGGTGCGCCAGTTGACCCGGCGTACGTCCCGGGCCAGGGCACCGGGCCGCCAGATCTCGATCACGGCCGTCACGACGCCCACGACGGCGCCGGCGGCCAGCCAGCCCGCCAGCACGTCGCTGGGCCAGTGCACCCCGAGGGCGATCCTGGTCCAGCCGATGGCCAGCATCGTCGCCGCGGCCACCGCGCAGGCGGCGATCCGGCCGCGCCGGTCGACCCGGTACCAGACCAGGCCGACCAGGACGGCGCAGGTGATCGCGGAGGCCATGGCGTGCCCGGAGGGGAAGGCCGGGCCGTCGGCGTGCGAGACCGGGTCGGAGAAGGCGGGCCGCTGCCGGTCGACGGCCAGCTTGAGCGCCCACTGGGCGCCCCAGCCGACCAGGGCCTGGGCGGCCACCCAGCCGGCCAGCACCCGGGCGCCGATCAGCAGGAGCCAGGCGGCCGCGAGGCCGAGGAGGACACGCATCGTGACGGGACCGCCGATGTCGGAGAGGGTCTGCACCGCGGCGGTCCAGGCCCGGTGGTCCCGTGCGTAGAGGTGGAACTCGCTGATCCAGTCCTGGTCGAGCTCGTGCAGGGGGTGCCAGTGGCCCGTCACCAGCAGCGCCAGGAGGCCGAACAGCGCGGCACAGCCCAGCGCGAGCGACGCGTCCCGGAGGAGACGGCGCTGACGCACGGTGACGGGGGTCGTGCTGTTGGTCAGGTGCATGCCTGACACCTTCCCAGCGGCCTGTGCCGATCCGGAGCTGGGGTGATAGCGATTCGGCATCTTTTGTGCGGAGGACCTGCGTGCGCCGGGGGGTGGGCGCGGGCGGAAAACGGGGGCGCGCGGGAACGTACGCGATCGTTCGCCTGTTCAACGAGTAGGCGGCGGCCGGGTGTGCGGCCGGTGAAGGAACGCCGAGGAAAGAGCCGCAGGGTCGGTCATGGAATCGGTCGTTCGCGGGCACCCGAGGTGCCCGAGCGGTCACCGAGCGTCCAGAACCCGGGTGAAAACCGGCAGGATACTGCATCGCGGGGAAGAATCTGAACGACTTGGGAATGTTGTCCGGAATCTGTTCGTTGGATCGTTACGTGTGAGCCCCTCGGGGCCCGCACTTCTTGCCCTCTCGGGCAGGCAGGCAGACCTCGGCAACACCAGCAAAGGGAGCAAGCATGGCCACCCGTGCCGTCGTTCGCGACAGGGCCGACCGGACTCGCGCGGCCCGCCCGACCAACCTTGAGGCCGACCGCGACCTGGTCGGTATGTACCTCGACGAGATCGCCAGGACGCCCCTGCTCGATGCCGCCGAGGAGGTCGAGCTCTCGCTGCGGATCGAGGCCGGTGTGTACGCCCAGCACCTGCTGGAGGAGAGTGAGCTCCCCGACGGCCAACTCCCCGACGGCGTCACGCGCGAGGAGCTGGAGGCGATAGCCGCCGACGCCGAGCGCGCCAAGGACGTCTTCATCCGCTCGAACCTCCGCCTGGTGGTGGCGGTCGCCCGCCGCTACCCGCGCAGCGGTCTGCCCCTGCTGGACCTCATCCAGGAGGGCAACGCGGGCCTGGTGCGCGCCGTCGAGAAGTTCGACTACGCCAAGGGTTTCAAGTTCTCCACCTACGCGACCTGGTGGATCCGGCAGGCGATCACCCGCTCGATCGCCGACCAGTCCCGCACCATCCGGCTGCCCGTGCACCTGGTCGAGGAGCTCGGCCGGATCCGGCGGGTGCAGCGGGAGAAGTCCAAGGAGCTTGGCCGCGAGGCCGAGCCCGCCGAGATCGCGGCCGAGTTGGACACCACCGAGGCCCGGATCAAGGACGTGCTGGACTGGGCCCGGGACCCGGTCAGCCTCAACATGTCGGTCGACGACGAGGGCGAGACCCAGTTCGGCGACCTGGTGGAGGACACCGGGGCGACGTCCCCCGAGGACGCCGTGATGGTCATGCTCCGGCGCGAGGAACTGGACGGCCTGATCGGCCGGCTGGACGACCGCACCGCCTCGATCATCCGCTCCCGCTACGGCATGGAGGACGGCCGCGAGCGCACCCTCACCGAGGTGGGCAAGCAGCACGGTCTCACCCGTGAGCGGATCCGGCAGATCGAGAAGCACGCACTCGCCGAGCTGAAGAAGATCGCCGACCACGCGGGCTTCGAAGCGGCCTGACGCCCGACGGCCGAAGGCTGAGGTCGGCTCCCCGGGCCCGGTTGCGGAGTGCTCCGCAACCGGGCCCGAAGCGCGTCACCAGGAGCCTCGCGAGGCTTCTAGGCTGGAAGGACAGGGCGGACCGTGAGCAGGGGAGTGGACAAGGTGAACGAGCAGGAACACGAGCAGGCGCACGAACCGGGGTGCGGCCAGGGGCAGGACCAGGGCCAGCACCAAGACCGGGTGCGGGGCGCGGGGGGGACCCCCGCCCCTCCCTCCCCCTCCTCCCTCCCTCCCTCCTCCTCCACCCCAACCCCGGCCTCCACCCCTTCCACCACCTCCACCTCCACCTCCACCGCGGCCAAGGCCCGGCTCCTCTTCCGCGACCCGCTGGACCAGCAGTCCCGGGACGACACCGACGCCGGCTGGGGCGACCGCCCCGGGACCGGGGAGAGCGGTGGGCGGGGGCTGGACTGGTACCTGAGTCAGCGCCCGCCGCACCACGGCGACTAGAAGGACCGGGAATCCCGCGCATCCCGGGGAACAACGGGCGCCGGTGGGCCCTGCCCGGCGCGTCGCGGTTCTCGGTCAGCAGGTGAACCTCCTCAGCCTCGGCTCACG
The DNA here is from genome assembly GCF_040303245.1 of Kitasatospora sp. NPDC096077. Classification (NCBI taxonomy): domain Bacteria; kingdom Bacillati; phylum Actinomycetota; class Actinomycetes; order Kitasatosporales; family Streptomycetaceae; genus Kitasatospora; species Kitasatospora sp. NPDC096077. The sequence continues at coordinate 72,116 of NZ_JBEOSV010000032.1, read as the reverse complement.
GATGATCCTCCGGGGGACCGGACGGACAACCAGGGCGCCCCGCCGCGCCCCCCGAGGGTGGCGGCAGCCCGGCTCGCGCCGGCCCCGTGGCAAGCGCCGCGGCCACCGCGAGCAGCACCAGCGCGGGCACTCCCGCCCGTCGCCGGACGGCCCGGCGCCAGCGGTGCCACCCGCCGCAGCCGCGTCGGATCGGCGGGAAGCTCGGTACCTCCCGCCGTGGCGGCACGGTGGGCGCGGGCAGCGGAACGGACAGGCTCACGGTCGTCATCGGGATGCACCTCCGGACTCGGCCGGGTCGGCTGGATCCGGCCCGGTGATCCGTACGATGCGCCTTTCCGGCGCGGTCGGAAAGCGTGTTCCCACAGCCTGTGGAAAACCCCGCCCCTGTGGACAACTTCGTACACTCACACGAGTGAGGCCGACCATCGGAAGTTGACGGAAGCGCGCGAAAAGGCCCGCCGCCCCCGCACGAAGCGGGGCCGACGGGCCTTCCCGAAGTTTCGGCAACCCCCGGAGAGTCCGGGAGCCGAGATCAGCTGGCGGCCGGAGCCGGGCTGCTGGAGGAGCTCGACGAGCTCGACGAGCTCGACGAACCGGCAGAGCTCGAAGAACCGGACGAGCCCGAACCCGAACCCGAGGTCGAGGTCGACGACGTCGAGGAGCCGGCGGACGAACCCGCGCCCACCGAGCTGCTGGAGGACGAGCGGCTGTCGGTCCGGTAGAAGCCCGAGCCCTTGAACACGACGCCCACGGCCGAGAAGACCTTGCGGAGCCGTCCCTGGCAGTCGGGGCACGTGGTCAGCGCCTCGTCGGTGAACTTCTGCACCGCCTCCAGGCCGTTGCCGCACTCGGTGCACTGGTACTGGTACGTGGGCACTTGTCTTCCTCCTGGCACTCTCGCCTGATGAGTGCTAACGATGGTCAATGATGCGGTATTCCGTTGGATCAGTCCAGCGAATCCGGTGTGAGATGAGCCGGTACCGCGTCACCGCCCACCACCGGTTCAGCCCTTGGCCGCGCCGACGAGCTGCGCCGCGTTGCCGAGCTCGGCCGAGGAGGCCACCACGCGTCCCGGCCCGCCCGGGGCCGCCAGCAGGTGCCGCAGCGACACCAGGGCGATCAGCCCCAGCCCGGCGCCGACGGCCGGCACCAGGAACCCGACCGAGGGCCCGTGGCCGTCGAGCAGCTTGCCCGCCGCCATCGAGCCGAGCGCCAGTCCCAGTCCGATCGCGCCGGTCAGCCAGGTGAAGGCCTCCGTCTTGGCGCCGTCCGCGACCAGGGTCTCGACCAGGGTGTAGCCGCTGATCAGGGTGGGGGCGATGGCCAGGCCGCAGATCAGCCCGGCGACGGTCAGCGCGATCAGGTTGGGCATCGCCCACAGCATCGAGCAGCCGAGCACCAGCATCGTGTAGCTGATGACCATCCGCTGCTGGACCGGACGCCGCCAGGCGATCACGCCGTACAGCACGCCGGCCAGCATCGAGCCGCCCGCGAAGATCCCGTACACCGTGCCGCCGGAGTCGTGCTGCCCCACCGAGTCCGCGAAGGCGTTGACCGACACCTGCATGCCGCCGAACACCGCGCCGACCCCGAGGAAGGCCCCGACCAGCAGTCGGACGCCGGGCGAGGCCAGCGCCGAGACGCGCTTCACACCGGGCTCCGGGAGGATCCGGGCCGGGGCACTGCGCCGCTGGGCCGCGAAGGCCAGACCGCCGACCAGGGTCAGCGAGGCCTCGACGACCAGTGCGACCGCCGGGCTGGCGAGGGCGGCGATGTTGGCGGCCAGGATCGGGCCGACCACGAAGGTGAACTCGTCCGTCACGGACTCGAAGGCGAACGCGGTGCTCACCTTGGCCCCGGCGGCGGGCGAGGCGCCCTCGCCGGTGAAGGTGGAGACCCAGCGGGCCCGGACCATCGCGCCGACCTGCGGCACGCTCGCCCCGGCGGGGACGGCGGCCAGGTAGACGCTCCAGGCCGGTGCGTGGCCGAGCGCCAGCGTGATCAGCAGGGCGACCGAGGCGGCGTGCACCAGCACGGTCGGGACCAGCACCGAGGCCTGGCCGTACCGGTCGGCCAGCCGTCCGGTCTGCGGCCCGATCAGGGCCTGGGCGACGGCGGCGACGGCGACGGCCGTACCGGCGGTGCCGTACGAGCCGGTGGTCTGGGTGACGAGCAGCAGGATGCCCATGCTGAGCATCGCGTAGGGCAGTCGCGCGACCAGGGCGGGGGACAGGAACGTCCAGGCGCCGGGGGTGCGCAGCAGTTCGCCGTACCCGACCCTGGCGGGCGCCTCGGCGGCGGTGTCGACAGTGTCGGTCGCGGCGGACCGAAGAGTGCCCTGAGCGGTGTCCTGGGCGGTGGACTGCGCGGTGTCCGGGGCGGATTCCGCGGCGATCTCGACCGTTCGGCGGGCCGTCACGGTCGGTCCTTCCTGCTGCCTGGTAGCGCGGCAGGGCATGGTGTGGCCCCGACGGCGCCGAGAGTCGTCCTCTCGCGCGTCGACCGGGGTAGATACCGGGTCGGCCGGGCCTGGTGGGCCGGGGCCGGACCGCGGCCGCCGAGCGGTCGCGCCAACTCTGCGTCAGGCAGATGCTGGGGGTGGTCTAGCGGTGGTTATACGACGTAGTCGCACCAGCATACAGTTACGCGCGTAGATCCCGCCAGGCCACCCGGACCGCCCAGGCCTCCCACGTCACACCGGCCCGGGCCGGGCCGGGGCGGCTGCCCCGGCCCCCGGCCCGCCCCGGGCGCTCACCGCCCGTTCAGCCACCCCGCCAGCTTGCCGCCCTTGTCCACGGCCCGCAGTCGCCGCTCCGTCGCCTCGCCGACCTCGTCCGTGGTGACCACCAGCAGCTCGTCCCCGCCGCGCAGCATGGTCGCCTTGTCGGGCACGAAGGAGTTGCCCTCCCGGACGACCAGGGTGACGGCGGCCCCCTTGGGCAGCCGCAGTTCGCTGATCTCCACGCCCGACATCCGCGAGGTCGGCGAGAGCGCGACCGACAGCAGGTGCCCGTGCAGCTTCTCCAGCGGCGCGGACTCGATGTCGAGGTCCTGGCCCATCGCGCCCTCGCCGATCCGCAGCCGCTTGGCCATCCACGGCAGGGTCGGGCCCTGGAGCAGGGTGAAGACGACGACCAGGATGAAGACGATGTTGAACACGTCCTCGGCCTTGTGGGCGCCGGAGACCACCGGGATGGTGGCCAGCACGATGGGCACCGCTCCGCGCAGCCCGGCCCAGCTCAGCAGTGCCTGTTCGCGGCCGGGCACCTTGAACGGGGTCAGGGTGAGGATCACCGACAGCGGTCGGGCGACGAAGACCAGCACCGCGCCGACCACCAGCGCGGGGACGACCGCGTCGCCCATGCTCTCCGGCGCGGCCAGCAGTCCGAGCAGCACGAACATGCCGATCTGCCCTATCCAGGCCAGTCCGTCGGCGAAGCCGCGCACGGCGGGTCCGTGCGGCAGCTTGGAGTTCCCGAGGATCACCGCGCTGATGTAGACGGCGAGGAAGCCGGAGCCGTGCAGCAGCGCGCCGCCGGCGTAGGCGAGCACGGTGAGCGCCACCACGGCGATCGGGTAGAGGCCGGAGGAGGGCAGTGCGACGTGCTTGACCGCGTAGGCGCCGAGCTTGCCGACGGCGAGGCCGACCGCCGCGCCGATCGCCAGTTCGGCGGCGATCGTGCCGAGCAGCACGTACCAGGAGTCCAGTTCGCCGGTGGAGGCGAAGGCGACGACCAGGATGACCACGGGCGCGTCGTTGAAGCCGGATTCGGCCTCCAGCAGGCCGGTCAGCCGGTGCGGCAGGGGGACCATCCGCAGGACCGAGAAGACGGCCGCGGCGTCGGTGGAGGAGACGATCGCGCCGAGCAGCAGCGAGGTCCGCCAGTCGAGGTCGACCAGCCAGTGGGCGCCGGCCGCGGTGACGAAGACGCTTATCCCGACGCCGACGGTGGCCAGCACGGTGGCCGCCGGCATGGCCGGTTTGACCTCGCGCCAACTGGTCTTGAGGCCGCCCTCGGCCAGGATCACCACGAGTGCCGCGTAGCCCAGCACCTGGGTCAGCTCGGCGTTGTTGAAGGTGACGCCGATCCCGTTCTGGCCCAGCGCCACGCCGATCCCGAGGTAGATCAGCAGACTGGGCAGTCCTGATCGGGTCGAGAACCGGACGGCGACCACCGCGAAGAGCAGGATCACGGAGGCTTCGAGCAGGAGCTGGTTCAGGTGGTCGACGTTCACGCAGTGGCACCTCGGGCAGGCATGGGCGGGCGGGGTGTCAGGTGGTGCTGGGGGCGTTCCGTTGGTACAGGGAGGACTCCGTCGGGCGTCGGCCCGCTAAGAAGTCGTCAATGCTCCTGTTGCGGATCGTTACTCAGTCTAACATTTTGCCATACCTTTAGCTTCGCCCCAGCTCGGTCCCCCGTTCACGGCGGTGCGCCGACTCGGCCTAATGTGGTGCCCTGTCCCGGTCCCAGGCCCCGGACACGCCCGCCCGCCCCGAAGTCAGGACCGCAAGGACCCAGATGCCCCGCTCGAAGAAGTTCCGGCGCGCCCGTCTGATCGTGATCGTGCTGGTCGTGCTGCTGGTGGCCGGCGTCGGCTACGGCGGCTACCGCGGGGTCACCGCGGTCCGCGCGTCCTTCCCGGAGGTCGACGGCACGGTCAAGGTGGCGGGCATGAGCGCGCCGGTCGACGTCAAGCGCGACGCCAACGGCATTCCGCAGCTGTACGCGGACACCAACGAGGACCTGTTCCGCGCCCAGGGCTACGTCCAGGCCCAGGACCGGTTCTGGGAGATGGACGTCCGCCGGCACATCACGGCCGGCCGGCTGTCCGAGATGTTCGGCGACAGCCAGGTCGACACCGACTCCTTCATCCGCACCATGGGCTGGCGCCAGGTGGCGCAGAAGGAGTACGACACCAAGCTCTCGCCGGACACCAAGAAGAACCTCCAGGCCTACGCGGACGGCGTGAACGCCTGGCTGTCCGAGCACCCCGGCGGTGAGAAGGCCTCGCTGGAGTACGCCCTGCTGGGCGCCGTCAACAGCGGCTACCAGCCCGAGCAGTGGACCCCGGTCGACTCGGTGGCCTGGCTCAAGGCGATGGCCTGGAACCTCTCCGGGAACCTCCAGGAGGAGATCGACCGCTCGCTGCTCGCCCAGGACTTCGGCCCGGACAAGATCGCCGAGCTCTACCCGGACTACCCGTACGCCCGCAACGGCACGATCGTGAAGACCGGCACCGTCGGCGGCGACACCTACCGCCCGGCCGACGGCTCGCCGCAGCCCGGCGCCGCGCCCGGCACCGGCGGCACCGCCCAGGGCGCGGCCACCACCAAGGCGCTGCTGCAGGGCCTCACCGACCGGATCGACGCGATGCCGCAGCTGCTCGGCCGCCCCGGTCAGGGCATCGGTTCCAACTCCTGGGTGGTCGCGGGCTCGCACACCACCACCGGCAAGCCGCTGCTGGCCAACGACCCGCACCTCGGCCCCGGCCTGCCCTCGGTCTGGTACCAGATGGGCCTGCACTGCCGGACCACCTCGCCGGCCTGCCAGTACGACGTCTCCGGCTTCACCTTCGCCGGGATGCCCGGCGTGATAATCGGCCACAACAAGGACATCGCCTGGGGCTTCACCAACCTGGGCGCCGACGTCACCGACCTCTACCTGGAGAAGGTCACCGGCCCGGACACGTACCAGGTGGACGGCAAGGACGTGAAGTTCGACCTCCGCAAGGAGACCGTCAAGGTCGCCGGCGGCGAGGACCGCACCATCACCGTCCGCACCACCCAGACCGGCGCCCCGCTGATCTCCGACGTGAGCACCGAGCAGCAGAACGTCGGCAAGTACGCCCCCAACGGCACCTCCGCCCCCGACCGCGGCACCGGCGGCTACGGCGTCGCCCTGCAGTGGACGGCGCTCAGCCCGGGCCGGACCATGGACGCCGTCTTCGAACTGGACCGGGCCCGCAACTGGGACGACTTCCGGGGCGCCGCCAAGGACTTCGCCGTCCCCGCGCAGAACCTGATCTACGCCGACGCCAAGAACATCGGCTACCAGGCCCCCGGCGTCATCCCGGTGCGCGGCAAGGGCGACGGCTCCATGCCCGCCCCGGGCTGGGACTCCTCGTACCAGTGGAAGCCGGACCCGGTCCCGTTCACCGCGCTGCCGTACAGCTTCAACCCGACGGTCGGCTACATCGTCACCGCCAACCAGGCCGTGGTGGACCCGAGCTACAAGTACACCCTCACCAAGGACTGGGAGTACGGCACCCGGGCCAAGGAGATCACCGACCAGATCGACGGCCTGCTCAAGAACAACGGCAAGATCTCGCCGGACGACATGCAGACCCTGCAGCTGGACAACACCAGCATCATGGCCAAGACGCTGGTCCCGCTGCTGCTCAAGCAGCAGATCGACGACCCGTACGTGCGCCAGGCGCAGGACCTGCTGAAGGACTGGAACTTCCACCAGGACGCCGACTCGGCGGCCGCCGCCTACTACAACGGCGTCTGGCGCAACCTGCTCAGCCTCGCCTTCGGGCAGAAGTTCCCGGCCGACATCCGGGCCAAGGACAACTGCCTGCTGGTGCGCCAGCAGGACGACCCGACCAAGCCGGACAGCTCCAGCCGGATCGTCAACCAGTGCGGCACCCGTGACCCGTCCAAGGCCCAGCCGGACGGCGGCGACCGCTGGACCGAGGTGGTGCGCCAGCAGCTGGACAAGCCCGACAGCTCGTGGTGGACGTACATCGACTCCCAGCACAAGGAGCAGAAGGGCCTGGACAACCTGCTCAAGGAGGCGATGAAGAACGCCCGGCAGGACCTGACCTCGCTGCTCGGCAAGGACATCTCCACCTGGAGCTGGGGCCGCCTGCACAAGCTGGAGCTGCGCGAGCAGACCATGGGCACCGACAACTCCTCGATCGCCTCCGGCGTCGTCCACAAGCTGCTCAACCGCGGCCCGTACCGCCTCTCCGGCGGTTCGGCGGCGGTCGACGCGGCGGGCTGGAACGCGGCGGCCGGCTACCAGGTGGACTGGATCCCGTCGATGCGGATGGTGGTCGACCTGAACGACCTGGACTCCTCGCGCTGGATCAACGTCGGCGGCGCCTCCGGCCACGCCTTCCACGCCAACTACAACGACCAGACCGACCTCTGGCTCAAGGGCAAGCTGCTGACCTGGGCCTTCACCCCGGACGCGGTGGAGAAGGCGACCAAGCACAAGCTGGTGCTCACCGGGAGCTGACACCCGTACGACACCCCGAGCGGCCCCGCCGTCCCCCGAGGACGGCGGGGCCGTCCGGCTATCCGAGGGCCCGCACCCCCGAGGGCGTCACCACCAGGTCCACCGGCCGGTCGTGCGACTCGGCCGGCACCCGCTCCAGCAGCTCGTGCCCGTACAGCAGCACGGCCAGCACCGGCCGCACCCCGGCCCGCGCCAGCCGGGCCAGCACCCGGTCGTAGCTGCCGCCGCCGCGGCCCAGCCGGAGCCCGGCCCGGTCCACCGCCAGGCCCGGCAGCAGCACCACCGAGGCCCCCGTGACGGCCTCCGGCCCGAGCCGGGGCCCGACCGGCTCCAGCAGCCCGCGCCCGGCCGGGGCCAGCGTCGCGGGGCCCGCGTACTCGGCCCAGTCCAGGTCGTTGTCGGGCAGCAGCACCGGCAGCAGCACCCGCACGCCGCTCTCCAGCAGCGCGTCCAGCAGCGGCCGGGTGCCCGGCTCCGCGCCCACCGAGACGTACGCGGCCACCGTGCTGCCGGGCGGCGCCAGCTCCCAGGCGTGCCCGGCCAGCGCGTCCGCGGCGGCCGCGCGCCCCTCGGCGGTGAGCGCGCGGCGCTCCGTCAACAGCCGTGTCCTCAGCTCGCTCTTCTCGTTGTGCACCGGATCCTCCGCGTCCGAAAGCCGTTCGGAAAGCCGTTCCGAACACCTGCCAACCGTGACGCGCAGAGCCTGACACGCGAAAGGGCGCCCCGATTGTCCACCCCGTTGCTGGTCCAGGCCCTGGCCGCGCTGAGCGCCCCCGCGCTGGCCGGCGCCACCGTGCTCGGACTGCGGCTGCGCCGGGAGCGGGCCGGGGCCGCCGCCGACCGGGACCGGCTGACCGGGCGGGTCGCCGAGCTGGAGGAGCGCTGCGCCGAGCTGGAGCGGACCGCCTCCTGCGACCCGCTCACCGGGGTCTGGAACTACCGCCACCTGCAGCTCACCCTGGACCGGGAGATCGAGCGGGCCCGTCGCGCCGAGCACACCGACCACGCCGACGGCCCCCGCCCGCTGGCCGTGCTGCTGCTGGCGATCGCCGGCTTCGAGGCGGTCACCGCCGAGCACGGCCGCGCCCGCGGCAACGCGATACTGCGCGACCTCGCCCAGCGGCTGGCGATGGAGATCCGCCGGGCCGACACCCTGGGCCGATACGGCGGCGAGGAGTTCCTGGTGGTGCTGCCGGACACCGGCGCCGAGGGGGCCGCGCAGGTCGCCGAGCGGCTGGTCTGGTCGGTCCGCCGGCACCTGCTGCTGGACTGGTCCTCCGGCCCCCGGGCCCCCCGCCCGCCCTCGGGCAACGGCCTGACCGCCGCGGTCGGCGTCGCCGTGCTGCCCGAGGACGGCACCCACGCGGCCGTCCTGCTGCGCTCCGCCGACGCCGCGCTGGCCGCCGCACGCGCGGCCGGCGGCGACTGCTGGCGGATCGCGCCGCGCCCGGGACCGCCCGCGGCCGGGCCCCGCGAGCAGCCCGGTTCCGCTCCGGAGCGGGCGACGACTGCTGAAGGTGACCGTTCGGAAAAGCCGGGTAGTCTGTCGGCCTGTACCGGAGGGGATTCCCTGGCCCAGCCGGTCGCTTCCCATACGCCCGCCATCGTGGCCGTGCCGCGCGACGTGCTGTCCTAGCCGTCCGACCGTGCGCGGCCGGGCGAAAACGTGCCTGAGTAAGGTAAACGCATGACGACGACCCCCTCCCGTATTCCGGTGACCAAGGCCGTGGTGCCCGCGGCCGGACTGGGCACCCGCTTCCTCCCGGCGACCAAGGCAACCCCGAAGGAGATGCTGCCCGTCGTCGACAAGCCGGCCATCCAGTACGTCGTCGAGGAGGCCTCCGCCGCGGGCCTGTCCGACATACTGATGGTCACCGGCCGCAACAAGCGCGCGCTGGAGGACCACTTCGACCGCGCCTACGAGCTGGAGGAGCTGCTCGTCCGCAAGGGCGACGAGGACCGCCTGCGCCGGGTCCGCGAGTCCGTCGAGCTGGCCAACATGCACTACGTCCGCCAGGGCGACCCGAAGGGCCTCGGCCACGCCGTCTCCGTCGCGGAGCAGCACGTCGCCGGCCAGCCGTTCGCCGTCCTGCTCGGCGACGACCTGATCGACCCGCGCGACCCGCTGCTCGCCCGCATGATCGAGGTGCAGCAGGAGCTCGGCGGCTCGGTCGTCGCCCTGATGGAGGTCGACCCCTCCCAGATCCACCTCTACGGCTGCGCCGCCGTCAAGGCGAACGGCTTCGGCGACGACGTCTTCCAGGTGACCGACCTGGTCGAGAAGCCCGAGCCGGGCGAGGCCCCGTCCAACTACGCGGTCATCGGCCGCTACGTCCTCGACCCGCTGGTCTTCGACGTGCTGCGGGAGACCCCGCCCGGCCGCGGCGGCGAGATCCAGCTCACCGACGCCCTGCGCGAGCTGACCACCCGCGAGGCCGAGACCGGCGGCCAGGTGCACGGCGTGCTCTTCAAGGGCCGCCGCTACGACACCGGCGACCGCGCCGACTACCTGCGCGCTATCGTCCGACTGGCCGCCGAGCGCGAGGACCTGGGCCCGGAGTTCCGCTCCTGGCTGCGGGAGTTCGTCGGCTCCGAGCTGCAGGACTGATCCCAGACACAGAGAGCGAGCCGCCGATGACCGGGTCCACGGAGCACAGCACCACCCCCGCAGCCTGCTGCGACGGGTCCGCGGACCGGGCACCGGCGGCTCCTCGTTTCTGGACGGTGGACGAGCACCGCGCCGACGTGCTGGCCGCGGTCGGCCCGCTGCCCGCGATCGAGCTCCAGCTGCTCGACGCCCAGGGCTGCCGGCTGGAGGAGGACGTGGTCGCCGACGGCGACCTGCCGCCCTTCGACAACAGCTCGATGGACGGCTACGCGGTCCGCACGGCCGACACCGAGGGCGCCACCGACACCTACCCGTCGGTGCTCGGCGTGGTCGGCGACATCGCCGCCGGCGCCGACGAACTGCCGAAGGTCGGCCCCGGCCAGGCCGCCCGGATCATGACCGGCGCCCCGCTGCCGCCCGGGGCCCAGGCCGTCGCCCCGGTCGAGTGGACCGACGGCGGGACCGGCACCGGGACGGCCGCGGCCGCGATGGGCGCGCCGGTGGCCGACGAGGAGGTCCGGGTGCTGCGCCCGGTCGCCGAGGGCGCGCACATCCGCCGCCGCGGCAGCGACGTCGCGGCCGGCACCCGGGTGCTGGAGGCCGGCACCCGGCTCGGCCCCACCCAGCTCGGCCTGCTCGCGGCGATCGGCCGGGCCACCGTGAAGGTCCGCCCGCGCCCCCGGGTGGTGGTGCTCTCCACCGGCAGCGAGCTGGTCCAGCCCGGCGAGCCGGTCGGGCCGGGGCAGATCGCCGACTCCAACAGCTTCACCCTCACCGCGGCCGCCCAGGAGGCCGGCGCCATCGCCTACCGGGTCGGCGCCGTCCCCGACGACGCCGACCGGCTGCGCGCCGTTCTGGAGGACCAGCTCGGCCGGGCCGACCTGATCGTCACCAGCGGCGGGGTCAGCGTCGGGGCGTACGACGTGGTCAAGGAGGTCTTCGAGTCCTACGGGGGAGTGGACTTCCGCCGGCTGCGGATGCAGCCCGGCAAGCCGCAGGGCTTCGGCCGGATCGGCGGCCCGGCCGGGGTGCCGCTGCTCGCCCTGCCGGGCAACCCGGTGAGCGCGTACATCTCCTTCGAGCTCTTCGTCCGTCCGGTGATCCGCACCATGCTGGGCGCGGCCGAGGTGCACCGCCCGGTGGTGCGCGCGCTCTGCCCGGCCGAGCTGCGCTCCCCGGCCGGCCGCCGGCAGTTCCTGCGCGGCCGCTACTCGGCGGCGGACGGCACCGTCGAGCCGGTCGGCGGCGCCGACTCCCACCTGGTCGGGGCGCTGGCCCGGGCGAACTGCCTGATCACCGTCCCCGAGGAGGTCACCGGTCTGCCGGCCGGCAGCGAGGTCGACGTCGTCCTGCTGGACGCCTGAGCGCCGGCCGTCGGCGGCGGGTCAGGAGCGCCCGGAGGCGAGCGGGTGCGTGCCGAGCGGTACGGTAGCGCGGTATTCGACCTGCGCGCCCCTGGAGTTACCCGTGACGACACCGAACCCCGGCGACCGCCTCACCCACGTCGACGAGCAGGGCGCGGCCCGGATGGTCGACGTCTCCGAGAAGGCCACCACCGTGCGCACCGCCGTCGCGGCCGGCCGGGTCCGGGTCTCCCCGAAGGTGGTGGAGCTGCTGCGCGGCGAGGGCGTGCCCAAGGGCGACGCCCTCGCGGTGGCCCGGATCGCCGGGATCATGGGCGCCAAGCGGACCCCGGACCTGATCCCGCTCTGCCACCCGATCGCGGTCTCCGGCGTCGAGGTCGACCTCGCCGTCGCGGACGACGCGGTCGAGATCACCGCCACGGTGCGGACCGCCGACCGCACCGGTGTCGAGATGGAGGCGCTGACCTCGGTGGCGGTCGCCGCGCTGACCGTGATCGACATGGTCAAGGCGGTCGACAAGGGCGCCGCGGTGGAGTCCGTGCGGGTGCTCGCCAAGACCGGCGGCAAGAGCGGCGACTGGTTCGCGCCGGAGGTGGCCGAGTGAAGGCGTCGGCCGGGCGGGCGCTGGCCGTGACCGTCTCCAACCGGGCCTCGGCCGGGGTGTACCAGGACAGCGGCGGCCCGCTGCTGGTGGCCGGCCTGACGGCGATGGGCTTCACCGTCGACGGCCCCCGGGTGGTGCCGGACGGCGAGCCGGTCGAGGCCGTGCTGCGCGAGGCGGTCGCGGCCGGCTACGACGTGGTGCTGACCACCGGCGGCACCGGCATCTCGCCGATGGACCTCACCCCCGAGATGACCGCCCGGGTGATCGACCGGCAGGTCCCCGGGATCGCCGAGGCCGTCCGCGCGTACGGCCGGGACAAGGTGGCGACCGCGGCGCTCTCCCGCGGGCTGGCCGGGCTCGCCGGACGTACCCTGATCGTCAACCTGCCGGGCTCGACCGGCGGCGTCAAGGACGGTCTGGCCGTCCTGGAGCCGCTGCTCGCCCACGCCGTCGACCAGCTCGGCGGCGGGGACCACCCCCGGCCCGACGCCCCAGCTTCCGGGAGAGCGCACTGAACGCCGGCTGGCCGGTAGAACTCCACGAGGGGGAGGTCGTGCTGCGCCCGATCCGGGCCCGCGACCAGCGCGAGTGGCAGGAGGTGAGCCGCCGCAACCGGGACTGGCTGCGGCGCTGGGAGGCCACCGTGCCGCCCGGCCCGGCGGGTCGGGCGGCGGGCCCGCGTCCGACCTACCGGCAGATGGTCCGGTTCCTGCGCGGCGAGGCCTCGGCCGGCCGGATGCTGCCCTTCGTGGTGCTCTACAAGGGCCAGCTGGTCGGCCAGTTGACCGTCGGGGGGATCACCTGGGGCTCGATGTGCTCGGCCAACGTCGGCTACTGGATCGACGAGGCGGTGGCCGGCCGGGGCATCATGCCGACGGCGGTGGCGCTTTCGGTGGACCACTGCTTCCGCACCCTCGGACTGCACCGGATCGAGGTCTGCATCCGTCCGGAGAACGGTCCGAGCCGCCGGGTGGTGGAAAAGCTCGGCTTCCGCTCGGAGGGAATCCGCCCGCGCTATCTCCACATCGACGGGGACTGGCGGGACCACCTGGTCTACGCCCTGACCGCCGAGGAGGTCCCGGAGGGGATGCTGGAGCGTTGGCGGGCGATCAGTTCCGGCCGTGAGTCACGTAATTGAATATCTGTTCGAATCAAATATCGATATGGCATCGGCGTGGTGGCGGACCGTCACAAACACCGGCAAAATAGTCGGAGAATCAGCTTGATCACACGACACGCCGCGCCAAATTGCTGCCGGGCCTTCCCCGGCGCCCGTACGGTGTGAATCGTGAGCAGTAGCGGCCTTATCTACGCCGTCATCGTAGGGGCCTGGGCCGCCTATCTGGTGCCGATGTGGCTCCGCAGGCAGGACGAACTCAACGAGGCGCGCCCGACGGAACGCTTCAGCACCGCCATCCGCCTGCTGGCCGGGCGTTCGGCGCTGGAGCGGCGGGCAGCCCGGGCCCTGGGCGACGAACCGCGTGACGACGAGCACAGCGACGACGGTCCTCCCGAACGGGACGCGACCGCCTCCGGCGACCCCGCGGCCCCGGAGCCCGAACCCCCGGCGGAACGCCCGGTCGAACGGCCCGCCGCCGTGCGGCAGGGCGGCGCCGAGCGCCGGGCCCGGCTGCTGGCCCGCCGGCGCCGGATGGTCACCGCCCTCTTCCTGGCCTTCGCCCTCGGCGCGGTGGTCGCCGCGGTGGCCGGTCTCGCCTTCCTCTGGGTGCCGGCCGTCCCGGCGCTCCTCCTCACCCTCTACATCGGCCACCTGCGCAAGCTGGAGCGGCAGCGGTACGAGGTGAAGCTGGACCGGTCCCGGGCCGTCCAGGCGGCCGAGCGGCTGCGCCAGCGCGAGCGGCAGCGGGCCGAGGCCCCGGTGGACGACCGGCCGACGGTCGAGGCCCCCGCCCCGGTGGAGCCGGACCCGGCCGCGCCCGCCGGGCAGCGGCCCGGCCGCCGGTCGCACCTGAGGCTGGCCGCCGACCCCGAGCAGCCCACCGTCGCGGCGTCCTCCGCCTCCGTGGTCGCGGAGGCGACCGAGCACGAGGAGTGGGTCGACGGCATGCGCGAGCGCGGCGCGGCCGGCCCGGACTCCTGGGAGCCGGTGCCCGTCCCGCTGCCGACCTACGTCACCGCGCCGGTCGCCCCCCGGGTGTCCCGCGGCGTCGACCTGTCGGCCCCCGGCGGCTGGACCGCCGGGCGCCCCGCCGAGTCCCGCAGCACCCCGCTGTTCGACCAGTACGCCGAGGCCCCGGCTCCGGAGTCCCGCCCCCGCGCGGCCAACGAATGACCGCCGTGACCGCCCCCGACCAGGGGGGTGGTCACGGACCCCCTTCGAAAGGTGCTAGAGTTTCTTCTCGTTGGGGCTGTGGCGCAGTCCGGTAGCGCACCTCGTTCGCATCGAGGGGGTCAGGGGTTCGAATCCCCTCAGCTCCACCCAACGGATCGGCTCCGGCCGGTCCACCAAGTCCCGCCGGGAGTCAACTCCCGGCGGGACTTCGCGTTTTGCGGCCCGGAAGGCCCGGCGAGGGGCCTGGTGACCGAGGTCACACCGCTCCCACCAGGGCGGAAGCTGACGGACTTTGGAACTCAGGGGAGTCTCAGAGGGGTCGGTTATGGTGGTTGGGCCCAGACGGCGACGAGGGAACGATCTGGTCTATCTCAACGGGGTGCCATCGCGGTGCGCGAGTTCGGTCTGACACGGTGGACGCGGCGAGCGGACCCGGAGGGGCCCGACAGCGGCCCGACAGGCGGACGACCGAACTCCTGGACCGTCGCGGCGATCTGCGTCGCGGTGCTGTCGGTCGCGGCGTTCGTCATCCAGCGGCACCTGCACGGCGCGACCATGGTCGACATGCTCGTCTACCGGGCCGAGGGCCAGGCCGTCGTCAACGGCGACGACCTGTACGCGATGCGGCTGCCCGGCTGGGACCTCCCGGCCACCTACCCGCCGTTCGCCGCGATGCTGTTCGTCCCGAGCACCTGGTTCGGCGTGAGCACCCTGCGCGTCCTGGTGATGCTCGGCAACTACGCGCTGCTCGGCCTGGCCGTGCACCTGTCGCTCAAGCTGGCCGGCTGGCCCGCCCGGCGGTACCGCACGGCCGCCGCGATCCTCGGCGCCGGCCTCGCGGTCTGGCTGGAGCCGGTCTACACCACCTTCCAGTACGGCCAGGTCAACCTCGCCATCCTGTGCCTGGTGCTGTGGGACCTCACCCGGTCCGACCGCAGCCGCACCAAGGGCGTGGGCATCGGCCTGGCCACCGCGATCAAGATCACCCCGGGGCTGTTCGCCGTCTACCTGTTCCTGACCGGACGGGTCCGGGCCGCGCTGGTCTCCATGGGCACCTTCCTGGCGGCCGGCCTGATCGGCTGGATCGTGCTGCCGGACGGCTCCTACGGGTTCTGGACCAACTACCTGTGGGACCCGAGCCGGGTCGGCGTCACCGTGCTGGTGGACAACCAGTCGCTGCGCGGGGCCGTCTGCCGGCTGCTCGACGTCAACGACCCCGGCACGGTCGGGCTGATCGTCTGCGGGCTGGTGGGCGCCCTCGGACTGGGCGTGGCCGTGCTCGCCGGGCGCTCCGCCCGGGTGCTGCGCCGGGCCGACGCCTGGGGCGGCGTCTGCGCCGCCCTCACCGCGCTGCTGGTCTCGCCGATCAGCTGGACCCACCACTGGGTCTGGTGCATCCCGCTGATCGCCCTGCTGGCCGCGGAGGCCAGGAACACCCGCCGCCGGGTGCTGCTCGGGGTGACGCTGGCGGTGTTCCTCTCGCACGTGATGTGGGCGGTGCCGCACCGCTGGGGCCGCGGCGTCGTCTGGTACTGGCAGCTGCCCGGCGCGATCTACCCGCCGCTGGCCATCGCCGTCCTGGCGGTCGTCGGCGTGCGGCTGTACCGGGCCCGGCGGCAGGCGGTCGACGCCTCGGCCGGCGCCTGGGCGCTGCTCGGCGCCAGGCTCGACGCCGCCCCCGATCCCGATCCCGACCGCGACCGCGACCGCGACCCCGCCCTGACCAACCGGACCTGACGGACCAGAGACGGACCGGAGCCGACGTGACCACCCAGACCGCAAGCCCGCCGACGCCCCGCGCCGTCGTACCCGCCGCCCGCCGGGCCGCCGCCGCGCTGGGCTCGCCCGCCCGGCGCACCCTGCTGCTCAGCGTGCTGTGCTTCGCGGTGATGTGCGCGATCGGGATGCAGGGCTGGGCGTCCGTCTCGCTCGGCGGCTTCGACCTCGGCATCTTCGACCAGGGGATACGCGGCTACGCCCACTTCGGGTTGCCGGTCTCCACGCTGAAGTACTACCACCACGAGTTCCCGCCCGGGTTCTCGCTGCTCGGCGACCACTTCTCCCCGGTGCTGGCGCTGCTCGCGCCGCTGTACTGGATCTGGGACGACCCGCGCTCGCTGATCATCGGACAGGCGCTGCTGTTCGCGCTCGGGGTGCCGCTGATCCGCCGGATCGCCGCGCACGCCTTCGCCGCCGCCGAGCCGCGCACCGCCCGCCGGGCCGCCGACCTGGCCGGGCTGGTCTACGCGCTCGGCTGGCCCCTGCTGGTCGCCTCCCGGGTCGGCTTCCACGAGGTGGCGTTCGCCGTCCCGCTGATCCTGCTGCTGCTGGAGCGCGGGCTGGCCCGCCGCTACGGCACGGTGGTGCTGGCCGCGGTGCTGCTGTGCTGCACCAAGGAGGACCTGGGCCTGCTGGTCGGCGCGTACGGCCTGGTGCTGCTGCTGCGCACCCGGGGCACCGGGGACCGGGCCGGGCGGTTCACCGGGATCGGGCTGCTGCTGGGCGGGCCGATCGCCTCGGCGGTGGCGATCACCTGGCTGATCCCGGCGATGGGCGGCGAGCCGGGCTACTACTGGAACTACGACGCGCTCGGTGCCGACGGCGGCGAGGCGGTCCGCAACCTGCTGCACAACCCGTTCCTGCTGGTGCAGACCGCCTTCGACCAGCCGCTGAAGCCGCTGCTGCTGCTCTGGCTGTTCGGCACCATGTTCCTGCTGCCGCTGCGCTCGGCCACCGTGCTGTGCCTGGTGCCGCTGCTGGCCGAGCGGATCCTGTCCAGCAACCCCAACCACTGGTCGATCGCCCGGCACTACGACTCGATGCTCTGGCCGGTCCTGCTGACCGCGAGCCTGGAGGTGCTGGGGCGGCTGAGCAGCACCGGGCGGCCCGAGCGGACCCGTCGGCGGGCCCGGCTGCTGGGCCTGGGCACGGTCGGGGTGGCGCTGGTCGCGGCGGTGCCGATCGGGCTGCTGCAGCTCGCGGTGCCGTCCTCCTGGGAGCCCCGGGCGAGCGAGGCCGCGCTGGTCCGGGCGGCCGCGCTGATCCCGGACGGCGCCTCGGTGGAGGCGGACAACCAGATCGCGCCGCGGCTGACCGCCCGGACCGACGTGGTGCTGGTGGACGGGACGCCGCGCGGGCGCGCGTACGTGCTGATCCGCTCCGACAAGCGGTCCTTCCCGTTCACGACGGACAAGGAGCAGGCCGACCGGATCCAGCTGCTGCTGGCGCACGGCTACCGGCAGCTCTGGGCCGAGGACGGCGTGGTGCTGCTGCACCGGGAGGGCGACGAGCCGGTGCCCGGCGAGCACGTGCCCGGGCCGGGCAGCAAGCCGGTCCAGGACAAGGTGCCGACCGACGTGGGGCACAACCTGTTCAAGGGCTGACCCCGCCCGCGCGGACGATCACCACCGGGCAGGACGCGTGGCACAGGCAGTACTGGGCGACGGTGCCCAGCGGGACCTCCGGCGGGGTGCCGTGGCCGCGGTTGCCGAGCACCAGCAGCGCGGCGCCGGCCGCGGCGGTGACCAGGGCGGGGCCCGGCGGCCCGGCCTTGAGGTGGCGGCGCAGCGGGACGGCGCAGTGGGCCGCCGTCTCGTCCAGGATCCGGGCGGCCCGGTGCTCGGGCTCGAAGCCGTCCAGGGCGGGCGGTACGAGGCCGTGGTCGCCGTACAGGCAGGGGAAGTCCCAGACGGCCACCGCCTCCAGCGGGCCGCCGGTGAGGCCGGCCAGGCGGGCCGCCCAGCGGGCGGCGGCCAGGGCGGGTGCGGAGCCGTCCACGCCGACCACGATCAGGCCGTGCGGCTGCATGCTTCGAGCGTAGACACGGCCGGGGGCCGGCCGGAAGGTCTCCGGCCGGCCCCCGGGGGCGTGGGTCAGGGGCGTTCGGCGTAGGACTGGTGCTGGTGCGAGCCCTGGGGCGGGACGGCGCCGTAGCGGCCGGGGCGGTGGCCGCGCGGGTGCCGGGTCAGGTGGAAGCCGAGGACGCCGGCCAGGGCGGCCAGGAAGCCGCCGCCGATGGTCCAGTACCAGCGGCTGTTCCAGCCGGAGAACCAGCCGGTGTACCAGTGCTGCTTCTCGGCGACCGGGGCCGCCGCCTTGGCCGTGCTCGCGCCGCCGCCGACCGGCGGGACCAGCGGGGCCTTCAGCTCGCCGCCCTCGGGCTGGGCGTTGTCGGCGTTGCCCTTGGCGGTGACGTGCAGCCGGGTGGTGGCGGCCAGGCCGAGGTCGGGCTGCGGGGCGTCGGTGACCGACAGCCGGACGTAGTAGGTGCCGGGCAGCGGGTCGCCGGACCACGGCTCGGCCCAGGTGCGGACCTCGCGCAGGGTGCAGTTCAGGGTCAGGGCGGTGGCGCTCTGGTCGCCGGTGGCGTTCTGGGTGCCGGCGGTGCAGGCCTGGCGGCGGCGCAGGCCGTCGAAGACCTCGACGGTCCAGGTCTGCGGGCCGTGCCGGTCGGCGGCGGGGGCCAGGTTGACGGTCAGGCTGATCGTCGGGGTCTGGCCCTCGGCGGCGCCGAACGCCCAGTACAGGTAGTCGCCGGTGGAGACGGCGACGTCGGCGTCCTGGCCGGGGGAGAGGTTGACCGCGGTCAGGAAGGAGGTGCCGGCCTTGGTGGCCGGGGCCGGGCTGCCGCTCGCGGTCGCGCTCGGGGACGGCGAGGCGGCGGAGGCGGCGGGGGCGCCCAACACGAGGGTGGGCAGCGCGAGGGCGGGCAGCAGGGCGAGGGCGGCGAGGGCGCCGCGGATCGTCGTACGCATGGTCAGTTCTCCCGCCAGACGGCGATCCGCCAGCGTGCGATCCAGCCGGAGACCAGGCCGAAGGCCAGGCCGGCCAGGGTGAGGGTGAGCAGCAGGATCCAGCCGCGGCCGAGGCCCATCGCGGCGCCCTCGGGGGCGGGCGAGGCGGCGGCCAGGTCGACGGTCAGCTCCAGCGGCATGCCGGGGTCGGTGTGGACGCCGGCCTGGGGGGCCAGTGCGTTGCTGACGACCAGGCAGACGGTGGTGTCCGGCTTGTCCTTGGCCGAGGCGGTCGGGCTCGCGGTGACGTAGCCCTTGGAGTCGTCGGTGGACCAGCGCAGGCCGGTGGAGACGACGTCGGTGCGGGTGCTGCCGGCGTCGGTGCCGCGGACGAGTTCCTGGCCGGTGGCGCTGGTGGCCTGGAGCAGGACGCCGTAGTCGCGGGCCACCGCGCGGTCGAGTCCGACGCTGACCGAGGCGCGCAGCTCCTGGCCGGCCTTGACCGGGACCTTGTAGACGCGGTGCTCGGAGAACTTCTCCCGGTCGCTGTAGACGCCGGGGGCGAGCACCGGGGCGTTGTCGCACTTGTCGGTGCCGGTGGTCTTGACCGGGTTGACGGTGTAGGTGTCGTCGTTGCGGTCGATCAGCTGCTTCACCTTGTCGGTGAGCTGCTGTCCGGTGCGGACGTCGGTGTAGGTGCCGCCGGTGGCGTTGGCGATGCAGAGCAGCTGCTGGCGGGTCTTGTCGTCGTGGGCCAGGCCGAGGGTGTCGACCACCAGGTGGATGCCCTGGGCGGCGAGTTCGCGGGCCACGTCGCACGGGTCCGGCGGGGCGCAGTCGTCCTCGCCGTCGGTGATCAGGACGATCCGGCGGGTGGCGTCGCCCTTGCCGAGGTCCTGGGCGGCGCCGCGCAGGGCCAGGCCGATCGGGGTCCAGCCGGTGGGGCGCAGGGTGGCGACCGCGGTCTTGGCCTCGACCTTGTTGGTCCTGCCGACCGGGAACAGCTGCTTGGTGTCCTGGCAGCCGACGGTCTTGTCGTTGCCGGGGTAGCTGGCGCCGAGGGTGCGGATGCCGAACTCGGCCTCCGGGGGCAGGGCGTCGATCACCTCGTTCAGCGAGTTCTGGGCCACCGAGATGCGGCTCTTGCCCTGGATGTCGGCGGTGTTCATGGAGCCGCTGACGTCCAGGATCAGGTCGACCTTGGGGGCCTCCTGGGGTGCTGGGGTGGCGCCGGCTGAGGGTTCGTCGGCGTGGGCGGGCAGGCCGAGGAGCAGCGAGGCGCCCGTTATCGCCAGGGCGGCCAGCAGGCTGCCGAGCCTGGTGTGCGGTCGTCGTCCGGTATTCACCCGGTGATCCTAGGGATCATCAGTTCGTCGGGGCCAAACGGGGCCGGGCGGGCCGCCGGTTCGCTCCGGCGCGGGCTCCGGCGTGAACTCCGGTGCGGGGCGCGGTTGTTGCCGGGCGGGATGCTCACGGTGTCTTTACCGGGGCTGGATAACCTTCGTGGGGATCCGATGGAGACGGGGTGGGGATGGAGCTGACCGCGGTCGGCAAGCGGTACGGGCGGGGCGGGCGGTGGGTCCTGCGGGACGTCGCTCTGGCGGTCGGACCGGGGGAGTTGGTGCGGATCGCCGGGGCGAACGGGAGCGGCAAGTCGACCCTGCTGCGGTTGGTGGCCGGGATCGAGCGGCCGAGCACCGGCCGGGTGGTGCGGTCCGGTGCCGCGGCGTACGTGCCGGAGCGGTTCCCGCCGGCGCTGCCGTTCGACGCCTCCTCGTACCTGCTGCGGGTGGGCCGGGTGCACGGGCTGTCGGCGGCGGGGGCGCGGCGGCGGGCGGGGGAGTGGCTGGACCGGTTCGGCATCGCGGACCGGGCGGGCACCCCGTTGAGCCGGCTGTCCAAGGGGACGTGTCAGAAGGTCGCGGTGGCGCAGGCGTTGATGGCCGAGGCCCCGGTGCTGCTGCTGGACGAGGCGTGGACCGGGCTGGATCCGGGGGCCCGGGCGGTGCTGGACGAGGCGGCGGTCGAGCGGGCGGCGGCGGGCGCGGCGGTGCTGTTCGTGGACCACGACCCGAATCGGCTGGCCGGGCGGACCGGTGCCGCCTACCGGGTCGGCCCGGACGGCGGGCTGCGGCCGGTGGCGGAGGGGCCGGAGCCGGTGGTGGCCGACGGGCCGGTGATGGAGATCGAGGTGGAGCTGCCGGACGGCGCCGCGCTGCCGGAGCGGCTGCCCGGCGGGCCGGAGGCGGTCGCGCTGGGCGGGGCGCTGGTGCGCCTGACGGTGCCGGCCGGTCACTCGGACGCGCTGCTGCGCGCTCTGCTGCTGGGCCGGCCGGGCGTGCGGGTGCTGGCGGTGCGTCGACGGGAGGGGGAGCGGTGCGGCGGCTCGGACCACTGACCCGGTACCACCTGGAGCTGCTGGTGCGCTCGCACGCCTGGCTGCCGCCGTTCCTGACGTTCGTGCTGCTGCTGGTGGTCGGGGTGTCGGCGGGGGATCCGCTGCTGGGCGGGCTCGGCTACGGCGCGGGGGTGCTGGTGCCGGTGAGCGCCTGGTACGTGCGCGGGGTGCTGACGGCGGAGCCGGCGGCGTCGCGGGCCTGTCTGGTGGCGGCGGCGGGCCCGGCGCGGGTTCACCTGGCGGCGCTGCTGGCGGCGTTGACGGCGGCTCTGCTGTCGGCGGTGGGCGGGGTGGCGGCGCTGTGGTGGACGAGTGGGCCGGTGGTGAACCCGGGGGCGGGGGCCGATCCGGGGGTCGGCCGGGCGCTGCTGGCCGGCCTGGCCGCCTCGGTGGTCTGTGTGCTGTCGGGGGTGCTGGCCGGGGCGGTGGCCAACCGTCCGGTGCCGGTCCGCTCGCCGTACGGGATCCTGGCGGCGCTGGGTCTGGCCGCGGCGGCGCTGGTGGTGCCGGTGTCGCCGGCCAACGCGGCGGTGCGCGGGGTGGTGACGGCGGCCCGGACCGGGCGGCTCTGCGTGCCCTGGGGTCAACTGCTGCTGTCCGTCGTGCTGGTGGCCGTGGTCGGGGCGGGGGTGGCGGCGCTGGCGGGGCGGCGGCCGGAGTGAGGGGCGGAGTGAGGGGCGGGGCGGGGGCCGTTCGGGGCGATCGCGACACCGGCGGACACACCGTGCCGAACTGCCGTACATATGGATAACGCTCGTTAGGGTGACGAACCTGGGCACGGTCGCCGTCGCACCGGCGTCCGGTCCGCCCCGATCGGCATCCCCGCCTCCCCCCCCAGGACGGTCCGTGGCGACACCTTCCGCCGTGACGAGATCCCCGGCCCGGCCCGACCGGCCGGTGCCGACCCGGCGCACCACCGAGCTGGTGCTGGTGCTGGCGGCCGTGCTGACCGCCGTGTTCGGCTACGTCGAGGTCGGTGTCGACCTCGACGGCGAGGCGCCGGCCGACGCCGTCCAGTACGGGGCCGCGCTCGGTGTGCTCTCGCTCGCGGCGCACGGGGTGGTCCGCCGGCGGGCCCGGTACGCGGATCCGCTGCTGCTGCCGATCGCGGTGCTGCTCAACGGGATCGGCCTGGTGGTGATCTACCGGCTCGACCGGGCCACCCCGGGCCGGGAGGCCGCCTCCACCCAGCTGCTCTGGTCGGCGCTCGGGGTGGGGCTGTTCATCGCGGTGGTGCTGCTGGTGCGCGACCACCGACGGCTGCAGCGGTACGCCCACGTCGGGGCGCTGGCGGCGCTGGTGCTGCTGGTGGTGCCGATCCTGTTCCCGCCGGTGTACGGCTCCCGGATCTGGATCGTCGTCGGGCCGCTCTCCTTCCAGCCGGGGGAGTTCGCCAAGATCCTGCTGGCCGTCTTCTTCGCCGCCTACCTGGCGGTGCACCGGGACGCGCTGGCGCTCACCGGCCGCCGGGTCTGGCGCTGGCAGCTGCCGCGCGGGCGGGTGCTCGGGCCGGTGCTGATGATCTGGGCGGCCTTCGTCGGGGTGCTGGTGCTGGAGACCGACCTCGGGATGTCGCTGCTGTACTTCGGGCTGTTCGTGGTGATGCTCTACGTGGCCACCGCGCGCACCGGCTGGATCGCGATCGGGCTGGGCCTGGCGGCGGTCGGCGCGGTGACGGTGGGTTGGCTCTCGCCGCACGTGCACAGCCGGGTGGTGGACTGGCTGGATCCGCTGGGCTCGATCGCGGCGGGCCGGGGCGCCAACCAGATCGCCCAGTCGCTGTTCGCCTTCGCCTGGGGCGGCGAGCTGGGCACCGGGCTGGGGAACGGGCACTCGGTGCTGATCGGCTTCGCCGCCAAGTCGGACTTCATCCTCGCCACCATCGGCGAGGAGCTCGGCCTGACCGGGCTGTTCGCGGTGTTCCTGCTGTACGCGGTGCTGGTCTCGCGGGGTTTCCGGACCGGCATCGCGCTGCGCGACCCGTTCGGGCGGCTGCTGGCGATCGGGCTGGCCGCGATCGTCGGCCTGCAGGTGTTCGTGGTGGCGGGCGGGGTGCTCGCGCTGATCCCGCTGACCGGGATGACCATGCCGTTCATCGCCCAGGGCGGTTCGTCGGTGGTGACCAACTGGATCATCGTGGCGCTGCTGGTGCGGATGAGTCACGAGGCCCGCCGGCCCGCGCCGGAGGTGGTGGGCTGATGGCGGCCGGCCCGTCCGGCGGCGGCCGGCCGCGGGGCAACGGCCCGCAGGGGCTGCCCGGGATCTCGGTCACCGGGCGCCGGGCGGCCACCTTCTGCCTGCTGCTGGTGGGGGCGCTGTGCGTGCAGGCCACCCGGGTGCAGGTGTTCGAGGCCCGGGACCTGGACCGGAACAGCGCCAACCAGCGGCTCGTCGTCGAGCGCTACGCCCGGCCGCGCGGCGACATCCTGGTCGGCGGCCGGGCGGTGACCGGCTCACTGCCCACCGGCGGCCGGTACGCCTACGAGCGCACCTACACCGACGGCCCGACCTACGCCGCCGTCACCGGGTTCGCCTCCCAGGCGTACGGCAACAGCCAGCTGGAGGGCACCGAGGACGACCTGCTGACCGGCACCGACGGCCGGCTGGGCGGCTGGTCGCTCTGGGACGCCGTCTCCCGCCGGCAGAACCCCGGCGGGGACGTGTACACCACGATCGACCCGGCGGCCCAGCAGGCCGCGATGAACGGGCTCGGCGACCAGAAGGGGGCGGTGGCCGCGATCGAACCGGCCACCGGGCGGATCCTGGCGCTGGCCAGCACCCCCTCGTACGACCCGGGCGGCTTCGCCGGCTCCGGCAACGCCGACCAGACCGCCTGGAACCGGTTGCAGGTCGACACCGACCAGCCGATGCTCAACCGGGCGCTGCGGCAGACCTACCCGCCGGGCTCGACCTTCAAGGTGGTCACCGCCGCCGCGGCGCTGGCGGCCGGGACGGTGACCGACCCGGACGCGCCGACCGCGGCGCCCTTCCCGTACGTGCTGCCCGGGACGACCACGCCGCTGGTCAACGACAACGCGGCCTGCGACCGGCCGGGGCTGTCGCTGGACACCGCGATGACCCTGAGCTGCAACAGCGTGCTGGGCTGGCTCGGGGAGCGGACCGGGCTGTCGAAGCTGGTGGCGACGGCGGAGGGCTTCGGCTTCAACGATCCGAGGCTGGACATGCCGGTGCGCCCGGCCCGCTCGAACGTCGACACCTCGATGGACCCGGCCCAGCTGGCGCTGTCCTCGATCGGGCAGTACGACACCGCGGCCACCCCGCTGGTGATGGCGATGGTCGCGGCCGGGGTCGCCGACAACGGGACGGTGATGCGTCCACAGCTGGTGGACAGGCTGACCAGGAGCGACGGCGGCACGGTGGAGCTGATGAAGCCGGCCGTGTACCGGCAGGCGACCAGCCCGGCGGTGGCCGGGCAGCTGCAGCGGCTGATGACCGACGTGGTGGAGAACGGCACCGGCGGCAACGCCCGGATCCCCGGGGCGGTGGTCGGCGGCAAGACCGGCACCGCCGAGCACGGGGCGGACAACAGCGGGACGCCGTACGCCTGGTTCATCGCCTGGGCCAAGCCGGCCGGCTCGGACGCGGTGCCGCCGGTCGCGGTGGCGGTGGTGGTCGCGGACAGTGACGCCACGGATGTGACCGGTGGTGCGCTGGCGGCCCCGATCGCCCGTGCGGTGATGCGGGCGGTACTGGGCCGCTGAGGCCAATCGACGGCGCTGAGCTGGACGTTTAGCGGATTGACCGATGATCCGACGGGTGCGAAGTGTCGGGTTTGTCATTGTCGATGCGACGATTCGTACAATGCGCCGATCGGTATTGTTTGTTTGCGACAATGGCGTTTTCGCGGGGTACTGTCCCATGTTTGTTCGGTTGGTCCCCGATGGCACCCCCCCCAGCGCCCCGGGTGACCGGCCCCTGGACACCCTCCCCCGCCCAGAAGGACTGCGGTTTTGGCCAGCAACACCCTCGGTGCGCGTCTGCTGCGACGCAAGCCCGTCACGACCCTGATCGCGGAGAGCGAGGGGCGCGGCCTTCCGGCCGGTGCCCCCGAGGAAGGCGGACGCTCCGGCATCCACCTGCGCCGCTCCATCGGCCTCTGGCAGCTGTCCGCGATCGGCATCGGCGCCACCATCGGCACCGGCATCTTCTTCGTGCTCAACACGGCGGTGCCCTCGGCCGGACCGGCGGTCATCCTGTCCTTCGTGATCGCGGCGGTCACCGCCGGGCTCACCGCGCTCTGCTATGCCGAGATGGCCTCGGCGATCCCGGTCTCCGGCTCCTCGTACTCCTACGCCTACGCCACCCTCGGCGAGGGCGTGGCCTTCGGCGTCGGCATCTGCCTGCTGATGGAGTACGGCGTCTCGGCCTCGGCGATCGCGGTGACCTGGGCCGAGTACCTGAACAAGTTCTTCGACCTGGCCTTCGGGTTCAAGATCCCCGAGCAGCTGGCCGGGGCGCCGGACAGCACCCACTGGTTCAACCTGCCGGCGCTACTGCTGGTCGCCATGGTGTGCTTCCTGCTGATCCGCGGCGTCAGCGAGTCGGTCAAGGTCAACGCGGTGATGGTCGCGATCAAGATCGTCATCCTGCTGATGTTCATCGGTGTCGCGCTCACCGGCTTCAAGTCCGGCAACCTGACCCCGTTCATGCCGCTCGGCATCGGCGGCGTGCAGGTCGCCGCGTCCAGCATCTTCTTCTCCTTCATCGGCCTGGACGCGGTGTCCACGGCCGGCGAGGAGGTCAAGAACCCGCGCCGCACCCTGCCGATGGCGATCATCATCTCGCTGGTCGTGGTGACCCTGCTCTACATCCTGGTCGCGCTGGCCGGCATCGGCGCCCAGCCGTGGACCGAGTTCAACGGCCAGGAGGCCGGCCTGGCCCAGATCCTGCAGAACATCACCGGCCAGAGCTGGCCCGCGATGATCTTCGCGGTCGGTGCGATCGTCTCGATCTTCAGCATCACCCTGGTGGTGATCTACGGCCAGACCCGCATCCTGTACTCGATGGGCCGCGACGGCCTGCTGCCCAAGCGCTTCGCCGAGCTCTCCCCGCGCACCGGCACCCCGGTCTGGAACACCCTGGTGGTCGGGATCGGCGTCGGCGCGCTGGCCGCGTTCATCCCGCTGAACGTGCTGGCCGACATCACCAGCCTCGGCACCCTGATCGCCTTCTCGGTGGTCGCGATCGGAGTCATCGTGCTCCGCCGCACCCAGCCCGACCTGCCGCGCGGCTTCAAGGTCCCCGGCTACCCGGTCGTCCCGCTGGTCAGCGTCGGCTTCTGCATCTACCTGATCACCGGCCTGCACGCCGACACCTTCCGGGCCGGCGCGATCGCCCTCGCCGTCGCCGTGGTCGTCTACTTCGGCTACAGCGTCAAGCACTCCCGGCTGGAGCGGGCCGGGAAGCAGGACGCCCCGGCCGACACCACGACGGGCTGACCCGGCTGTTATCCAATCGTGAAGGGCCGCCGTCCGGCATGACGGGCCGCGGCCCTACGCGCGTAGCGTCCCGAACGGGGCCCGAGGCGATGGCGACAGGGCCCGCTCGGCAGCCATAACCTTCCACCATGGTGAGCACCCGCACGCCCGGCTCCTCCCGCCCGCGCGGCCGCTTCACCGGCCGAACGAGAACGCCGGCCCAGACCACCGGCGCCGAACCGCCGTCCAGACCCGGACCGCCGTCGAGCACCACGCTGCCCCGGCCGTTCCCCCGGCAGCGTGGCGAGAGCACCTTCCCGCCTACGCCCGATCGGTGGAATCCCGCCCGACTCGCCTCGCTGCGCTGGGTCCAGCTGATCGGCTGCCTGATCGCGGCCGGCTGGGCCGCCGCCTTCCCGCTCGTCTCCGACCTGGACAACCAGCGGCTCTGGGGCCTGGTCGCCGCCCCGGCCTACGTCCTGGCCGGACTGCTCTGCCTCGTCCTGCCGCGCCGCTTCGCGGCCGAGGCCGCCGCCGTGGTCGCCCTGCTCGGGGCCGTCGTGGCACCGCTCGGGCTGCTCGCCGTCAACGGCCGGCACCAGTCCGAGGTGATGGTGGTCGAACGCTCCGCCCACCTGCTGCTCACCAGCGGTGACGTCTACCTCCCGCACCCGGTGGTGGTCACCGACTACAACCCGTACCTGCCGGCGATGTCCCTGTTCGGACTGCCGCGCCAACTGCTCGGCAGCTCCACCGCGTTCGCCCGGGTCGCCGGGGACGCCCGGATCTGGTTCGCCCTCACCTTCGTCGTCTGCCTGCTGGCCGCCTGGCGGCTGCTGCGCCCCACCCGGGAGCGCGCGCCGCTGCTGCCGCTGGCCATCCTCACCGCCTCGCCGCTGATCGCGCTCGCCCTGGCGGTCGGCGGGGTCGACCTGCCGCTGATCGGGGTCTGCTGCCTCGCCATGGCCCTCGCCGAACGGGACCGTACGGTCGCCGCCGGACTGGTGCTCGCCCTCGCCTGCAGCCTCAAGTGGACCGCCTGGCCGGCCCTGCCGGTCGCCGTCCTGCTGCTGTGGCGGCTGTACGGCCGCCGGCCAGCCGCCCGCACCGCGCTGATCGCGACCGGGGTGAGCGCCGCGGTGCTGCTGCCCTCGATCCTCACCGAGCCGACGGCGCTGCGCGACCAGGTGGTGCGCTTCCCGCTCGGGATGACCGCGATCCGCACCCCGGCGGGCAGCCCGCTGCCGGGCAAGGTGCTGGCGGGCTTCGGGCCCACCGGTCACACCGTCTCGCTGGCGCTGATGACCCTGGCCCTGATCGGGGTGGCGATCTGGCTGGTGGCCAGGCCGCCGGTCTCCGCGATCGCCGCCGCCGACCTGCTGGCCGGCGGGCTCGCCATCGCCTTCACGCTCGCCCCGGCCGGCCGGTTCGGATACCTGGCGCTGCCCGCCGTGCTGATGATCTGGCCCCGGCTGGCGGCCCGGCGCTGGAGCAGCCGCCGCCCGCTGCCGCCGAGCCGCGCGGCAGCGCCGGAGCCCGCGCTGCCGTTGTGATGCGCCCGCTCCGCCTTCGTGGCGGAGCGGGCGCAGGGCCGGGGCCTACTGCCGGGGGGCGCCGACCGCCTTGATCAGCGAGGCGACCGCCGGGCCGGCCGCGTCCACGCCGTGGCCGCCGCCCTGGACCTCGGCGGCGATCGCCAGGTTGCCGCGGAAGGCGGTGAACCAGCTGTTGGTGGTGGTCGCGCCCTGGACCTCGGCGGAGCCGGTCTTGGCGCCCGCCTTGTCGGTGATCCCGGCCATCACCTGGCTGGCCGTGCCGCTGACCGCGGTGGCGTTCATCATCGCCCGCAGCTTGGTCGCGACGTCCGGCGAGATCTGCCGGGCGGCCTGCTGCTGCGGCAGCCCGGCGACCAGGATGGGCTGCTTGAACGTGCCGCTCTGGACGGTCGCCGTGACGGAGGCGATCGCCAGCGGGTTCATCTGGACCTTGCCCTGCCCGATGTAGTTCATCGCCTGCTCGTCCTTGCTGCCCGGGGCCACCGGGATCTTGCCGTCGGCGTTCGGCAGACCGGTCTTCCACTCCAGGCCGATGCCGTACACGTCCTTGGCCGTGTTGGCCAGGGTGTCGGGCTTGAGGCTGGTCAGGCCCTGGTTGATGAAGGCCGTGTTGCAGGACACCATGAAGTCCTGCTGGAGGGTGTTGTTCGGGAAGGCGCCCGGGAAGTCGTTCGGGATCGCCACCGGGTTGCTGCTCTTCTCGGGGCAGGCGACCGTGGTGTCCGGGTTGATCCCGGCCTCCAGCAGGGCCGTCGAGGTGAGGATCTTCATCGTCGAACCGGGGGCGAGCAGGCCGGCGAAGGCCCGGTTCTGGCCGTTGGCCGGGGCGTTGGCGAAGGCCAGCACCTGGCCGGTGCTCGGCTCGATCGCGACGATGGAGCCGGACTTGCCGCCCAGGTCGGTCATCGCCTTCTCGGCGGCCGCCTGGAGGGTGTTGTCGATGGTCACCTTGAACGGCTGGCCGGGCTTCGGCTCGACGATGGTGAACAGCTTGTCCGCGGCGGTCTTGCCGGCCGGGTCGGTGATGACCACCGCGCTGCCCGCGTCCTTGTCCTTGTTCGGGTCCGGCGGCAGCAGCTTGCGGGCGTTGTCCTGGAGGCTGGACATCAGCGCCGGGGTGAGCGAGGCGCCCTGCAGCGGCTTGCCGTTGCGGTCCACCACGGTGGACGGCGGGGCGAAGACCTGCTGGGTGGCGATGGTCTCGTTGCCGGACAGGTGCGGGTGGATCACCGAGGGCGCCCAGTGCACGGCCGGGGTGTTGTCGCTCATCTTCACGACGCCGAGGAAGCCGTTGTAGTCCCAGGCCCGGTTGGTGCCCTCGAACTCGGCGCGGGCCTTGAAGCCCATCAGCACGCCGGTCGGCGCCGCGGAGGCGGAGGGCGAGGCGGAGTCGCCGGCTCCGGGGGTGGCGCTAGCGGGCGGGGTCGCCGAGGCCGAACCGGTGGGCTTGGCCGGAGCGGGGCTGCCGGTGGCCGAGGCGAAGGCCTGCGGGGTGGCCGGACCGGCGGGGGTGAGGGTCAGCGCGCTCGGCTTCACCTGGTCCTTGAAGGCGGTCAGGGCGGTGGTTGCCGCGGCAGGGTCGTCGGTCAGCGAGGCCGCCTTGGCGATGTCGCCGGAGGCCCAGGCCGCCAGGAAGTCCTTCGCGCCGGCCGCCGCCTGATCGGCGGAGGGCGGTTCGGCGACCACGGTGCGGGGCTTCTTCGCGGAGGACCCGGAGTCCGAGCCGCCCATCAGGCTGTAGGCCCCGTAGCCGCCGCCCGCGAGGACGGCGATGGACACGCCGGTGATGATGCCGATCTTCGCGCCACTGCGCATGGTGCCAATCCCCCAGGGGTATCGCGGCCGGGCGCAACCGGCGGGGCCGGAAACGCGGTACGTCTCCCACCCTAGGCAGGCGGATTCGGCGCCCCGGCCGGAGGCCGGGGTCTTGTGACGGATCTGGTACGTGTCGTGGACCGGGTGCGGATGCTTCGGGGGAACCCTGTGCGGGCGCCCCGCGGGCCCGCCCGGGGCCTCAGATCCAGCTGTTGAACCACATCCGGCGGCGCCAGTCCTCCAGCGGGATGGTCTGCCCGGTGTACAGCGGGAAGAAGTAGAGGAAGTTCCAGACGATCAGCAGCACCAGCAGCCCGGCCGTCGCCGAGCCGATGATCCGGCGGTCCCGGGAGGCGCCGGGCGGCCCGATCAGCGCGCCGATCAGCATCGTCACGGCGAGCACCAGGAAGGGGACGAAGACCACCGCGTAGAAGAGGAAGATCGTCCGCTGCTGGTAGAGGAACCACGGCAGGTAGCCGGCGGCCAGGCCGCACAGCAGGGCGCCGGCCCGCCAGTCCCGGCGGAACGCCCACCGCCACAGGCAGTAGACCAGTGCCAGCACGCCCGTCCACCACAGCAGCGGGGTGCCGATGCCCAGCACCTCGCGGGCGCAGTCGGCGACGGTGCAGCCGTCCTGGCCGAGCTTGGGGGACTCGTAGTAGAAGGACACCGGGCGGCCCAGCACCAGCCAGGACCACGGGTTGGACTGGTAGGTGTGCGGGTCGGTCAGGTGGGTGTGGAACTCGTAGACCGTCGAGTGGTAGTGCCACAGGGCGCGCAGGCCCTCGGGTATCCACGGGTAGTCGGTGGAGCGGCCGACCGCCCAGTCCCGGCCCCAGCCGCCCTGACCGGGCGCGGTGCTGCTGGCGAACCAGCCCCACCAGGTGGCCAGGTAGACGGCCACCGAGACCACCACGACCGACAGGAAGGCCGGCACCACGTCCCGGGCCAGCACCGCCAGGTACGGGCGGGGGGCGCCGGCCAGCCGGCGGGCGCCGACGTCCCAGAGCACGGTCAGCAGCCCGAAGGCCGCCGCCACGTACAGGCCGCTCCACTTGGTGGCGCAGGTCAGGCCGACGCAGACGCCGGCCGCGATCCGGTACGGGCGCCAGCCCAGGTTGATCCGCTGGGCGAGCGCCGCGTCCGCGACCCCGTCCAGCCGGGCGGCCAGCCGGGCCCGGGTGCGGTCGCGGTCCAGCAGCAGGAAGCCGAAGGCGGCGACGATCCAGAACATCACCACCAGGTCGAGCAGCGCGGTCCGGCTGAGCACCAGGTGCAGGCCGTCCACCGAGAGCAGCAGGCCGGCCACGCAGCCCAGCAGGGTGGAGCGGAACATCCGGCGGGCGATCCGGGCCAGCATCAGCACCGACAGGGTGCCGAGCAGGGCCACCGCGAACCGCCAGCCGAAGGGGTTCATGCCGAACAGCTGCTCGCCCGCGCCGATGATCCACTTGCCGACCGGAGGGTGCACCACGTACGAGGGCGTCGAGCGGTACGGGACGGCCGCGCCCGGCGTCATGATCGTGGTGTTGGCGTCCTCCGGCCAGTTGATCTCGTAGCCGCCGTGCCAGAGCGCGTAGGCGTCCTTGGCGTAGTACGTCTCGTCGAAGATGATCGCGTGCGGCTGGCCGAGGTTGCTGAACCGCAGCAGCCCGGCGAACACCGCCACCGCGATCGGGCCCAGCCAGCCGGACCAGCGGCACAGGAAGTACCAGAGGCCCTGCGGCAGCGCCAGGCCCAGGCGCAGCAGCAGCGGGGACTGCGGGACGTCCGGCGGCGTCACCCGGGGGCCGTCCGGCATCGGCGGGACCAGGCGCTCGGTGAGCGTCCCGGCGCTGCGGGCGCGGTAGCCGTACCCGGCCAGGCGCTCCCGCCAAGCCGCGGGTGAACCGGATGACCGGGATGACCGGGATGACCGGGGGGACGGCAGGCCGACACCGCCCCGCGCGGAGTGGTCCGTACCGGTGGGCGTCTGCGCCGCCTTGTCGCCGTTCATCCGCCACATCGTAGGGGCGCTCCTCGTACGGGTGAGCGATCCCTCGGAAGCTGCCCGAATCGTCACCAAAAGCTCCGGACGGCCCCAGGTGGAAGGATGGGGCCCGTGACAGGAGTACTGGTTCTCGCAGGCACCCCCATCGGCGACGTCTCGGACGCCCCGCCCCGGCTGGTCAATGAGCTGGCCACGGCGGACGTGATCGCCGCCGAGGACACCCGCCGGCTGCGCCGGCTCACCCAGGCGCTCGGGGTGACCCCGGCCGGGCGGGTCGTCTCCTACTTCGAGGGCAACGAGGTCGGCCGCACCCCCGAGCTGGTCGAGGCGCTGCTCGGCGGCGCCCGGGTGCTGCTGGTCACCGACGCCGGGATGCCCTCGGTCTCCGACCCCGGCTACCGGCTGGTGGCGGCGGCGGTCGCGGCGGACGTGAAGGTCACCGCGGTGCCCGGGCCGTCCGCGGTGCTCACCGCGCTCGCGCTGTCCGGCCTGCCGGTCGACCGGTTCACCTTCGAGGGCTTCCTGCCGCGCAAGAACGGTGACCGGGCCCGGCAGCTGGCCTCGGTCGCCGCCGAGCCGCGCACCATGGTCTTCTTCGAGGCGCCGCACCGGATCGCCGAGGCGCTGTCGGCGATGGCCGCGGCCTTCGGGCCGGAGCGGCCGGCCGCCGTGTGCCGGGAGCTCACCAAGACCTACGAGGAGGTCAAGCGCGGGCCGATCGGCGAGCTGGCGGCCTGGGCCGCCGAGGGCGTCAGGGGCGAGATCACCGTCGTGGTCGCGGGCGCCCCGCCGGCCGCGCCGGAGGAGCTGACCCCGGCCGAGCTGGCCCGGCTGGTGGCCGTCCGGGAGGAGGCCGGGGAGCGGCGCAAGGAGGCCATCGCGGCGGTCGCGGTCGAACTGTCCGTGCCCAAGCGGGACGTCTTCGACGCCGTGGTGGCGGCCAAGAAGGACGGGTTGGACGGGGCTTTGAAAAAGGGGTGAATTCCGGGGGTTGCGGGGCGGGCGGGGAGTCGTACCTTGGAGGGAAGGCCCCGGTAAACGCTCGCCGAGCTGAAGGTTCGGCCCCGGTTTCCGGGGTGCGGGAGGCCCTTCGTATAGGACTTCCCAACCCGCATCCAAGATTTCACAAGAGGGGCGTCACCCGGGGCGGTCCGGGCATTTCCTGGAATGGAAAGCCCCAGCCGGGCGAGCGCCCGACGGGCACTGGGAGTTGGCTATGAGCGACACGATCGGTAGCCCCCGCAGTGGCAACGCGCTGGGCGTACCCGGGCTGGCCGGGGCGGCGCACACTCCCGTCGAGACCGTACGGGAGGCCTACTCCTTCGCCTGCCTGCGCTGCGGGTACGGCTGGGAGCAGGCGTACGACATCGAGCACCACGTGGGCAAGGACGGCCACATCGTGTTCGAGTACCACGCCAACGGCGTCCGGGTGCCGTCCCCGTTGCTCAAGCCGACCTGCCCGGGGTGCGGTGGCCACACCGTGCGGATCATGCGCGAGGGCCGGGTGGCCTCCGCCGACCAGTCCCGGCACCACGCCCCCGGCTACCCGGCGCACGCGGAGCCCGCGCCGGTCGAGTCGGTCGAGTCGGCCGGGGCGACCCCGGTGTCCGGGCCGCGCGGGCCCTGGGCCCGGTTCTGGGCGCGGCTGTTCGGCTGACCGCCCGCCACGGACCACCGGGGCCGCCCGCCGCGAGCAGTGCGGCGGGCGGCCCCGGTCTCGTGCGGGTGCGGGTGCGGGTGGTGGGGGCGGGTGTGGGCGGTGCGGCGGGCGGTGCGGGCGCGTGCGGCGGTAATGCGGTCGATTCGTGTGTTCGGGCCCGACTAAGCTTTCCGACCATGGCGGCCACTGCAGACCACAGCACCACCGGGGCGAGCGCCCCGGCGTACTACGTTTCCACCCCGATCTACTACGTCAACGACCGTCCCCACCTGGGCCACGCGTACACCACCGTGGCGGGCGACGTCCTCACCCGCTGGCACCGCCAGCGCGGCGAGAAGGTGTGGTACCTGACCGGCACCGACGAGCACGGTCAGAAGATCATGCGGACCGCCGAGGCCAACGGCGTCAGCCCGCAGGAGTGGTGCGACAAGCTGGTCGAGGAGGCCTGGAAGCCGCTCTGGCAGCACCTGGAGATCGCCAACGACGACTTCATCCGCACCACCGAGGAGCGGCACACCGCCCGGGTGCAGGAGTTCGTCCAGGACCTGTTCGACAAGGGCGAGATCTACAAGGGCGGCTACTCCGGCCCGTACTGCGTCGGCTGCGAGGAGTTCAAGCTCCCCGCCGAACTGCTCGACGGCGCCACCGAGGACGAGAAGCTCTGCGCCGTGCACAAGCGGCCGGTCGAGTGGCTGGAGGAGGAGAACTACTTCTTCCGGCTCTCCGCCTACGCCGAGCGGCTGCTGGAGTTCTACGCCGCCAACCCGGACTTCATCCAGCCGGCCTCGGCCCGCAACGAGGTGCTGCGCTTCGTCGAGCAGGACCTCAAGGACCTCTCGATCTCCCGCTCCACCTTCGACTGGGGCGTGCCGCTGCCCTGGGACGAGAAGCACGTCCTCTACGTCTGGGTGGACGCGCTGCAGAACTACATCACCGCGGCCGGCTACGGCAGCGACCCGGAGCGCTTCGCCGAGCTGTGGCCGGCCTCCGTCCACCTGGTCGGCAAGGACATCCTGCGCTTCCACGCGGTGATCTGGCCGGCCATGCTGATGGCCGCGGGTCTGCCGCTGCCCAAGCGGGTCGTCGCCAACGGCTGGCTGATGGTCGGCGGCGAGAAGATGTCCAAGTCCAACCTGACCGGCATCGCGCCCACCGACCTGACCTCGCACTTCGGCGTGGACGCGTACCGCTACTACTTCCTGCGGGCGATCCCGTTCGGCACGGACGGCTCGTTCTCCTGGGAGGACTTCACCGCCCGGTACACCTCCGAGCTCGCCAACGACTTCGGCAACCTGGCCTCCCGGGTCGCCGCGATGGTCGGCAAGTACTTCGGCGGGGCGCTGCCCGCCCCGGTCGCGCACGGTGACGCCGAGCAGGCCGTCGCGGACGGGCTGGCCGCGGCCGTCGCCGCCGCCGACCTGAAGATCGGCGAGGAGCTGGACTTCGCCGGCGGCCTCGCGGCGATCTTCGAGTTCGTCAAGCAGGTCAACGGCTACCTCACCATCCAGGAGCCGTGGAAGGTCGCCAAGGACGAGTCGGAGGAGGGCAAGGCCCGGCTGGCCACCATCCTCTACACCGCGGCCGAGGCGCTGCGCGGCACCGCCGTGCTGCTCAACCCGGTGATGCCGTCCACCGCCGAGAAGCTGTGGGCCTCGCTGGGCGCCGCCGAGGGCCTCGGCGCGCTCGCCGGGCAGCGCGTCGCCACCGCCGGCGACTGGGGCCTGCTGCCCGCCGGTGCCACCGTCACCAAGGGCGACATCCTGTTCCCGCGCCTCGAAGAGAAGCCGGCCGCCTGACATGGCCAAGAAGGACGACGACCGGTCGACCCCGCCGCCGCTGCCGGAACCCCTGGCCGTGGCGGTGGCCGACTCGCACACCCACCTCGACATGCAGACCGGCACCCCGGCGGAGGGGCTCGCCCGGGCCGCCTCGGTCGGGGTCACCACGGTGGTCCAGGTGGGCTGCGACGTGCCCGGTTCGCGCTGGGCCGCCGAGCTGGCGGCGCAGTACGAGCAGGTGCACGCGGCCGTCGCCCTGCACCCCAACGAGGCGCCGCGGATCTTCCTCGGCGACCCGGACGGCTGGTCCGGGCAGCGGCGGCCCGGCGGCGGGCAGGCGGCGCTGGACGAGGCGCTCGCCGAGATCGACGCGCTGGCCGCGCTCCCGCAGGTCCTCGCCGTGGGCGAGACCGGCCTGGACTACTTCCGCACCGGGCCGGAGGGGGTGGAGATCCAGAAGGAGTCGTTCCGCCGCCACATCGAGATGGCCAAGCGGCACGGCAAGGCGCTGGTCATCCACGACCGCGACGCCCACGAGGACGTCATCGCGGTGCTGCTCGCCGAGGGCGCCCCGGAGCGGACCGTCTTCCACTGCTACTCGGGCGACGCCGAGATGGCGAAGGTCTGTGCCGAGCACGGCTGGTACCTGTCCTTCGCCGGACCGGTCACCTTCAAGGCCAACCAGCCGCTGCGGGACGCCCTGCTGGCCACCCCGCTCGACCGCGTCCTGGTCGAGACCGACGCCCCCTTCCTCACCCCGCACCCCTACCGGGGGCGGCCGAACGCGCCGTACCTCATCCCGGTCACGGTCCGCTCGATGGCCGCCACCCTGGGGCTGCCCGAGGACGAGCTGTCGGCGGCGATCGCGGCGAACACGGCGCGGGCCTTCGGGTACTGAGCTCCGGGCTTCGCCGGTCGAACGGATTCGTGGTTCCGGAGAAACGGTTCGGCACTCCTGATCGCTGCCTAGGCTGGCTAGCATGAGTGCAGTGAGGGAGGTGGCGATGACCGCCGAGCCGATCGACTGGAAGCTTCCGCCGTCCCAGGGCTGGACGTACGAGCAGGTCAGGATCATGGACCTGCCGTCTGACTGGGAACTGGTGGACGGAGCCGTCGTGGTACGAGGGCAGACGAAGTGGTGGCACGACCAGGTACGTGATCAGCTGTTCGCGGAGCTGCGCGCCGCACGGGTCGCACCCTACGTAGTCAATGTCGAGCGCTGTGTACTGCTCGACGAATACAACGTGGCCAAGCCGGACGTGGCCGTATTCGACAAGACGGGCCTCGATTTCTTCGAGCTCGAGTGCACGCCACCTGAGTCCGTCGCCCTGGCGGTGGAAGTAGTCTCGCCCGGTTCCAAGGCAGCTGACCGCTTCCGCAAGCCCGGGCAGTACGCCGAGAAGGGCATTCCCTCCTACTGGCGGGTCGAGCGCGGCATCGACAACCTCCCGATCGTCCACGAGTTCCACCGGGACGAGGAGAAGGGCGTCTACCTGCCCGTCGAGCAGCACGAGGGAGTGCTCCGCACCTCGGTTCCGTACCCCGTGGAGATCGACCTCGCCGCGGTCGTCGAACTCTGAGCGCCTCCGGCGCCCGTATCCTTGGCGCGTGAGCACCACCGACCCCACCCCTGACAGCCACCTGCTGGGCGCCGCCGACATCCGGGAGCTGGCCGCCGCGTTCGGCGTCAAGCCGACCAAGCAGCGCGGACAGAACTTCGTCATCGACGGCAACACCGTGCGGCGGATCGTCCGGGCCGCCGAGGTGACCGGGCAGGACGCCGTGGTGGAGGTCGGGCCGGGGCTCGGCTCGCTCACGCTGGCGCTGCTGGAGGCGGCCCGGCACGTCACCGCGGTCGAGATCGACCCGGTGCTCGCCCGGCACCTGCCGGACACCGTCGCGGCCCGGATGCCCGGCAAGGCGGACGCCTTCGCGCTGGTCCTGAGCGACGCGATGGAGGTCACCGAGCTGCCCGGCCCGGCGCCCACCGCGCTGGTCGCCAACCTGCCGTACAACGTGGCCGTGCCCGTCCTGCTGCACATGCTGGCGACCTTCCCCAGCATCGAGCGGACCCTGGTGATGGTGCAGAGCGAGGTCGCCGACCGGCTCGCCGCCAAGCCGGGCAACAAGGTGTACGGCGTCCCCTCGGTCAAGGCCAACTGGTACGCCGAGGTGAAGCGGGCCGGCGCGATCGGGCGGAACGTGTTCTGGCCCGCTCCCAACGTGGACTCCGGGCTGGTCTCGCTGGTCCGCCGCGAGCCGCCGAGGACCACGGCCAGCCGGACCGAGGTGTTCGCGGTGGTCGACGCCGCGTTCGCCCAGCGCCGCAAGACCCTGCGCGCCGCGCTGGCCGGCTGGGCCGGTTCCGCCGCCGGGGCCGAGCAGGCGCTCGCGGCCGCCGGCATCGACCACAAGCTGCGCGGCGAGATGCTGACGGTGGAACAGTTCGCCGCGATCGCCGAGCACAAGCCCGTCATCGCCGAGCACGAGCCTGCTAAGGACAGTGAGTGATCACCGTACGGGTACCGGCCAAGGTCAACGTCCAGCTCGGTGTCGGCGGCCTGCGCGCCGACGGCTTCCACGACCTGGCCAACGTCTTCTTCGCGGTCGCGCTGGGGGACGAGGTCACGGCGAGCCCGGGTGAGGGCGTGACGCTCTCCTGCACCGGGCCGGACGCCGCCGTCGTCCCGCTGGACGACAGCAACCTCGCCGCCCGCGCCGCCCGGCTGCTCGCCGCCCACCACGGCCTCGCCGACCCGGGCGTGCACCTGCACATCGCCAAGGCCATCCCGGTGGCCGGCGGCATGGCCGGCGGCAGCGCGGACGGCGCCGCCGCCCTGGTCGCCTGCGACGCGCTGTGGCAGCTGGACACGCCGCTGCCGGTGCTGCTGGACCTCGCCGCCGAACTCGGCTCGGACGTGCCGTTCGCCCTGCTCGGCGGCGTCGCGCTGGGCCGCGGCCGGGGCGAGATCCTGGAACCGCTCCCGGTCGAGGGCACCTTCCACTGGGTCTTCGCGGTGGCCGACGGCGGCCTGTCCACGCCCGCCGTCTACCGCGAGTGCGACCGGCTGCGCGACCGGGCCGGCACCGGTTCCGGCGAGACCGACGTGCCCGTCCCGGACGCGGACCCGACGCTGCTCGCGGCCCTCGCCGAGGGCGACGCCGTCGCCCTGGCCGCCGCGCTCACCAACGACCTCCAGCCCGCCGCCGTCTCGCTGCGCCCCGCGCTGGCCGCCACCCTGCGGGCCGGCACCGAGGCCGGCGCGCTCGGCGCCCTGGTCTCCGGCTCCGGGCCGACCTGCGCCTTCCTGGCCAAGGACGCCGAGTCGGCCGCCGCCGTCGCCGAGGCGCTGCTCGCCTCCGGCACCTGTCGGGCCGCGCACGCCACGTACGGGCCGGTGCCGGGGGCCTCGGTCGTCTCCTGACGCGTCGGGGGTGCCCGGGCGGGCCCATTAGGCTGGGGTGATCGGGGCGTCCCCGATTCAGGGGCGGGCTGGGCCCGCCCCGCGACCGCCGAACCCAGGAGCGCAGCACACGTGGCCGTCAACCTCGCCACCATCGAGTCCGTCACGAAGGTCTACGGCACCCGCACCCTGCTGGACGCGGTGAGCCTGGGCGTGAGCGAGGGCGACCGGATCGGCGTCGTCGGCCGCAACGGCGACGGCAAGACCACCCTGATCCGGATGCTCGCCAAGCTGGAGGAGCCCGACGGCGGCCGGATCACCTGGAGCGGCGGCCTCGAACCGTCCGTCCTCACCCAGCACGACTCGCTCGACCCGAAGGCCACCATCCGGCACGAGGTCATCGCCGACCGCGCCGACCACGAGTGGCTCGGCGACGCCCGGATCCGCGACATCATCGAGGGCCTCTTCGGCGGCCTCGACCTGCCCGGCTTCGCCGACGGCCTGGACACCGTGATCGGTCCGCTCTCCGGCGGTGAGCGCCGCCGGATCGCCCTCGCCAAGCTGTTGCTCGGCTCGCCCGAGCTGATCATCCTCGACGAGCCCACCAACCACCTCGACGTCGAGGGCATCAACTGGCTCGCCCAGCACCTGCAGAAGCGCCGCTCCGCGCTGGTCTGCGTCACCCACGACCGCTGGTTCCTCGACCAGGTCTGCACCCGGATGTGGGACGTCCAGCACGGCGAGGTGCACGAGTACGAGGGCGGCTACTCCGACTACGTCTTCTCCCGCGCCGAGCGCTCCCGGATCGAGGCCGTCGAGGAGCAGAAGCGCCAGAACCTGGCCCGCAAGGAGCTCGCCTGGCTGCGCCGCGGCGCCCCCGCCCGCACCTCCAAGCCGCGCTACCGGATCGAGGCGGCCAACGCCCTGATCGCGGACGTGCCGGAGCCGCGCGACAAGAGCGAGCTGATGAAGTTCGCCAACGCCCGGCTCGGCCGGACCGTCTTCGACCTGGAGGACGTCACCGTCAAGGCCGGCCCCAAGCTGCTGCTGGAGAACCTCACCTGGCAGCTCGGCCCCGGCGACCGGATCGGCCTGCTCGGCGTCAACGGCGCCGGCAAGACCTCGCTGCTGCGGGCCATGCGGGACGCGTACGCCTCCGAGGGGGACGTGCAGCCGACCTCGGGCGTGATCAAGGTCGGCAAGACCGTGCGGCTGGCCTACCTGTCGCAGGAGATCGCCGAGCTGGAGCCGGAGATCCGGGTGCTGCAGGCCGTCGAGCAGGTCCGTTCGCGGGTCGACCTCGGCAAGGGCCGGGAGATGAGCGCCGGGCAGCTGTGCGAGCAGTTCGGCTTCGGCAAGGACAAGCAGTGGACGCCGGTCGGCGATCTCTCCGGCGGCGAGCGGCGGCGGCTCCAGCTGCTCCGGCTGCTGATGGACGAGCCCAATGTGCTGTTCCTCGACGAGCCGACCAACGACCTGGACATCGAGACCCTCAACCAGCTGGAGGACCTGCTCGACGGCTGGCCCGGCTCGATGGTCGTGATCAGCCACGACCGGTTCTTCATCGAGCGCACCACGGACGTCGTCCACGCGCTGCTCGGTGACAAGAAGATGCGGATGCTGCCCGGCGGCGTGGACGAGTACCTGGAGCGGCGGGCGCGGATGGCGGCCGCGGCGGCAGCCGCCTCCTCCGCCGCGGTCGCGGCCTCCCCGGCCGCGGCGGAGGCCGCCGCGGGGCTGTCCGGCGGGGACCTGCGGGCGGCGAAGAAGGAGATGCAGAAGCTTGAGCGGCAGATCGCCAAGCTGGACCAGAAGGAGTCCAAGCTGCACGCCCAACTCGCCGAGCACGCCGCCGACTTCTCCAAGGTCGCGGAGCTGGACGGGCAGCTGCGCGGGGTCCGGGAGGAGAAGGAGGAGCTGGAGCTGAGCTGGCTGGAGCTGGCCGAGCAGGTCTGACCTGCGGTTCCGGCCTGTGGTTCCGGCCCGAGGCTTCGGCCTGCGGTTCTGGACTACGGCTTCCCGAGCAGTACGTCGAGTTCGTCCGCCGCACGGCCCAGCGCGCTGAGCGCGGGGTCGTGCGGCGCGTTCGGCCGCAGCGAGGGCCCGGTCGGCGGGCGGTGCTCCCGGGCCGCGGCGGTCAGTTCGTCCAGGGCCCGGTGGACCCGCCCGGTCTCGGCCGGGTCCGGCACCCGGCCGCCGTACCGGACCTGCGCGGCGAACGCCGCCACCGCGCCGCCGAGCCGCTCAAGCGCGGCCGTGGCCGGCAGCCACTGCTCGGCCAGCCGACCGGTGGGCGGCGGCTCGGCCAGGCCCTGCTGCACCTCCCGGCGGGCGTCCGCCAGTGACCGGTAGGCGGTGCGGCGCAGCCACACCTGGGCGGTGTGGTCCGTCGGGTGGCCGTGCTCGGTCCGCTGGTCCGTCCGCTGGTTCGTCGGCTGGTCCGTCCGCTGTTCCGTCACCGCGTCCAGGTAGGCCCGCAGGGCGGTGGTCGCGGCCACCAGGCGGGGCTCGATCCGGTGACGGGGGCGCTCCGGCCACAGCAGGTAGCCGAAGAGCAGCACGATCACGCTCGCCAGCACGGAGTCCAGCACCCGCGGCCAGAACTCGGCCGCACCGCTCTGGCCGCCCAACTGGAGCAGGACCAGCGCCATCGGCGTCATCACCACGGTGTTCAGCCCGTAGTGCGCCGCCGTCGCGTACGGGAGCAGCGCCACACAACCGGCCGCGACCGCCGTCAACGCCCACTCCCCGGTGGCCACCGACAGCAGCGCGGCCGTCACCACCACGCCGAGCACCGTGCCGACCGCGCGGCTCACCGCGCGCAGGAACACCGAACCGAGGTCCGGCTTCAGCACGAAGGCGATCGTCATGGGCACCCAGTAGCTCTTGCTGAGCGGGTAGTTGGCCGTGACCGCCGAACCCGCCGCGATGCACAGCGCGACCCGCAGGCCGTACCGGAGGGACGGGCCGGACAGCAGGGCGCCCCGGAGCCGCCACGGGTCGGGCGGCGGCGCGGGCGCGGTGCCGACCCTGGTCGGGCGGCCCGCGACCGTGTCGGCGGCGGCCCGCAGGGCCGCGTCCAGGGCCTGCCGGGAGGGGGTGTCCGGCCGCCAGTCCGGCACCGTCACCTCGCCGCCGCCCCGCCGTACGGCCCGCGCCAGCCGCCCCGGCACCTCGGCCACCTCCGGCGGCACCGGCCGCCAGGCCCACAGCAGGCCGGTCGCCGCCTCGGTGGCCGCCAGCGCCGCCTCGTACATCGGGCGCAGGCCCCGGCGGTCCGTCGTCCGGCCGCGTTCCGGCAGCAGGTCCTGCAACTGGTTCAGGCGGGCCGTCAGCACCCGGCGGGAGGCGGCGCCCCGCGCGGTGCCCAGATCGGCCAGGGTGCGGCCGAGGGCCTCGTACACGGCGGCCAGCGCCCGGTTGCGCGGATCCGAGGCCGGGCGGGTGTGGGCGCCGGCCGGCAGCCCGAGCAGCACCACGAACGCGGCACCCACCAGCATCATCGGCGCCGCCGCCCACCACGGCGTCGGCAGCGGCATCCCGCTGCCCAGCGCCGTCGACACCAGCAGCAGCATCCCGGCCGCCGAACCGCGCGGGCCCGTCGCGCTCAGCGCGCCCGACCCGAACGCCGTCAGCGTCAGACCGGCCCCGAGCGCGAGCGTGCCCGTGTGGACGTGCTGCAGGGTGGTGCCGATCAGCATCCCGAGAGCGGAGGCCGTCACCGCCGACCCGATCCGGGCCGCCCGCAGCCCCACCGGCTCGGCGCGGTCGTTCATCGTCGCGTGCATCGCCCCCAGCCCGGCGAACACCCCCAGGTCCAGCCGGTGCAGCAGCAGCCCGACCACCAGCGGCACCGCCATGCCCACCGCCGCCCGGACCATCGCCCCCACCGGCACCGGCGGCCGGGCGGGGCGCACGGCACGGGCCCACCAGGTGGTCTGGGTCGGCTTGCTCGCAGGCATGTCGTCGCGTCCGTTCGGCGGCCTCGGATCGCTGCTGTGCGACATTGCGCGGCAGATGGGGCGTACCGGGTCAGTCTACCCAGGGCCCCGGGGCGGGCCCCGGACGTGTCGAGTTCGTACCGATCGGGCCCGGCCCGGCCGAGGTCCCTGCCCGGCCGACAGGGGTGGTGGCTACCATGACGGAGGCGGGGGCCGCTCCCAGGACGGGCGGTCGGACGGCCAGGACGGTACGAACCGGAAGTTGACGGTGTGTGACGGCAGGCGGGGCCCCGGGAGTCGCCCGGGGCGCGCGGGCCGACGGGGGAGAGGTGGATTGCTGTGACGGATCCGAGTACGCCGGCGGCGGGGTCGAACCCGGGGGACACGCCGTTCACCCTGGAGAGGAAGCTGCATCTCCCGTGGGTCGGCGGGGTCAACATCGCGCCCGTCTTCAGCACCGCGGAGACCAACAACACCGCCGGTGACCTGGTCTCGGCCTTCGGCAAGCACGACGTCAAGGTCGAGCTAGACACCCTCACCGGCTTCGCGAAGAAGATCGAGGCCCTGCTCGCGGCGATGGAGGGCTCGGAGGCCGCGCCGTACAAGCTCGCGGCGCAGAAGGTGTCCCAGCAGAACTTCGTCAGCGGGGACGAGGCCCACCAGTTCGTGGAAGCGGTCGCGCTCTCCTCCACGTACGAGAAGGTCCACACCCAGCTCGTCAAGCTGCACAAGGACTTCACGGCGCAGATCAAGGCGATGCAGCACGCGGTCACGTCGACGGCACAGAACTACTCGACCAACGAGGACAAGACGACGGACGACCAGAACGCGGTCGCGAAGCGGACCGGCGCCGACGGCTTCTGACGGCGGTCGAGGTCGAGGTCGAGGTCGAGGGCGACGGTTCACGGGGAACGGGGAGAGAGAGCAGTGGCAGTCCAGTCGAAGTTCGAAGGCATGGACCATCAAGTACTTCTGAACATGGTCAACGGAACCGACCCCACGACGATCCTCAGTCGTGCCGCGAAGCTGCAACAGGCCGGCGGTGTTCTCAAGG
Organism: Kitasatospora sp. NPDC096077; assembly: GCF_040303245.1. NCBI lineage: Bacteria > Bacillati > Actinomycetota > Actinomycetes > Kitasatosporales > Streptomycetaceae > Kitasatospora > Kitasatospora sp. NPDC096077. The sequence continues at coordinate 28,236 of NZ_JBEOSV010000032.1, read as the reverse complement.
AGTTGAGCGAGGCACTCACGGCGCACCTCTCCAAGGTCACCTGGGAGGGCCGTGCCGCGGAGAACTTCAAGACGTGGGCCGGGAACCTGCAGCAGTCCGCCGAGAAGCTGGGCGCCTACTCGACGGGCGCGGGCAACGCCATGAACCAGGCCGGTGAGGCCCTCAGCACGGCCAAGGCCGCGGTGCCGCCGGTGCCGCCGGACGCCGTCGCCTGGGTGAAGGGGCGGCACGACCAGGGGGCGCCCGACCCCGAGGTGCTCCGGCAGCTGAAGACGGTCGGCTGGTACCCGAACGGGCCTTCCACGGGTGACATCGACGCGGCCATGAAGCGCAAGAACCCGAACTGGGTCTCCGAGACCCAGGCGATGGCCGGGACCAAGGAGCTCTACGACGCGCACCAGGAAGCCATCCGGCAGATGGAGAAACTGGGCGAGGCCTACTCCGCGGCGACGACGACGCTGACCGGGCTCGGCGACAACGTGGTGCTGCCGGGGACGCCGACGGCGACGAACCAGAACGATTCCACGGCGGTTTCCCGTGACGGGGCCAGTGGCGGTGGCTACGGCGGGTACGTGAGCGCCCCGCATACAACCAACACCCGTAAGAGTTCCGGTCAGTCCGGCGGCTACATCGGCGGCCCCTCCATGGTGCGCCGTGATCCGTCGACGAACTGGGAGGAGTCGACCTACCCCGGTCACACCGGACCGGTACCGCCGCACGACGGTGGCCAGTTGCCCACGCCCCCGCGGGACCCGGGCACCCCGGTGCCGCCGTCCACCCCGTCGGACCCGGTCCACCGACCGGGCACCGGTCTCGACAGCTTCCCGACCCTGCCGGACCAGACCGTCCCGGTCGGCCCCGGAAGCGGTCCCGGCCTGCCGGGCGGCCCGGGCGGAACTCCCGCCCACCCGGGCGGTCCCGACGGCCAGGGCGGCCTGCCCGGGCTGTCGGGTGGCACCGGACCGATCAGCGGCTACCCGGGCGGCGTCGGCGGCGGCTCCGTGCCGGCCAGGGGCATCGGCGGCGTCCCGGGCAAGGCCGGCGGCTCGATTCCCGCCCGTACGGGCCCGTTCGGCGGTGGCTCGGTCCCGGGCAGGTCCGGCGGTCTGCCCAGCGGCACGGTCTTCGGCCGTGAGGGCGCACCGGGCGGCGGCCGGATCGGCGGGTCGGCCACGGGCGGCGGAACGGGTGGCATGCACCCGGGCATGGGCGGCGGCCACGGTGTCGTCGGCGGGGCCGGCGGCTCGCGCGGTCGGGGCCTGACCTCGACCCCCGGTGGCACCGTCGGCGGCCGCAAGGGTCCTGCCGCCGGTGGGGAGTTCACCCCCGGCGGCACCGGCCTGCGCAACCGGGCGGCCGCGGCGGAAGCCGCCGAGGGCGGTGCCCGCTCCGGGCAGAACGGCATGATGGCCCCGGGTGCGGGCGGTCACGGCAACCGGAAGGAACGCGACCGCCGCGACCGTGCGGACTACCTGCACGAGGACGAGGAGACCTGGACCAGCGGCACGCCGCACAGCAACCCCGACGTGATTGAGTAGGACGACAGAGAGACTGCCCGGCCACTGGGCCCAGCCGGTGGCCGGGCAGACCTGTTCGGGGCGCGCTCTGCCGGCCTGCGGTGGGACTGACGAGGAGTGGTGATGGGGCGGACGGACGCGCGATCGCGTTGGCGGGCCGGGGCTGCGGCACTTCTGGCGACGGGAATCGTCGTCGGCCCGGTTGCGGTGCCGGCAGCCGCGGACGGATCGATCCGTGAGAAGCAATGGCATCTGGACGCCATGCACGCGTCGGAGATGTGGAAGACCTCCAAGGGGCAGGGAATCACCGTTGCGATCGTCGACGGTGGATTCAAGCTGGACCATCCGGATCTTGCCGGGCAGTTCCTGTCCGGCAAGGACTTCAGCGGAGGTTCCGGGGGCGTGGGGTCCTACACGGACGGGCACGGCACGGAAATGGCGAGCCTGATCGCCGGGACGGGCGCGAGTGTCGGTGGGACCGGCGCCTACGGCTTGGCACCGGCGGCCAGGATTCTTCCGCTGAAGATCAACAACGGGTCCGCCACGGCAGCCTCCCCCAGTGATTTCCTCGACCAGATCGGGCAGGCGGTGAACTATGCGGTCGACCAGGGCGCAAAGGTCATCAACATCTCGCAGGGCATGGACGAGGACAGGTTCGCCGCGGCTGATGTGGCGAAGCTGAACGGGATTCTCGCGCAGGCGCGCGCCAGGGGATCACTGGTCGTGGCAAGCGTCGGGAACGAGGCGCAGTCGGGGAACCCGGTGTCCTATCCCGGGGGGCTGCCCAACGTCGTCGGCGCGGGGGCGGTCGACCACGATGTCGTCGCGACCTCCGAATCCGAGCAGGGGCCGCAGGTGATACTCGCCGCGCCCGGCATGGACATCTTCGCGGCCTGTGTGGCGGACACCGGCTACTGCAAGAGCCATGGCACCTCCGACGCGGCCGCTCTGGTGTCCGCTTCGGCGGCTCTGGTCTGGTCGGTGCACAAGGACTGGACCGCGAACCAGGTTCTCCGGGTCCTCATCAATACGGCGAGCAAGCCCACGGACGGTTCCGTCCGCAACAACGACGTCGGGTACGGGGTGGTGCGGCCGCGGGTCGCGCTGACGGATCCCGGCGACCCCGGTCCGGCGGACGTGTCCCCGGTTCCGGCGGCGGATCCGGTGCCCGCGGCGAGCCCGTCCGCGTCTGCGGGTTCGCCGGCTCCGGCCGCGTCGGCGTCGGTGCCCGCGGGGAGTCCGAGTGCCGTGGCGGTGGGCGCGCCGACGGTGGCCGCGTCGTCCGGGTCGTCCGGGTCGGGGGGCGTGCTGCCGGTCGTGGGCGGTGGGGCGGCCGGGTTGGTGGTGGTGGCCGCGGTGGTCGTCCTGGTGCGTCGGCGTCGGCGGGCGGCCGCGTAGGAGGTGGAGGCGGGGACGGGCCCGGGTGTCGCGGAGGCGGCGCCCGGGCTTTTGCGTGGGGCGTGTGGGGCGGGGGTGTGCGCCGGGGTCACTCGGGTGGGGGCTGGCGGGGTGGCCGGACGGTGGCGAGGGTGGGTGGTATGGATGCGGAAGGTGTGGGCCGGGACGGGCAGTTGAGGCGGGCGGCGGCCGCGGCGTTGATCGGGACGGCGATCGAGTTCTACGACTTCTTCCTCTACGGGACGGCGGCCGCCCTGGTGTTCGGGCCGGTGTTCTTTCCCGGACTGGGGTCGGTGGGGGCGTTGTTGGCGGCGTTCTCGGTGTACGCGGTGGCGTTCCTGGCCCGGCCGTTGGGGGCGGTGGTGTTCGGGCACTTCGGGGACCGGGTGGGGCGGAAGGCGACGCTGGTGGTGTCGCTGCTGCTGATGGGCTCGGCGACGGCGGCGGTGGGGTTGTTGCCGGGGTTCGCCGTGTGGGGCTGGTGGTCGCCGGTGCTGCTGGTGGTGCTGCGGGTGTGCCAGGGCGTGGGGTTGGGCGGGGAGTGGGGCGGGGCGGCGCTGCTGATCGCGGAGAACGCGCCGGCGGGGCGGCGCGGGCGGTACGGGGGGTTCCTGCAGTTGGGGCCGTCGGGCGGGTTCGTGTTGGCGAACGGGGCGTTCCTGGCGCTGCAACTGGGGCTGGACGAGCGGTCGTTCCGGGAGTGGGGGTGGCGGGTGCCGTTCGTGGCCTCGCTCGCGCTGGTGGCGGTGGGCCTGTTCGTGCGGCTGCGGTTGGCGGAGACGCCGTTGTTCCGGGCGGACGAGCGGCGGGACCGTCCGCCGGTGGTGGAGCTGCTGCGCGAGCACTGGCGGCCGGTGCTGGCGGGCGGCGGGGCGATCACCTTCGGGTACGCGCTGTTCTACCTGACCACCACGTACGCGCTGGCGTACGCGACCTCCGGGTTGGGGGTGGCGAGCACGCTGGTGCTGGCGATGCTGCTGGTCGGCTCGGTGGTCGGGGCGGGGACGGTGTGGCTGAGCGCCTCGCACAGTGACCGGTGGGGCCGGCGGCGGACGTTGCGGTGGGCGACGGGCCTGGCGGCCGGGTGGTCGCTGGTGCTGTTCCCGCTGTTGGAGACGGTGCGTCCACCGCTGATGTTCCTGGCGCTGTCCGGGGCGTTGGTGGTGCTGGGCTGCCTGATGGGCCCGGTGGCGGCGTTCCTGCCGGAGCTGTTCCCGACCCGGGTGCGCTACACGGGCGCCGCGTTGACGTACAACCTGGGCGGTGTGATCGGCGGGGCGACGACGCCGCTGGTGGCGACCAGGCTGACGGCGGAGTACGGGACGGCACAGCCGGTCGGCTGGTACCTGGCGGTGCTGGGCGGGTTGGCGCTGGGCTGTCTGTGGCTGCTGCCGGACACCACGGGCGCGGAGTTGGCGGCGGTGGACGGCGGACGCCGCCGGGTGCCCGTCCTGGGGACGGACCCGGCGGCGTAGCCGTACGGGGGGCGGGGTCAGCCGGCCAGGGCGGCGCGGCCGGCCAGCAGGACCGCGGTGTGCCGGGCGACGCGCTCGCCGAGGTGCTCGGCGGTCGCGATGTCGGCCTTGTGGACGGCCTCCGGGCCGGCGTCGGCGGGGGAGGAGGCGGCGGCGCCGTTGAAGAAGCCGAGCCGGTTGAGGTCGTTCTCGGTGGCGGTGGTGGCGTTCCAGCCGGGCTTGAGGCCGAGGTTGACCCAGCTCATGCCGTGCTGGGCGGCCAGGGTCTGGAAGAAGCCGAGGGTGCCGGCCTTGTCGCCGCTCTTGGAGGCGGAGTTGGTGAAGCCGGCCGCGACCTTGTCCTGCCAGGCGTCGGAGAACCAGCGCTTGCTGGTGGCCTCGGCGAAGACGTGGAAGGCGCCGGAGGCGGTGCCCATGTAGGTGGGGGAGCCGAAGACGATCGCGTCGGCGGCGTCCAGCTGGGCCCACTGCTCGTCGGTGATGGTGTCGACGGCGATCGTGACGACCTCGGCACCCGCAGCGGCGGCGCCGCGGGCGACGGCCTCGGCGATCACGGCGGTGTGGCCGTAGCCGGAGTGGTAGGCGAGGGCGACGGTCGGACGGACGGCGGTCATGAGGGCACTCCTGTGCGGGGTGGAAGCGGCGGGGACGGCGAAGCGCGGACGGGTGCGGGCACGACGGTGCCCCGGGCGGGGCCCGGGCCTGCCGGACCCGCCTTCGGTCTCTAATGTAGACCAGGTCTCTGTTGGTTACCAAGAGCGGATCGGAGACCGTGGGTCTACCCTGGCGGTATGACGACGGAGGAAGCGGCCCGCGCCGGGGTCGAACAGCACGAGGAGCTGGAGCTCGACGTCTTCGCCCGGCTCTGCCCCAGCCGCGAGATGTTCGCCGAGCTCGCCGACAAGTGGTCGATGCTGATCCTGATGAGCCTCTCCGCCTGCGGCCCGCAGCGCTTCTCCGAGCTCCAGCGCGCGGTCGGCGGGGTCAGCCGCAAGATGCTCACCCAGTCGCTGCGCAACCTGGAGCGCAGCGGCCTGGTGCTCCGCACGGTCTTCCCGGAGACGCCGCCGCGGGTGGTCTACGACCTGCGGCCGCTCGGCCGGGAGCTGGCCGAACTGGTCGCCCCGCTGGGCCGCTGGACGGAGCGGCGCGCCCTGCAGATGCTCGCGGCCCGCGAGGAGTTCGACGCGGCGCACGCCGGGGGCGGCGAGTAGCAGCCGGGGGCCGGCGGGCGGCCGGGAGCCGGGACGGAGCCGATTTCCCTTCCGGGCCGACGGCCGTGTAATGTCTTCCTTGTTCGACCGGCCCGGGAAAACGAAAACCCGGCAAGCCCCTATAGCTCAGTCGGTAGAGCGTCTCCATGGTAAGGAGAAGGTCTGCGGTTCGATTCCGCATGGGGGCTCAACTGAAAGACCCTCGCCTCTCGGCGGGGGTCTTTCGCGTTCCCGCGCCCGACCTGCGTCGATCCGCCCCGGTCCGCCCGGCCCCCGGGTGGCTCGCGGCGGACGTGACCTAGCGGGTCGGGTACGGAATGCGCTGTGATGGTGCGTCATCGGCCGCCCGCCCGACGGGTGCGGGCACGAGCCGGACCCCGAGCTGGAGGGCGTCATGGGCGTTCGACTCGTGGTGGTCGACGACCACCGGTTGCTGGCCGAGGCACTGGCCACCGCGCTCCAGCTGCGCGGCCACCGGGTGCTCGCGGTCGGCTCGCCGGCCGCTACCGCCGCCGACCTGGTGGCCGGGCGGCGGCCCGAGGTGTGCCTGCTGGGGGTGGCCGCGCCGGGCGACCCGGGGGCCTTCGACGGGCTGCGCCGGATCCGCCGGGAGCGTCCCGAGGTGGCCGTGATCGTCCTCGGACCGGTGGGTGAACTCCGGGGTGTGGCCTGTGCGTTCGCGGCCGGGGCGGCCGGGTACGTGCCCAGCGACGAGCGGATCGAGGTGGTCGAGCGGGCGATCGGACGGGCCCGGGCGGGCGAGGCCGCGGTGACGGTGGACGTCCTGCGCGGTGCCTTCGACCAACTGCTGCGCCCGGTGGCCGAACCCGACGACGAGGCGGTCCGGCTGCTGCGGCTGCTGACCCGCCGTGAGGTGCAGGTGCTGGCCCGGATCGCGGACGGCGAGGACACCGCCGCGATCGCCGCCGGGATGCGGATCGCCGCGAGCACCGCCCGTACCCACGTCCAGCGGGTGCTGATGAAGCTCGGCGCGCGCACCCGGCTGGAGGCGGCCGCGGTGGCCGCCCGGACCGGGCTGCTGGAGCGGATGTCCGGCGGCTGAGCCGGGCGGGGGCCGTGGGGGGCGCGGGGCGACCGCCCCGGTGGTCCGGAGCACCCGTCCGGGCAGGGACAATTGGCCGTAGTCGTACGCATTCCGTCGATGGCGCCGCCGACGCGCGGGCCATCGCCCGCTGGAGGTCTCATCATGAGTAAGTACCTGGTCACGGGTGGCGCCGGCTACGTCGGCAGTGTGGTGGCCGCCCACCTGCTGGAGGCGGGGCACGAGGTGACCGTCCTGGACGACCTCTCGACCGGCTTCCGCGAGGGCGTCCCGACCGGTGCCGAGTTCGTCGAGGGCCGGATCCAGGAGGCCGGCCGGGTGCTGGACGGCTCCTTCGACGGCGTGCTGCACTTCGCCGCCTCCTCGCAGGTCGGCGAGTCCGTCGTGGACCCGGAGAAGTACTGGCGCAACAACGTGGCCGGCTCGCTGGAGCTGATCACCGCGATGCGCGCGGCCGGCGTGCGCAAGCTGGTCTTCTCCTCCACCGCCGCCGTGTACGGCGAGCCCGAGGTGGTGCCGATCGCCGAGACCGCCCGGACCTCGCCGACCAACACCTACGGCGCCAGCAAGCTCGCCATGGACCACATGATCACCAGCGAGGCCGTCGCCCACGGCCTGGCCGCCGTCTCGCTGCGCTACTTCAACGTGGCCGGCGCGTACGGCGCCTACGGCGAGCGCCACGACCCCGAGTCGCACCTGATCCCGCTGGTCTTCCAGGCCGCGCTCGGCCGGCGCCCGCACATCGCGGTGTTCGGCGAGGACTACCCGACCCCGGACGGCACCTGCATCCGCGACTACATCCACGTCGCCGACCTGGCCGACGCCCACCTGCTGGCGCTGACCGCCGCCAAGCCGGGCGAGCACCTGATCTGCAACCTGGGCAACGGCAGCGGCTTCTCGGTGCGCGAGGTGATCGAGTCGGTCAAGCGGGTCACCGGCCGGGAGATCCCGGTGCAGGTCGCCGGTCGCCGGGCGGGCGACCCGGCGGTGCTGGTGGCCTCCGCCGAGCGCGCCCACCAGGAGCTGGGCTGGACCCCGCGCCGTCCGAACCTGGACGACATCGTCGCCGACGCCTGGAAGTTCGCGCTGGAGCAGCACGGCCACTGAGCGCGGCCGCTGAACCCGGCCGCTGTGCCCGGTTGTTGAACGGCCCGGCTGTCGAACAGCCCGGCTGTCGAACAGCCCGGACCGGGCCGGGGAGCCGGTCGGTCGGTACGGTTCCCGGGGGCCGCGCGAGCGGCGTCCCCGGGCCGTCCGACCGGTCAAGTCCGGCCACTCCGGCACCTCCTGACGAAACTTCACCGAACCGCCACGGGAGCGTTTCCCGGCCCGTACGCTGAGTGCGGTACCGGTGGGGGCCGGCGTCCTTTCGGCTTCACCGGCCACCGGTGGGCGGGCGGAGCGGCGGGTCCGGAACGCGGACGCCGGCCGCTCCCCGTCCCCGGGCTCGGGCGCTCTGAGCAGGGGGTACTGACGATGGGGCGGATCCGGGTCCTGGTGGTCGACGACCACCGGATCTTCGCCGAGGCACTGGCCGCGGCCCTCGCCGCCGAGCCCGACGTGGAGGTGGGCGCGGCCGGCAGCGCGGCCGCCGCCGAGCGGGCGCTGGAGCGCGCCGCCACCGAGGGCCGGGCCTACGACGTGGCGCTGATCGACGCCGACCTGGGCGCCGGGGCCGTCGGGCCGGGGGCCCGTGCCCGGCCGGGCGTCGAGGCGGCCGAGGAGGCCCGGCGCCGCCCGGCCCCGGGCGTACCGCCACCGCGAAGGCCGGGGGCCGCACCGACCGCCCCGGGGGCCGTCGGCCGCCCGGCGGACCAACTGCGCGCCGAGCAGTTGCGCGCCGAACAGCTACGGGCGGAGCAGCTGCGGGTCGACCACCCCCGCACCGAGCAGTTACGGGCCGAGCAGCTCAGGCCCGCCGCCCCGCCCCCGGACGGGATCGCCCTGCTCGGCCGGCTCCGTCGGGCCCACCCGGGGCTGCGCGGAGTGGTGCTGGCCACCGCGGACGACCCGCACCGCGCGGCCCGGGCGCTGCATCTGGGTGCCACCGGCTGGGTGGCGAAGGAGAGTTCACTGGCCCGGCTGCTCGCGGTGGTCCGCGGGGTGCTGCGGGACGAGACGCACCTGCCGCCCGCGCTGCTCACCGGGGTGATCCGCGAACTGACCACCGCCCGGCGGGACCGGACCGAGAGCGAACGGCTGGTCGACTCCCTGACGCCGCGGGAGAAGCAGATCCTGCGCTGCATGGTGGCGGGCCTGGGCCGACAGGCCGTCGCGGAGCGGCTGTACCTGTCGCCGCACACCGTCCGCACCCACATGCAGAACGTGCTGGGGAAGCTGGGGGTGCACTCCACGCTGGCCGCCGTCGCGGTGGCCCGGCGGGCCGGGGTCAGCCCCTCGGAGCCGGCCGTGCCGCCGTCCATCGCCTCCGCGCCATAGTGGACGTCGGGGGCGGATCGGACCGGGCGGCCATCGAGGGCGGAGCGGACATCGAGGGCGGAGCGGACGTCGGGGACGGAGCCCGGTTCAGCCCGGGATGTTGTCGAAGGGCGCGACCAACAGCCGCAGCAGGGCGGCGAGTTCGCCCTGCTGGTCGGAGCTGAGCTGGGCGAGCAGTTCGCGCTCGTGCGTCAGCAGGCCGGCCAGTGCCTGGTCGGCGCGGTCGCGGCCGTCGTCGGTGAGCCGGACGAGCACGCCGCGCCGGTCGTCCGGGTCGGGCAGGCGCTTGACCAGGCCCTTGCCGGTGAGCCGGTCGATCCGGTTGGTCATGGTGCCGGAGGTGACCAGGGTCTGGGTGAGCAGTTGGCCGGGGGAGAGCTGGTACGGGGAGCCGGCCCGCCGCAGGGCGGTCAGGACGTCGAACTCCCAGGGCTCCAGGCCGTGCTCGGCGAAGGCGGTGCGGCGGGCGCGGTCGAGGTGACGGGCGAGCCGGCTGACCCGGCTGAGCACCTCCAGCGGCTCCACGTCGAGGTCGGGGCGCTCCCGGCGCCATGCTGCGACCAGCCTGTCGACCTCGTCCTCCATGACGATCAGTGTATCGGTGGATGTGTCGATGTGAAGTCTCTTGACATCGAGAAATGTGCCAGCGACGCTACCGGAGATATCTTGATGTCGAGATACCTGCGAGGTGAACCATGACCAGCCCTGTCTGGGACCCGGCGCAGTACCTGCGCTTCGCCGACGAACGCACCCGCCCGCTGCGCGACCTGCTCGCCCGGGTCCCCGCCCTGCCGAACGAAGTCCTGCCGCCCGAAGCCCTGCCGCCCGAAGCCCTGCCGCACGGAGAACCGTCGCACGGGGAACCGTCGGACCGGAACGGACCGGTCGCGACGATCCTGGACATCGGCTGCGGCCCCGGCAACTCCACCGCCGTGCTGCGCGAGCGCTGGCCGCGAGCCCGGATCATCGGCGTCGACAACTCCGCCCCGATGCTGGAGACCGCCCGCACCGAGGGCGAGCCCACCGCCGAGTACCTGCTCGCGAACGCCCGCGACTACGACCCGGCCCCGGTCGGGCCCGACCTGATCGCCTCCAACGCGACCCTCCAGTGGGTGGACGGGCACCTGGCGGTGCTGCCGCGCTGGGCGGACGCCCTCAAGCCCGGCGGGGTGCTGGCCTTCCAGGTGCCCGGCAACTTCGAGGCCCCCAGCCACACCCTGCTGGCCGACCTGCGCCGCAGCCCGCGCTGGCGCGACCTGCTGGGCGACGACGCCGTCCGCAACGGCGTCCACGAGCCCGGGCGGTACCTGGACGCCCTGGCCGGGGCCGGCTGCGCCGTCGACGTCTGGGAGACCACCTACAGCACGCTGCTGCCGGGACCGGACCCGGTGCTGGAGTGGGTCAAGGGGACGGCGCTGCGCCCGGTCCTCGGCCGGCTCACCGACCCGGCCGACCGGGCCGCCTTCCTGGCGGAGTACGGGCGGCTGCTGCGCGGGGCCTACCCGGCCGGGCCGCACGGGACGGTCTTCCCGTTCCGGCGGATCTTCGCCGTCGGGGTCAAGCAGTAGCCGGGTCAACAAGCAGTAGCCGGGTCGAGCGGTAGCCGGGGTGGGTGGGTGGCCGGGGGCGCGGACCGCCCGGGGCGCGAACGGCACCCGGGCGGTCAGCCCTTGCGGTCGCCGACCAGCCTCGGGTGCCGCTCCAGGCCCTCCAGCCCGTGCCAGGCCAGGTTCACCAGGTGCGCCGCCACCGTCGCCTTGTCCGGCTTGCGCACCTCCAGCCACCACTGGCCGGTCAGCGCGACCATCCCGACCAGCATCTGCGAGTACATCGGCGCCAGCCGGGCGTCGAAGCCCCGGGACTTGAACTCCAGGCCGAGGATGTCCTCGACCTGGGTGGCGATGTCGCTGATCAGCGAGGCGAAGGTGCCGGTCGACTGGGCCACCGGGGAGTCCCGGACCAGGATCCGGAAGCCGTCCGTCGAGGTGTCGATGTAGTCCATCAGCGCGAACGCCGCCTGCTCCAGCAGCTCGCGCGAGTGCCCGCCGGTGAGCGCGCCCGTCACCATGTCCAGCAGCAGCTGCATCTCGCGGTCCACCACCACCGCGTAGAGCCCCTCCTTGCCCCCGAAGTGCTCGTACACCACGGGCTTGGAGACCCCGGCGCGCTCGGCGATCTCCTCCACCGAGGTGCCGTCGTAGCCGCGCTCCGCGAAGACCGTCCGGCCGATCTCCAGCAGCTGCTCCCGGCGCTGCTTGCCGGTCATCCGGACCCGGCCGCCCCGGCGGCGCGGGGCCGGGGCGGTGGCGGGTGCGGCGGCGGCGCCGTCCGCGCCCGGCTCGGCCCCGCCGCCGGCGGGACCACCCCCGGGGGCCGCGCCCGCCGCTGCGGCGGCCCGCGGACGGGCCGGCGCCGTTCCGGGCGCCGCGTCCGTCCGCGTGCTGTGGTGACCGCCTGTGCTGTCTGCGCTGCTCCCGTTCACCCCTACATCATGCTGGAAGCGCCGCCTCATGCGGCGCGGCGGGCGGCGATCCGCTGCGCGTCCGGCCAGCGGACGTCCCGGACCCAGCCGGCCAGCTCGAACCAGCGGATCAGCCGGGCCGAGGAGTCGATCTGCCCGCGCAGCACCCCGTGCCGGGCCGAGGTCGGGTCGGCGTGGTGCAGGTTGTGCCAGGACTCGCCGCAGGAGAGCACCGCGAGCCACCAGACGTTGCCGGAGCGGTCCCGGGAGCGGAACGGGCGGCGGCCGACCGCGTGGCAGATCGAGTTGATCGACCAGGTGACGTGGTGCAGCAGGGCGACCCGGACCAGCGACCCCCAGAAGAAGGCGGACAGCGCGCCCTGCCAGGACAGCCCGACCAGGCCGCCGACCAGCGCGGGCAGCAGCAGCGAGATGGTGGTCCAGAGCCAGAACAGCCGGGAGATCCGCCGCAGCGCCGGGTCGCCGACCAGGTCCGGGGCGTACTTGAGCTGAGGGGTCTGCTCCTCGTCGAACATCCAGCCCATGTGCGCCCACCACAGGCCCTTGATCAGTGCGGGGACGCTCTCCCCGTAGCGCCACGGCGAGTGCGGGTCGCCGTCCTTGTCGCTGAACCGGTGGTGCTTGCGGTGGTCGGCCACCCAGCGCACCAGCGGGCCCTCGACCGCGAGGCTGCCGACGACCGCCAGCACCAGCCGCATCGGGCGGGAGGCCTTGAAGGCGCCGTGGGTGAAGTAGCGGTGGTAGCCGACGGTGATGCCGTGACAGGTGAGGAAGTACATGGCGACGGTGACCGCCACATCCGTCCATCCGAGCCCCCGGCCCCACGCCACCGGCACGGCGGCGACCAGCGCGGCGAACGGCACCAGGATGAACAGCGCGAGCGCGACCTTCTCGGCGGGGCCCTGCTGCTCCCCGCCGCGGGTGGCGGACAGCCGGGTCGCCGCGTCGGCGGAGGGATCGGGAGAGGGATCGGGGAGCGCGGCCTCCGCGCGCGCCTCGCCGGCCTGGATGGTCATGGGCGTCCCTTCGCGACGTCCCGGATCGGGACAGAGCGGAGCCTACGGTGGCGTAACTTACGGCATCGTAGGTTGCGCTCCGTGTCCAACGGAACACACCGCCGCGCGGCGCTTGAGTGAATTCACCCGACTGGATGGATGAACCCGGGGCCCCGGCCGTGCCCGGGTCGGGTGGACCGGACGGTCGGCATTGGTGGTAGATGTGGAGCGCGCTACCCCGTAGTCTTGGCCCAGCGCGCCGTCGGCCCACCGACGGTGGGAGCTCCGGTCCCGGATCGTCTAAGGGCAGGACAGCTGGTTTTGGTCCAGCTTATGGGGGTTCGAATCCTCCTCCGGGAGCACTGAGTACGGCCGCGGGCGGGCAGCCGCGGGCCGGGCCCCGGCATTTCGGCCGACCGCCCGGCACTATCCTCGAACTGCCAGAGCACATGTGCGGACCCGCGTTCTGGCCTGCTCTGCCCTCTCTGTGAACCTACTGAGGAGCCTTCCCGCATGGGTGCCAATTCGCTTGCCGCCGTTGTCGTGCTCGCCGCCGGTGGCGGGACCCGGATGAAGTCGAACAAGCTGCCCAAGGTGCTGCACGAGGTGTGCGGGCGCTCGTTGGTGGGTCATGCGGTCTCGGCGGCGGGGGAACTGACGCCGGGACAGCTCGTCGTGGTGGTCGGGCACCAGCGCGAGCAGGTCGAGGAGCACCTCGCGGCGCACTACCCGGCCGCCCGCCCGGTGGTCCAGGAGGAGCAGAACGGCACCGGCCACGCGGTGCGCACCGCGCTGGAGGCGCTGGTCGCCGACGGCGTGACGCTGGACGGCACGGTGATCGTCACCGCCGGGGACTCGCCGCTGCTGACCGGGGCCACCCTGCGACGGCTGGCGAAGTCGCACGAGGCGCAGCAGAACGGCGTCACCGTGCTGACCGCCGTCGTGCCCGAGCCCTTCGGCTACGGCCGGATCCTGCGCGACGAGGACGGCACGGTCGCCGCGATCGTCGAGGAGCGGGACGCCACCGCGACCCAGCGGGCGATCGCCGAGATCAACTCGGGCGTCTTCGCCTTCGACGCCAAGCTGCTCGCCGAGGCGCTGGCCGAGCTGACCACCGACAACTCGCAGGGCGAGGAGTACCTGACCGACACCCTGGAGATCCTGCGCAAGGCCGGGCACCGGGTCGGCGCCGTGGTCGCCGAGGACCACCGGGACATCCTGGGCATCAACGACCGGGTCCAGCTGGCGCAGGCCCGCCGGCTGCTGAACGACCGCCTGCTGGAGCGGGCGATGCGCGAGGGCGTCACCGTGGTGGACCCGGCGACCACCTGGATCGACGTCCAGGTGACGTACGAGCCGGACGCCGTCGTGCTGCCGAACACCCAGCTGCAGGGCGCGACCCACCTGGGCGAGGGCTGCGAGGTGGGCCCGAACTCGACCCTGCGGGACACCGCGGTCGGCGCCGGCGCCCGTGTGAGCAACACCACGGCCGACCGCGCCGAGATCGGCGAGCTGGCCGCCACCGGCCCGTACGCCTACCTGCGGCCGGGGGCGAAGCTGGCCCGCAAGGCGAAGGTCGGCACCTACGTCGAGGTGAAGAACTCCGAGCTGGGCGAGGGCGCCAAGGTGCCGCACCTCTCCTACATCGGCGACGCCACCATCGGCGAGGGCAGCAACGTCGGCGCGGCCTCGGTCACCGTGAACTACGACGGGGTCAACAAGCACCGGACCGTCATCGGCGCGCACTGCCGCACCGGGTCGGACAACATGTTCATCGCCCCGGTCACCATCGGTGACGGCGCTTACACCGGCGCGGGCTCGGTCATCACCACCGATGTTCCGCCCGGCGCACTCGGCGTGAACCGCGCGCAGCAGCGCAACATCGAGGGCTGGGTCGAGCGCAAGCGCCCCGGCACGGTGTCCGCCCAGGCGGCGCAGGCGGCGACGGACGGGGCCGCTGAGGTCTGAGAGGTCGCCCCAGGGCCGCTGCTGCGGTCCCGGGGCGGACGGTTTCTGCGCGGGCGCGTAACCTTGAGGTCATACGTGCGCCACTGGGCTTACCGCCCGTGTCCAGGCGTACCGACATTCCCCCGAAACCGTCTTGCGCACGGGCTGCGCCTGCTCGCGTTGGATGGTGGGGATCAGCGTCCGCAACGCGAGGAGACGGTGCAGTGAGCGGGATCACGACGTCGGGTGAGAAGAAGCTGAAGCTCTTCTCCGGCCGTGCCCACCCGGAGCTGGCGAGGGAGGTGGCCGCGGCGCTGGACACCGAGCTGGTTCCGACCAAGGCCCTGGACTTCGCCAACGGCGAGATCTACGTCCGCTTCCTGGAGTCCGCCCGTGGCGCGGACTGCTTCGTGATGCAGAGCCACACGGCTCCCATCAACCAGTGGATCATGGAGCAGCTGATCATGATCGATGCTCTGAAGCGGGCCTCCGCCAAGAGCATCACCGCGATCCTGCCGTTCTACGGCTACGCCCGCCAGGACAAGAAGCACCTGGGCCGCGAGCCGATCTCGGCCCGCCTGGTCGCCGACCTGCTCCGCCAGGCCGGCGCCGACCGCCTGATGGCCGTCGACCTGCACACCGCGCAGATCCAGGGCTTCTTCGACGGCCCGGTGGACCACCTGTTCGCGCTGCCGATGCTGGCCGACTACATCGGCGAGCGGGTCGACCGCTCCAAGCTCACCATCGTCTCGCCGGACGCCGGCCGGGTGAAGGTGGCCGACCAGTGGTGCGACCGGCTGGACGCCCCGCTGGCGATCATCCACAAGCGCCGCGACGTGACCCAGGCCAACACCATCCTGTCGGCCGACGTCGTCGGTGACGTCAAGGACCGGGTCTGCGTCCTGGTCGACGACATGATCGACACCGCCGGCACGATCTGCGCCGCCGCCGACGCGCTGTTCGAGAACGGCGCCGCGGACGTCGTGGTGGCCGCCACCCACGGCGTGCTCTCCGGCCCGGCCGCGGACCGGCTGAAGAACTCGCGGGTGAGCGAGTTCGTGTTCACCAACACGCTGCCCACCCCGGCGGAGCTCCAGCTGGACAAGATCACCACGCTCTCCATCGCCCCGTCGATCGCCGCCGCGATCCGCGAGGTCTTCGAGGAGGGCTCGGTCACCAGCCTCTTCGAGGGCGTGCACTGACGAAGCCCGCGCAGGCGGCCCCGGACCCGGTGCGGTCCGGGGCCGCCCGTGGTTCGGCCTCCGGAGGGGCCGATTTCACGCCCGGGGGCTTGTGCGGTTAGACTCGTGAGACTGCTCGGCGAGGGATGCCGTGTGCCTGCTCGACGGGCACCGACACCGTGATCGACGCGCTGCCGGTAGCGGATTCCGTCCGCCGGCAGAGGACGTTGCCGCCGAGTGACCCCCGAACGTACTGAGGGTGTGGTCCCGGCGGTTTTTCGCGTTGCCTGCACCCCCGCGCCATCTTCCACGAGGAGTGCAGTCGTGTCCGAGATCCGCCTTGCCGCTGAGACCCGCACCGAGTTCGGCAAGGGTGCCGCCCGTCGCGCCCGCCGTGCCGGCCTCGTCCCCGGTGTCGTCTACGGCCACGGCCACGCCCCGGTTCACCTGAACCTGCCCGGCCACGACCTGATGATGGCCCTGAAGACCCCGAACGCCCTGCTGGTCGTTCCGATCGAGGGCAAGGACGAGTACGTCCTGCCGAAGGCCGTCCAGCGCGAGGCCATCAAGCGCACCATCGAGCACGTCGACCTGCTGCTGGTCAAGCGTGGCGAGAAGGTCACCGTCGAGGTCCCGGTCCACACCGAGGGCGAGCTGGCCGCCGGCGGCAACCTGCTGGAGCACGTCCTGCAGGCCCTGCCGGTCGAGGCCGAGGCCACCCACCTGCCCGAGGCCGTCACCGTCTCGGTCGAGGGCCTGGAGGCCGGCGCCTCCGTCCTCGCCAAGGACATCGCGCTGCCGGCCGGCGTCGCGCTGGCCGTCGAGGCCGACGCCGTCGTGCTGCAGGTCATCGCCGCCCAGGCCGCCCCGGTCGAGGACGAGGCGGCCGAGGGCGCCGAGGCCTGAGCCTCGCGCACCGCTTAGCCGTTCGGCCGCTGCCCCGGTCGCTCCCCTGGAGCGGCCGGGGCAGCGGCGCGTCCGGGATGATGACGTCGAGCGCGAAGGAGAGGGAGAGCATGGCGGACGACGAGTACGACGGCCCCTGGCTGGTGGTCGGACTGGGCAACCCGGGGGAGCAGTACGCCCGGAACCGGCACAACATCGGCTTCATGGTGGTGGACCTGCTGGCGCAGCGGATGGGCGCCAAGTTCAAGGCGCACAAGAGCCGGGCCCAGGTGGCCGAGGGGCGGCTCGCGGGCAAGCGGGTGGTGCTGGCCAAGCCGATGTCCTTCATGAACCTGTCCGGCGGGCCGGTGACGGCGCTGCGGGACTTCTACAAGGCGCCCGCCTCGGCGCTGATCGCCGTCCACGACGAGCTGGACATCGACTACGCGGCGCTGCGGCTGAAGCTGGGCGGCGGCGACAACGGCCACAACGGGCTGAAGTCGATCACCAAGTCGCTCGGCCCGGACTACCACCGGGTGCGCTGCGGGATCGGCCGTCCGCCGGGCCGGATGGAGGTCGCGGACTTCGTGCTGAAGGACTTCTCCTCGACCGAGCGCAAGGAGCTGGAGTGGTTCGTGGACCGCTCGGCGGACGCGGTGGAGGCGCTGCTGTCCGAGGGGCTGGAGCGCGCGCAGGGCAACTACAACTCCTGACGGTCCGTCATGTGCACATCGTGCCGGGTACACAACAGTCGTACAACGCTTGCTCCGTCAAACCTGAATCCACGTGAGAATCCCGTGCGGGATCGGATAGCGTCGGCCGGGTACGCGAACGGGTCCTGGGGAGTTCTCGATGCGGAGATTGCGTCCGGTCCGCCGACTTCGGCGGCTCCGGGTGGTCCGGCTGAAGCGGTTCGGACGGAGGATCGGCACGGCCGGTGCGCTGGGGGCGGCCGGGGTGCTGCTGTCCGGCGGTGCGGTGGCGCACGCCGATCCGGTGGCCGAACCGGATGCGGTGGTCTCGCCGGAGCCCGCGGCGGCGCAGTTCGGTCCGGTGCTCGGCGACCCGGTCGGTCCGGACGCCGGGCTGCTGGCGGTCGGCGGCGGCCTGCTGGTCGCCTCCGGCGGAGCGGCGCTGTGGTTGAAGCGCCGGCGCGCGGGTGAACCCGCGGAGTAGCGACGTGCGGTGAGGGGCCGGGGTCCACGGGAGTGGGCGCCGGCCCCTCCTGCCGTCCGGGGCCGGTCCGCCCGCGGGGACGCGAAGGGGCCGTCGTCCGTCCGGTGGGACGGGCGGCGGCCCCTTCGGTGCGTCCGGGCGGCCGTCAGCCGGTGTTGCGCAGGCCGGCGGCGATGCCGTTGACGGTGAGCAGCAGCGCGCGGGCGCGCAGCGGGTCCTCGGGCCGACCGGTGGCGACCTCCTCGCGCTGGCGGCGCAGCAGCGCCACCTGGAGGTAGGAGATCGGGTCGAGGTAGGCGTCGCGGACGGTGAAGGTCTGCTTCAACACCGGGTTGTGCTCCAGCAGTTCGCTCTCACCGGTGAGCCGCAGCACCTCGCGCAGGGTGAGCTCGTGCTCGGCGACGATCTGGTCGAAGATGTGCCGCAGCTCGCCGGGCACCAGCTGCTCGACGTAGTGGCGGGCGATCCGCAGGTCGGTCTTGGCCAGCGTCATGGCGACGTTGGACAGGAAGTTGCGGAAGAAGTGCCACTGGCCGTACATCTCGTCCAGCACGTCGCCGAGGCCGGCCGCGCGGGCGGCCGCCAGGCCGGAGCCGACGCCGTACCAGCCGGGGACGATCTGACGGGACTGGGTCCAGCCGAACACCCACGGGATGGCCCGCAGGCCGTCCAGCCCGGCGCCGGAGTCGGGGCGGCGGGACGGGCGGGAGCCCAGGTGCAGCGAGGCGAGCTGGTCGACCGGGGTGGCGGCGAAGAAGTACTTCGGCAGGTCCTCCTGGTCGACCAGGGCGCGGTAGGAGGTGTGGGCGGCCTCGGAGACCCGGTCCATCGCGGCGTCCCAGCGGGCCAGTTCCTCGGGGGCCTGGCGCGGGGCGGTGTGCAGCGCGGAGGCGGCGAGGGTGGCGGAGATGGTCAGTTCCAGGTTCTCCCGGGCGAGCGAGGGGAGCAGGTACTTGTCGGAGATGACCTCGCCCTGCTCGGTGACCTTGATCTCGCCCTCCAGGGTGCCCCAGGGCTGGGCCAGGATGGCCTCGTGCGAGGGGCCGCCGCCGCGGCCGACGGTGCCGCCGCGGCCGTGGAACAGCCGCAGCCGGATGCCGTAGCGGTGGGCGACGTCGCGCAGTCGGCGCTGGGCGCGGTGGATCTCCCACTGGGAGGTGGTGATGCCGCCGAACTTGGAGGAGTCGGAGTAGCCGAGCATGACCTCCTGGACGTCGCCGCGCAGCGAGACGAGCAGTCGGTAGGAGGGGTCGGAGAGCATCTCGTCCAGGATGCGGTCGGCCTGCTGGAGTTCGTCGGTGGTCTCCAGCAGCGGCACGATGCCGATCTTGGCGATCCCGGCGTGCAGGTCGATCAGCCCGGCCTCGCGGGCCAGCACGGTGGCGGCGAAGACGTCGTCGGCGCCCTGGCACATCGAGATGATGTAGCTCTCGACGATCTCGTCGCCGAAGCGCTCGAAGCCCTCGCGGACGGTGTTGAAGACGCCGAGGGTCTTGGTGCCGGCCTCGTCCAGCGGGGCCGGGGTGGGGGCGAGCGGGCGGCGCGAGCGCAGCTCCTTGGCGAGCAGCTTCTGCCGGTACTCGCGGGGCATGTCGGCGTAGCGCCAGGCCTCCTCGCCGAGGCGGTCGAAGAGCTGGCCGAGCGCGTGGTGGTGGGCCTCGGCGTGCTCGCGGACGTCCATGGTGGCGAGCTGGAGGCCGAAGGCCTCGATGGTGCGGATGGCGCGGGCGAGCCGGCCGTCGGCGATCAGCTCGCCGCGGTGGGCGCGCAGCGACTCCTGGATCAGCCGCAGGTCGACGAGCAGTTCGCGGGTGCCGACGTAGTCGCGGCCCTCGACGTGCGGGGTGCCGCCGGCCAGCCGCTCGCGGGTGTTCTCCAGCTTGAGCCGGATGCAGGTGGCCTTGAGGCGGTAGGGCTCCTCGGCGTTCATCCGCTTGTAGCGCGGGCTGAGTTCGGGGAGCCGGTGCAGGTCGGTGTTGAGCGAGGCGAGCAGTTCGACCGAGGCGCCGGCCAGGCGCTCGGAGGTGGAGAGGGTGTTGCGCAGGTCGTCGATCGCGGCCAGGGCGTCCTTGATGCCGTACTCGTGCTGGAGGTTGAGGACGTCCCAGGTGACCTGCGGGGTGACGTTGGGGTTGCCGTCGCGGTCGCCGCCGATCCAGGTGCCGAAGGTGAGCGGGCGCACGCCGTCGGGCAGGTTCAGGCCGACCCGGGCGAGTTCCTCGTGCAGCTCCTCCAGGACGGAGGGGACGGCCTCGCGGTAGAGCTCGTCCAGGTAGTAGACGGCGTTGCGGGCCTCGTCGGTGGGCTCGGGGCGGGCGATGCGCAGCTCGTCGGTCTGCCAGAGCAGGTCGATGACCTCGGCCAGCCGGCGGTCGGCGGAGCGCTTGGCGCTGCTGGTGCGGGCCGGGTCGGCGGCGGCCAGGCCGGAGCTGAGCTCCTCGCGGTGGATGCGGTCGAGGAGTTCGCCGATCCGGCGCAGCTTGTTGAGCACGCTGCGGCGGGCGGCCTCGGTCGGGTGGGCGGTGAAGACCGGGCGGACCGCGAGGTGGGCCAGGGTGTCCCGGAGGTGCTTGGGGTCGGCCTCGGCGAGCTGGTCGGCGGTCTGCGCGAGCAGTGAGCCCTCGCGGGCCCGGCGGGTGGCGAACTCCCGGCCGCGGTGCACCTGTTCGGTGACGTTGGCGAGGTGGAAGTAGGTGGAGAAGGCGCGGACCAGCTTGGCGGCGGTGTCCAGGTCGATGTCGGAGAGCAGTTCGGCGGTGGCCTCGCCGTCGGTGCGGCTCAGCAGCCGGACCTGTTCGACCAGGCCCAGCAGTTGGGGGCCCTCCTGGCGGACCAGCGTCTCGCCGAGCAGGTCGCCGAGGCGGCGGATGTCCGCGCGCAGGGCGGCATTGTCGGCGACGGTGGTGGGGCTGTCCGCCGGGTTGGGGACCGGAGCGGTCACGGCTGGCTCCCTGTGGTGGTGGGGTTCGGCAACGGCTCATCGTCACAGGTCCACGCGCAGTGTGGCGGGTGTGACGCGTGCGGACCGCGCTGTCCGACGCGACCAGCATAGGTGTCGGGGCGGTCGCTGTCCGCGAGGTGGCCGGATGGCGGACAGGGGCGCCGAAAACCATCTGTGGTCTGGACCACTTGCCGGGCTCCCGGAGGTGTACCCGGCAATCCCGGTGGGGAAGGGAGGGGGTTGCCGCTTAACCTGTCACACATGAGCAAGTCGCCTGGGGAGCGCGTGCCGGTCCGGTCGTTCTGGTGGTGGAAGCGGCCGCGGAGCGCCCTCCTGGACATCGGGCTGGCGCTGCTCGCCGCGGTCGAGTGCTCGGCCAGCACGATCTCCTTCCTGTCCGCGCGGTTCCACGTGACCACCATGGGCGCGGTGGGCATCGCCGTGCTGGGCACGCTGGCCGGCGGCTCGCTGGTGGTGCGCCGGCGCTGGCCGGCCGTACCGGTGCTGGCGACGCTGCTGGTGCTGCCCGGGATGCTGGGTGTGCTGCTGCTGGTGGTGGGGCTGTACACGCTGGCGGAGACCTGGGAGTGGCCGTCCCGCCGCCGCCGGGTGGTGGCGCTGTCCGGACTGGCCTTCGTCGAGGCGGTCGGTGTGATGGCGGTGCAGTTCCTGACCCCGGACGACTCGATGACGGCCGAGCGGCCGCCGCTGTGGGGCATGGTGCTGCTGTCCCTGCTGGTCGCCGTCGGACTGACCGTCGCCCCGGTGGTGACCGGGCTGTACGTGGGGGCGCGGCGGCGGCTGATCGAGTCGCTCAAGGACCGGGCGCACGGCCTGGAGACCGAACTGGACCTGCTGGCCGAGCAGGCCCAGGAGCGCGCCCGCCGGGCCCGGCTGGAGGAGCGCACCCGGATAGCCCGGGAGATGCACGATGTGGTGGCGCACCGGGTCTCGCTGATGGTGGTGCACTCCGGGGCGCTGGAGCGGATAGCCGTGAAGGACCCGGAGAAGGCCGCGCAGAGCGCCCGGCTGATGGGCGAGGTGGGCCGGCAGGCGCTCAACGAACTGCGCGAGATCCTCGGCGTGCTGCGGATGGACGACGAGCGGCAGCCGGAGCCGGACTCGCTGGCCGGACTGCCCCGGCTGGTGGACCAGTCCCGGGCGGCCGGGATGTCGGTGACCCTGACGGTCAGCGGCAGTCGGCAGGAGTTCACCGCCGAGGCCGAGCAGACCGCCTACCGGGTCGTCCAGGAGGGGCTGACCAACGCGCACAAGCACGCGGGCGGGGCGCAGGTGTCGGTGCTGCTGGCGTACGCGCCGAACGGGGTGCGGGTCGGCGTGGTGAACGCCTGCCCGGGCGGCGAGCGGGGCGGGGCCCAGCTGCCCAGCGGGGGCAACGGGCTGGTCGGGATGCGGGAGCGGGTGATCGCGCTGGGCGGCACCTTCTCGGCCGGGCCGGAGGCGGACGGCGGGTTCCGGGTCGAGGCGGTGCTGCCGTCCCGGCTGATGGTCCGGGGCGACCGGTTGAACTAGGCCCTGTCCGGCCGGACAGGTTCTAGGGCGCTCCGTGCTCCTCGGCGGTGCGCAGCCGCTCCGGGGCGGTGCCCAGGACCAGCGCGCTGATCGCCTGGTCGATGCCGTGGCCGAGGAACCACTCGCCGGTGTGGTCCAGGCTGTACACCCGGCCCTCCTCGTCGACGGCCAGCAGCGCCTGCCCGTACGCCTCCTCGCCGAGCGGGGCGACCTGGCTGCCCAGTGCCCGGCCGAGGTCGAACAGGGTGCGCGGCTGGTGCAGACCGCAGAGCGGGTCGATCAGGAACGGGGTGCGGGCCAGCTGGCGGCCCGGCCCGGACAGGTCGAAGGCGAGTCCGCCGAACTCGGCCCAGGCCTCCACCGCCGCGGGGAACACCGCGTGCCCGGTCGCGCCGGGGCCGCCGCCGTGTCCGACCAGGGCGTCGGCCCACTCCTCGGCCTGCCGGATCTGCCACCGGCCGGGGTGCCAGCCGGCCGCCTTGAGCTCGGCGGCGACCTCGGCGGGGAAGCGCGGGCGGGTCCGCCCGGGGGCGGCGGCCGGGGCGAGGGTGGCCGGTGGGGGCGGGGGCGGGCTGGGCGGGTTCAGGGCGTGCTCCGGGGCTCGGGGACAGGGGGGCGTGCGAGGGGCGCCAGGGCGTGGACGTCCGGCGTGCGGACGCTCACCGCGCCGGCGGCCCGACGGCCACGCTCAGTACGGTGAAGTGCTCCAGCATCGGGGCGCAGGAGCGGCACGGCGGGGCGTGGGTGCCGTGCGCCGGGTCGCCCTCCTCGCGGATCCGGAGGGTCGTCATCCGGGAGCCCTTGAGCGCCTTGCGGGCCTCGTGCAGGCTCATCGGCTTGCGGGCGGCGCGCTTGGAGCGCCTGCCGTCGACCGTGGTCAGGTGCTGGGAGAGCAGGACGGCCTCCGGGCAGCGCCCGGTGAACCGCTCGCGGGCCTCGACCGGCAGGGTGCGCAGGAACTCGTCGACCAGCGGGTGCAGGACCGGGCGCCGGTCGTCCTTGTCGCCGGCCAGGGTGTGCACCTCGCCGCCCTTGAGCGACAGCGCGGCGGCGACGGCGGGCAGCAGGCTGTCGCGGAGGTGGCGCAGCACGGGCGGGCCCGCGGGCTCACCGGTGGTCATGCGGTGTCCTCCTCCTCGTTCCTGGTGGTCCGGCTCCTGTTGGTCCGGTCGGTCCGGGCAAGCCTGTCATTCGACACCGACAACCGCACAACCGGGGTGCGGGGCCGGGCGAACACCCGTGCGGTCGGCGGTGGATCGCGTTCCCGCCCCACCGGAATCCTGGCGGTGGAAGGGCCGGATCCGCACACCGTCGTCACGACATGTCCGTTGATTCACCGAAACCGCCCACGGCTCCGGGCCCGGGCCGGTACGGTTCCGGCAGCGAGCCGAAGGGGGGCCGTCCCGGCCGTACGGACACGTACCGGCGGGGCCGACTCCGCTTCCCGCGACGGAGGTTGGGGCCCGGGTGCCGGGGGCGGGCAGGGCGGCCCCCGGCACCCGGTGCCGTCCGAGTGCCGGAGTCAGACCCTTCCGCAAGGGGGCCCGAGCGATGACGTCGAAGCAGTGGGCGGCCGAGGCCGCCAACCAGGCGCCCGGCGGCCACGTGCCCACCCCGGGCGAGCCGCCCCGGCCGGTGCCGGAACGACCGGTGGGCCTCGCTGTGGTCGGGGCCGGCTACTGGGGGCCGAAGCTGGTCCGCAACGCCCAGCACACCCCGGCGCTGCGGCTGCACTGGCTGTGCGACCTGGACGAGGCCAAGGCCCGTGCCGTGCTGGGGGAGTACAGCACCGTCGGGGCGACCGGCCGGTACGAGCAGGTGCTGGCGGACGAGCGGGTGGACGCGGTCGCGGTGGCCACCCCGGCGGGCGCCCACTACCCGCTGGTGCGGGCCGCGCTGGCCGCGGGCAAGCACGTGCTGGTGGAGAAGCCGATCACCACCTCCGCCGCCGAGGCCGCCGAACTGGTCGAACTGGCCGGGCACGCCGGACTGGTGCTGATGTGCGACCACACCTTCTGCTACACCCCGGTGGTCCGTCGGATCCGCGAACTGGTGCACGGCGGGGAGATCGGGGACGTCCAGTTCTTCGACTCGGTGCGGATCAACCTCGGCCTGGTGCAGCCGGACGTGGACGTGCTGTGGGACCTCGCCCCGCACGACCTGTCCATCCTGGACTTCGTGCTGCCGCCCGGGGTGGTGCCGGTCGGGGTGTCCGCCCAGGGCGCCGACCCGATCGGGGCCGGCCGGGCCTGCGTCGCCTACCTGACGGTGCGGCTCAGCAACGGCGCGCTGGCGCACTGCCACGTCAACTGGCTCTCCCCGACCAAGGTCCGCACCACCCTGATCGGCGGCTCCCGGCGCACCCTGGTCTGGGACGACCTCAACCCGCAGGCCCGGCTGGCCGTGCACGACCGGGGGGTCGACCTCACCCCGCCCGACCAGCTGACCGACGCCATCCGGCACCGGGCGCTGATCTCCTACCGGGTCGGCGAGATGGTCGCGCCCGCCCTGGTCGAGCAGGAGGCGCTGCGCAACGTGATGGCCGAGTTCGCCGCCGCCATCGTCGAGGGCCGCGCCCCGCTCACCGACGGGCGGGCCGGGGTCCGGGTACTGGAGCTGCTGGAGGCGGCCTCGCTCAGCCTCGAACTCGGCGGCGTCACCGTGCCGGTGGGCGCCGCGGACCGGGCGGCCGTCCGATGAGCCCGGAGATCCCGCTGGTGGACCTGGCGGCCGCGCACGCCGAGGTCGCGGCCGAGGTGCGGGCCGGCTTCGACCGGGTGCTGGCAAGCGGCGCCTTCGTCAAGGGCCCCGAAGTGGCCGCCTTCGAGCGGGAGTACGCCGCCTTCGCCGGCGTCCGGCACTGCGTGGGCGCCGGCAACGGCACCGACGCGCTGGAACTGGCCCTGCGCGCCCTGGACCTGCCGCCCGGCGGCGGGGTGGTGCTGCCCGCCAACACCTTCGTCGCCACCGCCGAGGCGGTGCAGCGGGCCGGGCTGCGCCCGGTGCCGGTCGACGTCGACCCGGAGCACCTGCTGATCGACCCGGAGCGGGCCGCCGCCGCCCTGCCCGGCGCGGTGGCGCTGCTGCCGGTCCACCTGTTCGGCCAGCTCGCGCCGATGGAGGCGCTGCTGGAACTGGCCGACGGCCGACCGGTGGTGGAGGACGCGGCCCAGTCCCAGGGCGCCCGGCGGCACGGGCGCGGCGGGTACGGGCGGATCGCGGCGACCAGCTTCTACCCGGGCAAGAACCTCGGCGGCTACGGCGACGCCGGGGCGGTGCTCACCGACGACGACGAACTCGCCGCCGCCGTACGGCTGATCGGCGACCACGGCGCCCGTGACCGGTACCGGCACGAACGGTTCGGCTTCAACTCCCGGATGGACGCGCTGCAGGCCGTCGTGCTGCGCGCCAAGCTGCGCCGGCTGGCCGACTGGAACGCCGCCCGCCGGGCCGCCGCGGCCCGTTACGACGCGCTGCTCGCCGGCCTGCCGGGCGTGCGACCGCCGTCCACCGCGCCGGGCAACGAGCACGTCCGGCACCTCTATCCGGTGCGGATCGCCGGCGGCCGGCGCGACGCCGCGCTCGCCGCCCTGCACGCGGCCGGGATCGGCGCCGGGGTGCACTACCCCGTCCCGGTCCACCTCCAGCCCGCGTTCCGCCCGCTCGGGCACGGCCCGGGCGCCTTCCCGGTCGCCGAGCGGGCCGCCCGCGAACTGCTCAGCCTGCCGCTGCACCCGCACCTCACGGAGGCCCAGCAGGTACGGGTCGTGGAGGTGTTGGGGCGGGCGCTGGACGCGGGGGTTCGGCCGGCCGGGTGACGCAATAGGCTGGGGCCCAGCAAGCGCACCGAGCACTTTGCAGCAGCCAGTGGGGGCTCCCAGATGACGACAGGTCGGCCCGGCGTCGCCGCCGCACCGAACGCGGCGTACGCAGGTCAGGTGGTGCAGTTCCCGGACCCGGTCCGCGCGGAGCGGCACCCGGCCGGGGTCCGGGTGGACGAGGCCGGCTACCCGGACTTCGGCCCGTACGCCGCGGCGGCGGCCGAGGTCGCGGACCCGCCCGAGGGCTTCGGCGTCGACGAACTGCGGCTGACCGACTACGTCTCGGCCAACGCCGCGCTGTTCACCCAGGGGCACCCGCTCTGGGCCGACCTGGAGACCGCGGTGGCCACCCCGCCCGGCTGGACCTGGCACCACGCGGTCGGCCGGGCCGCCCCCGGCTGGCGCCGGATGGAGCTCGTCCCGGTCGAGGTCAAGGCCCTGCTGCGGCACCACGGCGGCCTGGCCACCTCGCCCGCCGACCACACCCGGCGCGGCACCCGCCCGCTCCAGGAGCGCCGGCCCGTCCACTTCTCGCTGGCCAAGGACGGCGGCGACCCGATCGGCGTCCCCGAGGACCTGGTGCAGGCCGCCGAGGAGCGCCTCGGCTACCGGCTGCCCGGCGCCTACCGCACCTTCCTCAAGCTGGGCGGCGGCCGCGGCCCGGTCGGCGTCGCGCTGGACACCGAGCTGGGCATGCTGCTCGACCAGCCGTTCCTGACCCTCACCGAGGAGTACGGCAGCGAGGACGTCGTCTACGCCAACAAGTGCCTGCGCGACCACTTCACCAAGGACTACCTGGGCATCGCCTACGTCCAAGGCGGCATCGTCGCGCTCAAGGTGCGCGGCGAGCGGACCGGCTCGGTCTGGTTCCACCTGTACGACGACGCCCGCGACTCCGGCGCCCCGGAGGCCCCGGAGGAGCGCTGCGCCCGGCTGCTGCTGCCCTGCGGGGACGACTTCGACGCCTTCCTGCTCCGGCTGGCCGGCAGCCCGCCGGAGCTGGAGACGGTCGCCGAGCTGATGGTGGACGGCGGGTTCGCCCGGGCCGTCCCGGTGGACTGACGTGGCGGCGGGAACGGCGGCGATGGAACGAGTGGGGACGACGGGGACAGGGGTGAACCGGGCGTGGTGACGTACGCGCAGGCGCAGGAGCTCGCCGAGGAGTGGATCAACGGCGGGGTGCCGCACGGGCAGCAGCGCGAGGTGCGGGTCCGGGAGTTCGACCTGGGCTTCGTCTGCTGGGCGGTGCCGCCCGGGGGCGATCCGGGCGTCCCGGCCGCCGGTGACGGCGGGTCGGGCGCGGGCAACGGCTCGGGGCCGGGCTCCGGCGCGGGCGAGGCGCGGCTGGTGATCGCCCGTGACTCGGGCGCCAGCACGCTGTGGCCCGCGCTGCCCGTCAACGAGGTGGTCCGGCAGTACGAGGAGGTGTACGGCCGGCCGGTCGCGGCCAACCCGGCCGGGGCGGCGAAGCCCGCGCCGGGGCCGGTGGAGGCGACCTCCTTCCTGCTCAGCCCGCCGCAGTGGCTGCAGGAGGCGGGGGCGGCGGCGCTCGCGGCGGAGGCGGCGAAGCTGGGGACCGCCCCGGCCACCCCGGCACCCGCGCCGGTCGCGCCGGTCGCCCCGGTGCCGCCCGTCGCCCCGGTGCCGCCCGTCGCGCCGGTGGCGCCCGGGCCCGCCGTGCTGACCGAGCCGCCGGTCTCCGACCGGCCCGCCGGGGACGCTCCGACCATGCTGGCCCCGCCGCCCGGCGGGGACCCGTTCGCCGTACCGGTGCCACCCGCCGCCGCACCGGTGCCGCCCGCCGCGCCCGTCGGGGCCGAGGCGGCGACCGTCCTGATGCCCGAGGGCCTGCGCACCTCCGGCTCGGACCTGCCCGGGGCACCCGCCCCGGCCGGGGCCGAGGCCGCGACCGTGCTGATGCCCCCGGGCGGCCCCGGCCTGCCCGGGGTCCCGCCGGTCGGCGCCCGGCCCCCGGCCGCGCCGCCCGCCGTCCCGCCGGTCCCGCCGGTCCCGGCGCCCGCTCCGGCCGCCGAGCCGGCGCCGACGCTGCTCGCCCCGCCGGACGCCCTGCCCGGCCTGATGGGCCTGCCCGGCGCCCCGGCGACCCCGCCCGGCCCGCCCGCCGCCCCGGTGGAGCCGGCCCCGACCGTCCTCGCCACGCCCGGCACG
>NZ_JBEOSV010000031.1:54242-100976 GCF_040303245.1 Kitasatospora sp. NPDC096077 | reverse complement strand
CGAACCGAGAAGTGGTGTTTCAAAGGATTGGCTACCCCGGGACCGTCCGCGCTGTGATGCGTGTCCGGTGCTCCCTGCCAGGCAGCTCGAAGAACTGTACGCGCATCTGCGTCCGGATGCAAACGGCCTGCAAAGGGGGCGGGCCGGCCCCCGGGGAGAGGGGTCCGGCCCGCTGGACGAGCTGGCTCAGCTGTTGGTGGGGAAGCCGAGGTTGATGCCGCCGTGGGACGGGTCCAGCCAGCGCTGGGTCACGGCCTTGCCGCGGGTGAAGAACTGGACGCCGTCCGGGCCGTACGCGTGGGCGTCGCCGAACAGCGAGGCCTTCCAACCGCCGAAGGAGTAGTAGGCGACCGGCACCGGGATCGGCACGTTGATGCCGACCATGCCGACCTCCACCTCGAACTGGAAGCGCCGGGCCGCGCCGCCGTCGTTGGTGAAGAGGGCGGTCCCGTTGCCGTACGGGTTGGCGTTGATGAGCGCCAGGCCCTCGTCGTAGGAGGCGACGCGGACGACGGAGAGCACCGGGCCGAAGATCTCGTCGTTGTAGACGGACATGCCGGGCTTCACGTGGTCGAACAGCGTGGGGCCGAGCCAGAAGCCGTCGGCGGTCGGGGAACCGTTCTTGTCCTCGGCGGTGACCGGGTGCTTGCGGCCGTCCACCGCGAGCTCGGCGCCGTCGGCGACACCGGACTCGACGTAGGAGGTGACCTTGTCCCGGTGCTGGCCGGTGACCAGCGGGCCCATCTCGGAGTCGCCGTTGCAGCCGGGGCCGACCTTCAGGGTGGCGATCCGCTGCTTGATCTTGTCGACCAGCTCGTCGCCGATCGGGTCGACCGCGACCAGGACCGAGACCGCCATGCAGCGCTCGCCGGCCGCACCGAAGCCGGCGTTGACGGCGGCGTCGGCGGCGAGGTCGAGGTCGGCGTCGGGCAGCACCAGCATGTGGTTCTTGGCGCCGCCGAGGGCCTGCACGCGCTTGCCGTAGCGGGTGCCGGTCTCGTAGACGTAGCGGGCGATCGGGGTGGAGCCGACGAAGCTGACGGACTTGATGTCCGGGTGCTCCAGCAGCCGGTCCACAGCGACCTTGTCACCGTGCACGACGTTGAAGACGCCGTCCGGCAGCCCGGCCTCCTTCCACAGCTCCGCCAGGAAGTTGGCCGCGGCCGGGTCCTTCTCCGAGGGCTTCAGCACGACGCTGTTGCCGGCCGCGATGGCGATCGGGAAGAACCACATCGGCACCATGGCCGGGAAGTTGAACGGCGAGATGATCGCGACCGGGCCGAGCGGCTGGCGGATCGAGTAGACGTCGATGCCGGTGGAGGCCTGCTCGGTGAAGCCGCCCTTGATCAGCTGCGGGATGCCGCAGGCGTACTCGACGACCTCCAGGCCGCGGGCGATCTCGCCCAGCGCGTCCGAGTGCACCTTGCCGTGCTCGGCCACGATGATCGAGGCCAGCTCGTCCCGGCGGGCGTTCAGCAGCTCGCGGAAGGCGAAGAGCACCGTGGACCGCTTGGCCACCGAGGCGGTGCGCCACTCGGCGAAGGCCGAGGCGGCGGCGGCCACGGCCTGGTCGACCTCGGCGATCCCGGCGAAGTCCACCTGGCCGGCCACCTGACCGGTGGCGGGGTCGAAGATGTCGCCACGGCGGGGCGCCGCACCGGCGGTGGCGACCGACTGTCCGCCGATCCAGTGAATGATGTGCTTGCTCAAGTCCGTCTGCCTCCGAAGTCCCGGGCGGCGTCCTGCCACCGGTCCGGTCTGGCGCCGCCCGCGAGAGGGCCGGGCGACGGAAATCACGGGGCTACCGCGCTCATCTCCCAGTCTGGTGGCGCCGGGGGCACGGCTCAACGAACAGGCTGACGGGGATCACCGATTCAGCCTTACAGGTCGTCCGGTCGCTCCCCCGAACAGGTGACCCTGCCTGCACCGGCCCGCACCGACGCGTACCGAGGCGCACTGAGACGCGCGCCCCCTCAGGACTCCTCGTCCTCCAGGTACGGGTCGTGCAGCCCGTCCGCCGCCTCCCGGGTCTCCAGCAGGTCCAGCCGCAGGTCCTGCGCCCAGGCCAGCGCCCACCGCTTGAGGCCCGCCACCGCCCCGGCCTCGACACCCCGGGCGCGGAACCGGCCGTCGGCCGCCTCGGCCAGCGTCTCCAGCCGGTCGGCGAGCGCGCCCGGCTGGAAGTCCGGGTCCAACTCGCCCGCCAGCGCCAGCAGTTCGCCCTCCCGGTAGTCGCAGGTCAGGGCGTGCACGTCGATCAGGTCGCGCGGCATGCCCCGGTCGACCAGCAGGGCGGTGGTGAGCGCCGCCGCATCCTCCAGGGCGACCACCGGCAGCACCACCGGCGGTTCCCCGGGCTCCGGAGCGCCCGGGTCCGCCGCGGGAACGCCGAAGTCCAACCGGACCGGCCGGTGGCCGAGCGGCTCCTTCCGCAGCTCCACCGAGTGCGACCGCCCGCCCAGTGCCAGCCGGACGGTGAGCTGCTCCAGCCGCGGTGTGCCGGGCCGCTCGGCGGCCGTGCCGCCGGCCGCGCGGTACGCCCCGGCCAGTGCGGCGGCCACCTCCGGCAGCTCGGCGCCGCCGGTGGCCAGGGTGAGTCCGTCCTGCGGGCAGGCGGCGACACCGTGGGCGCGCAGCGCGTGCCCGCCGGCCAGCGCCAGCCCGTACCGGTCGCAGACCGGCCCGGCCAGGGCGGCCAGGCGCAGCTGGGCGGGGCCCGGCCGGAGGGACGCGTCGACGGCGTGCGGGGCGGTGGTCACGCCTCCAGTCTGACCCGGCGCCCCTGCCCGCGCACGGCCCACACACGGCCCCGCCCTGCCCCCGCACGGCCCCGCCGACCGTGGTCAGCCGCTACCAGCCCCCGAGCCCGGCCGCCGCCTCGTGCAGGACCAGCTCCAGCAGCACCGGGTCGTTGAGCCGCCCCGACCCGTCGGGGGGCACCAGCCAGCGGACCCCCCGGCTGCTGCGCCCCGGGTGGGGGACGACGATCCAGGTGCCCTCCCCCGCGGACCGCACGCCGGTGCCGACCCAGCGGGCGGCGGTGCCGACCGGCACCAGGAAACTGACGTTCTCCTCCCCGGAGTCGGCGAGGACCGGGCCGCAGGGCCCGGTGTCCAGGAGGCCCAGGAGGTCCGCCGCCGGGCGGCCGAGCCGGCCCGGAACGACCAGCGCGTCCCAGCGGCGCCCGGCCGGCAGCAGCATCAGGCCGAGCCCGGTGCGCTCCCACGTCTCCCGGAAGTCCTCCGGGTCCGGTGCCACCTGCGCGAGCCAGTGCAGTCCGGTGTGCTCCATGTCGTGTCCCCGCTTCTCGCCGTTCGTACCGGTCGGGCGCGGCGGGGCGTACGGGACCCGCCGTCACCAAGGAGAGGCGGACGGCGGGTCCCTCTTACACGGGTCGCGGGAACATATCCGGCGGTACTCGGTGGTACTCGGCGGTCAGCTGTCGAAGCCGAGCCCCAGCCGGTCGAGGGTGCGCAGCCAGAGGTTGCGGTGGCCGCCGTTGCGGTCGGAGCGGTCCAGCGAGCGGGTGGTGATCTCGATCCCGGCCCAGCGCACCGGCTCGGGCGGGAACGGCAGCGGCTTGGAGCGCACCATCTCCAGTTCGGTGCGTTCGGTGCGCTCGCCGGCGAGCAGGTCGAGCATCACCTCGGCGCCGAAGCGGGTCGAGCCGACCCCGAGCCCGGTGAATCCGACGGCGTAGGCGACCTTGCCCCGGTGGGCGGTGTCGAAGAACGCCGAGAACCGGCTGCAGGTGTCGATGGCGCCGCCCCAGGCGTTGGTGAAGCGCAGCCCCTCCAGCTGCGGGAAGCAGCGGAAGAAGTTGTTCGCCAGGGTGCGGAAGGTCTCCGGCCGCTGGTCGTACTCGTGCCGGACGTGGCCGCCGTAGTGGTAGACCGCGTCGTAGCCGCCCCAGAGGATCCGGTTGTCGGCGGAGAGCCGGAAGTAGTGGAACTTGTTGGCGCTGTCGCCGAGCCCCTGCCGGCCGCGCCAGCCGATCGAGGCGAGCTGCTCGTCGCTGAGCGGCTCGGTCATCAGCGCGTAGTCGTACACCGGCACGACGTACGGACGGACGCGCCGGAGCAGGGACGGGAACACGTTGGTGCCGAGCGCGACCCGACGGGCGAAGACCCGGCCGTACGGGGTGCGGGCGGCCATCCCGCTGCCGTGCTCGCGCAGCTCGGTGGCCCGGGTGTGCTCGAAGATCCGCACGCCCTGGCCCAGGCAGGCCTCCTTGAGGCCCCAGGCGAGCTTGGCGGGGTGGACCATGGCCACCCCGTCCTTGTCCCAGACGCCGCCGAGGAAGGTCGGCGAGTTCACCTCGGCGCGCAGCTGGTCGGCGTCCAGCACGGTGAGGTCGAGGCCGTAGCGGGCGACCGCCTCGGCCATCTCGTGCAGTTCCTCGACCTGGTGGGGCTGGGTGGCGATGTCGATCTCGCCGGTGCGCTCCCACTCGGCGTCGATGCCGTAGCGCTTGAGGGTGGCCTCGATGCCGTCGAGGTTGGCGGCACCGAGGCGTTCCAGCTGGGCGAGTTCGGACGGCCAGCGGTCCAGGCCGTTGCCGAAGCCGTGGGTGAGGCTGGCCGCGCAGAATCCGCCGTTGCGCCCGGACGCGGCCCACCCGACCTCGTTGCCCTCGACCAGGACGACGTCCAGCGAGGGGTCGCGCTCCTTGGCGATGAGGGCGGTCCACAGGCCGGAGTAGCCGCCGCCGACGACCAGCAGGTCGCAGGTGGTGTCGCCGACCAGGGCGGGCAGCGCCGCCGGCCGACCCGGGTCCTCCAGCCAGAAGGGGGTGGGCCTGGCGTCACTGAGTGCGCGGGCGGAGTCCATGCATTATCAGCCACTTTCTACGGATAGGTGATGTTTCGGGCCACCGCTGACCGACCGTACGTCAGGCGGTGGCCTTCCGGCGGTTGCCGAGCCACTGGCCGACCACGGTCAGCGCGACCGCGGCCGCGAACATCGCGGTGCCGATGACGTTCACCTGCACCGGGATGCCGCGCTGCGAGGCGCCCCAGACGAACATCGGGAAGGTGACCGTGGTCGGGCCCGAGTTGAACTGGGTGATGATGAAGTCGTCGAAGGAGAGCGCGAAGCTGAGCAGCGCGCCGGCGGCGATGCCGGGGGCGGCCAGCGGCAGGGTGACCCTCAGGAAGGTCTGGACGGGGGTCGCGTAGAGGTCCTGGGCGGCCTGTTCGAGCCTCGGGTCCATGCTCATCACGCGTGCCTTGACGGCGGTCACCACGAAGCTGAGGCAGAACATGATGTGGGCGATGAGGATGGTGGTGAAGCCGAACGGGATGCGCATGTTGAGGAACAGCGTCCCCAGCGAGGCGGCCATGACCACCTCGGGCATGGCCATCGGCAGGAAGATCATCGCGGTGGTGGCGGAGCGGCCGCGGAAGCGGTAGCGGGCCAGCGCGAAGGCGACCATGGTGCCGAGCACGGTGGCGCCGATGGTGGCGAGCACCGCGATCTGCAGGCTGAGCGAGAGCGACTGGCACATGTCGGCCACGCCGCAGGGGTTGGTCCAGGCGTCGGTGGAGAACTCGTTCCACTCGTAGTTGAACTTGCCGGCCGGCTTGTTGAACGAGAAGGCCAGCACGACCAGGTTGGGCAGTACCAGGTAGGCGAGGGCCAGCAGGCCCGCCAGCACCACCAGGTGGGCGCGGACCCACTTCAGGATGCGGGACATCAGACCAGTTCCTCCGTCCCGGCCTTGCGCATGTAGACCGTCACCATGCCCAGGATCAGGGCCATCAGGATGAAGCTCAGCGCGGCCGCCGTGGGGTAGTCGAGCACGTTCAGGAACTGCTTCTGGATGCCGTTGCCGACCATCTGCTCGCTCGGCGAGCCCAGCAGCTGGGCGTTGATGTAGTCGCCGGAGGCCGGGATGAAGGTCAGCAGGGTGCCCGCGACCACCCCCGGCAGCGAGATCGGGAAGGTGACCTTGCGGAAGGTGGTGAACGGCCGGGCGTAGAGGTCGCCGGCCGCCTCGTGCAGCCGGGGGTCGATCCGCTCCAGCGAGGTGTACAGCGGCAGGATCATGAACGGCAGGAAGTTGTAGGTCAGGCCGCAGACCACGGCGAGCGGGGTGGCGAGCACCCGGTCGCCGGAGGTGAGGCCGAGCGCGTTGGTCACGTCCAGGACGTGCAGCGTGTTCAGCGCGCCGACCACCGGGCCGCCGTCGGACAGGATGGTCTTCCAGGCCAGCGTGCGGATCAGGAAGCTGGTGAAGAACGGCGCGATGACCAGGATC
Source organism: Kitasatospora sp. NPDC096077 (assembly GCF_040303245.1). NCBI lineage: Bacteria > Bacillati > Actinomycetota > Actinomycetes > Kitasatosporales > Streptomycetaceae > Kitasatospora > Kitasatospora sp. NPDC096077. The sequence goes on along the minus strand of NZ_JBEOSV010000031.1, from coordinate 94,717 downwards.
AGGATGACGTTGCGCCAGCGCCGGTTCGCCTTGAAGGCGATGGTGTAGGCCAGCGGGTAGCCGACGACCAGGCAGAGCACGGTGGCGATGGCCGCGTAGGAGAACGAGCGGACGAAGTGCCACTTGTACTCGACCAGGGCGTCCCAGTAGGTCGAGAAGTGCCAGGTGACCTTGAAGCCCGCTTCGAGCGAGCCGGTCTGCAGCGAGGTGGACCCCTGGTACAGCATCGGGACGGCGAAGAAGATCACCAGCCAGGCGATGCCGGGCAGCAGCAGCCAGTACGGGGTGAGCTTGCGCTTCGGCTTCGCCGCGGGTTCCTGGAGCGGGATGACCTGGGGCGCGGCCGCCGGGGTGGTGGTGGTCACGCGGCCTCCTCCCCGGTGCCCGCGTCGATCGCCTGCGCGGCGTCCAGGGCGAAGGAGTGCGCCGGGTTCCAGTGCAGCTGCACGGCGGCACCGGGGACGACCCGGGCGTCGCGCTCCATGTTCTGCTCGAACACGGTGACCTCCTGGCCGCCGTCGGTGCGCACCACGTACTGGGTGGAGACGCCGATGAAGCTGGAGTCGAGCACCGTGCCGGCCAGCCTGTTGCGGCTGTCGGCGACCTGCTCGGAGGCGTGGCTGATGGTGATCTTCTCCGGCCGCACGCCCAGGTGGACCCGGGTGGCCTCGGTGGCGCAGCGCGCCTTGGGCACCGTGAGGCGGGTGCCTGCCACGGTGAGCAGCAGGTCCCCGCCCGCGCCGCCGGTGACCTCGGCGGGCAGCAGGTTGGACTGGCCGAGGAAGTTGGCCACGAAGGTGGTGCCGGGGTTCTCGTACAGGTCGGCGGGCGCGCCCAGTTGCTCGACCCGTCCGCCGTTCATCACCGCGATGGTGTCGGCCATGGTCATGGCCTCCTCCTGGTCGTGGGTGACGTGCACGAAGGTGATGCCGACCTCGGTCTGGATCCGCTTGAGCTCCAGCTGCATCTGGCGGCGCAGCTTGAGGTCGAGGGCGCCGAGCGGCTCGTCCAGCAGCAGCACCTGGGGGTGGTTGATCAGCGCGCGGGCGACCGCGACGCGCTGCTGCTGGCCGCCGGAGAGCTGGTGCGGCTTGCGGCGGGCGTACTGGCCGAGCTCCACCAGCTCCAGCATCTCCTCGACCTGCTTCTTGACGTCCTTCTTGCCGCGGCGGCGCAGGCCGAAGGCGACGTTCTCGAAGATGTCCAGGTGCGGGAAGAGCGCGTAGCTCTGGAAGACGGTGTTCACCGGCCGCTTGTACGGGGGCAGCGCGGTGACGTCCTGGCCGCCGATCAGGACGGTGCCGCTGGTGGGCTCCTCCAGGCCGGCGATCATGCGCAGGGTGGTGGTCTTGCCGCAGCCGGAGGCGCCGAGCAGGGCGAAGAAGGAGCCCTGGGGGACGGTCAGGTCGAGCGGGTGGACGGCGGTGAAGGAGCCGTAGGTCTTGCCGATGCCGGTGAGGCGGACGTCGCCGCCGGCCGCGTCGCGCAGCTGGTCTGTCATGGGTGTCTTCCTGGTCTGTCTGCCGGCAGGGTCTGTCTACCGAGTGGGCGGGCTCAGGCGCCGATGAGCTTGGAGAACTTCTGCTCGAAGTCGCTCTCCTCGCCCTCGGTGAGGGTGCGGAACACGTGCGCCTTCGCCGCCATCTCGGGGGTGGGTACGACCAGCGGGTTGGCCGCGGTGTCCGGGGCGAGGGTGGCGAGCTCGTCCTTCATCCCGGTGACGGCGGAGACGAAGCCGATGCCCGCGACCAGCTGCGCCGCGATCTTCGGCTGATAGTAGAAGTCGATCAGCTTTTCCGCGTTCGTCTTGTGCCGCGCCTTGGCCGGGACCAGCATGTTGTCGGTCGAGGCCAGGTAGCCCTTCTCCGGGATGGCGAACTCGATGTCCGGGTTGTCGGCGCGCAGTTGGATCAGGTCGCCGCCCCAGGCGACGCAGGCGGCGATGTCCCCGGAGGACAGCTCCTGGCCGTAGTCGTTGCCGGTGAACCGGCGGATCTGCTTGTTGTCGACGGCCTTCTGCAGCCGGGCGATCGCGGCGTCGTAGTCGTCCGCGGTGAACTTGGCCGGGTCCTTGCCCTGGTCCAGCAGGACCATCCCGACGCTGTCGCGCATCTCGGAGAGGAAGGTGACCCGGCCCTTGAGCTCGGGGTCGTCCAGCAGCTGGGAGACGCTGGTGACCGGCTTCCCCTTGGTGGCCTTCCGGTTGTACGCGACGACGGTCTGGATCCCGGCCCAGGGGTAGGTGTAGAGCCGGCCCGGGTCCCAGTCGGGGGCACGGAAGCGGGGCTCGACGTTGGTGATCGCGGTGGTGACGTTCGCCGGGTCGAGCTTCTGCGCCCAGCCGAGCCGGATCAGCCGGGCGGCCATCCAGTCGGTGAGCACCACCAGGTCGCGGCCGGTGTCCTGGCCGGCCGCCAGCTGCGGCTTGACCTTGCCGAAGAACTCGACGTTGTCGTTGACGTCCTCGTTGTACTTGACCCTGATCCCGGTGGCGGCGGTGAAGGCGTCCAGGGTGCCGTGCTTCTGCTTGTCCTTCTCGTCGGTGTCGATGTACAGCGGCCAGTTGGAGAAGTCCACCTCCTTCTCGCTCTCCGAGAAGTCCTTGGCGGCGTTGGCGGTCGAGTCCCCGGTGGCCCTGGGCGCGGCCGGGATGCCGCAGGCGGCCAGGGTGCCCGCCCCGGCGGTCAGGGCGGCGGCGCGCAGCAGGGTGCGGCGGGCGACCGCGGCCCGACCGCCGGTCAGACTGCGTTCCCAGGCCTTGCGGACGGGTTCGGGCAGCCCGTCGGTGAGCTCGTTGAACGCCTTGAACGCCATGGAACGGGCCTCCTGGGGGAAGAGGGGTGCGTGGGGGGAGCACCCCGGTCTCGGGGGTTATCTGTCTCCGAAGACGGTGCGGTGCCAGTCCTTGCGGGCCACCGCGGTGGTGTCGAACATGACGTGCTTGACCTGGGTGTACTCGTCCAGCGAGTACTGGGACATGTCCTTGCCGTAGCCGGACGCCTTGTAGCCGCCGTGCGGCATCTCGCTGATGATCGGGATGTGGTCGTTGACCCAGACGCAGCCGGCGGCGATCTCCCGGGTGGCGCGCAGCGAGCGGTGCACGTTGCTCGTCCAGGCCGAGGCGGCCAGGCCGTACGGGGTGTCGTTGGCCAGCCGCAGGCCCTCGTCGTCGCCGTCGAAGGGCAGCACCACCAGCACCGGGCCGAAGATCTCGCCCTGGACCACCTCGCTGTCCTGGGCGGCGCCGGTGATCAGGGTCGGCGCGTGGTAGGCGCCCCGGGTCAGGTCGTAGCCGTCGTGGCCCTGCTCCGGTGCCGGGCCGCCGGTGACCACGGTGGCGTAGGAGCGGGCGCGCTCCACGAAGCCGGCCACCCGGTCCCGGTGGGCGAAGGAGACCAGCGGGCCGAGGTCGGTGCGCGGGTCGCGCGGGTCGCCGATCCGGATCGCCGCGAACAGCTCGGCGACCCCGGCGACGAAGGCCTCGTAGAGCGGGCGCTGGACGTACGCGCGGGTGGCGGCGGTGCAGTCCTGGCCGCCGTTGATCAGCGCGGCGGCGACGGCGCCGTGCACCGCGGCGTCCAGGTCGGCGTCGTCGAAGACCACGAACGGGGCCTTGCCGCCGAGCTCCAGGTGGGTGCGCTTGACGGTCGCGGTGGCGAGTTCGGCGACCCGCCGGCCGACGGCGGTGGAGCCGGTGAAGGAGACCATCGCGACGTCCGGGTGGGCGACCAGGTGCTCGCCGGCCGTGCGCCCGGCGCCGGTGACCACGTTGACCACGCCGTCCGGGATGCCCGCCTCGGTGCAGGCCCGGGCGAACATCAGCGAGGTCAGCGGGGTCAGCTCGGCCGGCTTGAGCACGATGGTGTTGCCCGCCGCGATGGCCGGGAGGATCTTCCAGGCGGCCATCTGCAGCGGGTAGTTCCACGGCGAGATCGAGCCGACCACGCCGATCGCCTCACGCCGGACGTAGGAGGTGTGGTCGCCGGAGTACTCGCCGGCCGCCTTGCCCTCCAGGTTGCGGGCGGCGCCGGCGAAGAACGCGGCGTTGTCGACGGTGCCGGGGACGTCGAACTCGGTGGCCAGCTTGACCGGCTTGCCGGTCTGCGCGGTCTCCACCCGGGCGAGTTCGTCCGCGGCCCCGCCCAGGACGGCGGCCAGCCGGGTGAGCGCCTCGGACCGGGCGCCGGGGGTGGCGGAGGACCAGCCGGGCAGGGCGGCCTTCGCGGCGGCGACGGCGGTGTCCACGTCCGCGGCGGTGGCCAGGGCGACCTGCTCGACCACGCTGCCGTCGGCGGGGTTGACGACCTGGAAGGGTTCGCCGCTCCCCCGGGTCCACCGGCCCGCGATGTACTGCGCGCCCGCGCCGAAGTCGGTCAGGTCCATCTGGGTTCCTCCAAGTGCCTGCGGTTCGACCGCGCTGCGGCGAAGCGCTTCCGCGGTGGGGGTCTGCGGTCCCGCTGACCTTGCCAAGTGCGGGGTTGACGTGACAAGGGTCACTTCGACAGTCTCGACACGAAGCGCCTTACAGACTGCAAGGCTCCCCGCAGGGTGACAAGTCGTCGGGACGATGGATGATTCACCTGACACCCTGTCCCCCTCCTTCCCCGGCGTGCCCGCCGCCACCTCCCCCCTCCCCCGTCCCTGGAGGCTCGCGATGCTCCCCACCGTCGCCCGCGTACTCGACCTGGAGGTGATGCGGCGCGGCCTGCCCCAGGTGGTGGCCGGTGCCGACCGTCTGGAGCGGCCGGTCCGCTGGGTCCACGTCAGCGAGCTGCCCGACGTCGCCGGGGTGCTGCAGGGCGGCGAGCTGGTGCTGACCACCGGCATCGCGCTGCCCGAGGACCGCGAGGGCCTGGCCCGGTACGTCCGCGACCTGGACGAGGTCGGGGTGGCCGGCCTGGTGGTCGAGTTCGGCCGGCGCTACTTCGACACCCTCCCGCGCGCCCTGGTGCACGCCGCCGAGCAGCGCGGACTGCCGCTGATCGCACTGCGCCGGGAGGTGCGCTTCGTCGCCGTCACCGAGGCCGTGCACGCCCTGGTGGTGAACGCCCAGCTGGAGCAGCTGCGGGTCTCCGAGTCCGTCCACCAGGTCTTCAACGAGCTGGTGGTGGAGGGCGCCGAACCGCCCGAGGTGATCCGCCAGGTGGCCCGGATGGCGGGCGCGCCGGTGGTGCTGGAGAACCTGGCCCACCAGGTGCTCGCCCACGACAGCGCCGGACGCCCGGAGGCCGAGCTGCTGGAGGACTGGGAGCGCCGCTCGCGCGGGGTCCGCCCGCCCGGCCGCACCGGCCACGACCCGCGCAGCGGCTGGCTGGTGACCACCGTCGGCGCCCGCGGCCAGGACTGGGGCCGGCTGGTGCTGGTCCAGGAGCCCGGACCGCTGCCGGAGGGCGAACCGCACCCGCACGCCATGCTGCTGGAGCGCGGGGCCTCCGCGCTGGCGCTCAACCGGCTGGTGGTCCGGGACCGGGAGAGCCTGGAGCGGCAGACCCACCGCACCCTGCTCTCCGGCATCCTCACCCACGCGCTGACCGTCTCCGAGGTGGCCCTGCGCGCCCAGGCGCTCGGTGTCCCGCTGGACGGCCGCCGCCTGGTCGGCGTGGTGCTGCGCCAGCGCCGCGGGCCGATCCCGGCCGCGCTGGAGGCCCAGGCCCGGCTGCGCGACTTCACCGAGCTGGCCGCCGGCGCGGTCCGGGCCAGCCGGCTGTCCGCCCTGGTCGGCGCGCTGGACGACGAGGGCGTCGGACTGCTGATCGCGCTCGGCACCCAGCAGGACGAACACGCCGCGCTGGACTCCTTCTCCGCCACCCTGCGCCGGATGTCCGCCGAGGCCGGCCGGGAGGGCGCCGACGCCCCGGACCCGGTGGTCGCGGTCGGCTCCTCGGTCGGCTCGGTCCGCGACGCCCGGCGCACCCTGCTGGAGGCCGCCCAGGTCGCCGACGCGGCCCTGCACGACGCGCCCGGCGGGGGCCGGACCGCCTCCTACTACCGGCTGCCGGACGTCCGGCTGCGCGGCCTGCTCCACCTGCTGCGCGACGACGCCCGGCTGCAGACCTACGTGGAACGGGAGTTGGGCCCGCTGCTGGCCCACGACGCCGAGCACAACGGCCAGTTGGTGCAGATGCTGCGGATCTACCTGGAGCAGGGCCGGAACAAGTCGGCGGCGGCCGACGCCGCCCACCTGTCCCGGCCGTCCTTCTACGACCGGCTGCACAAGGTCGAGCGGATCCTCGGCGTCGACCTCGACCAGGTGGAGTCCTGCCTCTCCCTGCACGTGGCGCTGCTCGCCCTGGACGCCGTCCGCCGGTAGGCCGGCGGGCTCACACCCCGGTGATGCGCCCCCACACCTTGTGCAGTTCCGGCCGCTCGGCCGAGGTCACGTCGCGCATGGTGTGCAGCCGGGCCCGCATTTCGTCGGTCGGGAACACCAGCGGGTTCTCGGCGAGTTCGGCCTTGTCCTTGTCCCCGCTGCCCGCCAGCACCTCGCGGGCGGCCGGCACCGGGCAGATGTACTGGACGGCCACGGCGAGTTCGGCCGCCACCTCGGGCTGGTAGTAGTAGTCGATCAGCAGCTCGGCGTTGCGCTTGTGGACGGCCCGGTTGGGGATCATCAGGCTCTCCGCCCACAGCTCGCCGCCCTCCTCCGGCACCAGGAAGGCGATGTCCGGGTTCTCGGCGGTGAGTTGGACGGCGTCGCCGGAGTAGGCCTGGCAGGCGAGGGCGGCACCGGAGGCGAGGTCGCTGGTGTAGTCGTTGCCGGTGAAGCGGCGGACGTGACCGGTGTCGACCATCTTCTGCACCAGGTCCATCGCCTTGTGCGCGTCGTCGTCGGTGAACTTCGAGACGTCCGCGCCCTGGGAGAGCATCAGCAGCCCGAGCGCCTCGTCCAGCCCGGCGAACAGCGTGATCCGGCCCTTGAGGTCGGGCGCCCACAGGTCCGCGGTGGACTTGAGCTCCCGGCCCAGCGCCTTGCGGTTGTACGCGATGCCGGTGATCCCGGACTGCCAGGGCACGCTGCGCCGGCGCCCCGGGTCGAAGGCCGGACTGGACAGCTGGGGGTCGAGGTTGGCCGTGACGTTGGGCAGGTTGGCCCGGTCCATCGCCTGCACCCAGCCGAGCGAGACGTACCGCCCGGCCATCCAGTCGCTGATCACCATCAGGTCCCGGCCCGGATCGGCGCCCTGGGTGAGCACCGGGCTGATCTTGCCGAAGAACTCGTCGTTGTCGTTGATGTCCTCGGTGTAGGTGACCGCGATCCCGGTCTTCTTGCTGAAGGCGTCCAGGGTCGGGCGACGCCCCTGGTCGTCGGTGTCGATGTACTGCGTCCAGTTGGAGAAGTTCAGCCGCTTGTCCCGCTCCGAGCGGTCCGGCGCCGAGCGGCGGTCCTCGGCGACGTACGCGGACGGGATGCCGCAGCCGGTCAGCGTGCCGGCGCCGAGCAACGCGGCCCCGCCGAGGACGGAACGTCGGCGCAGCGTCGACGGGTTGACGGATCGGCGGGTCAGGGTGGAGCTGCGGGACATGTGGGGGCCTTCCGGAGCGTGGAACGGCCCCGGGACACGCGGGTGCGCCCGGGGCCGTCCTGGTAGGTACGTCAGACAGTGTGCGCGTCGGCGAGCGACAGCACCTCGTCCAGCACCGCGAGGCCGGTCTTGGCCTCCTCCTCGGTGACGGTGCACGGCGGGACGACGTGGAAGCGGTTCATGTTGACGAACGGCCAGAGCCCGCGCTGCTTGCAGGCGGCGGCCAGCTCGGCCATCGGGGCGTTGTCGGCGCCCGCGGCGTTGTAGGGGACGAGCGGCTCGCGGGTCTCCCGGTTCCGCACCAGGTCGAGCGCCCAGAACACGCCGAGGCCGCGCACCTCGCCGATCGAGGGGTGCCGCTCGGCCAGCTCGCGCAGGCCGGGGCCGAGCACCGTCTCGCCGATGTGCTTGGCGTTCTCGACGATGCCCTCCTCCGCCATGGCGTTGATGGTGGCCACCGCCGAGGCACAGGCCAGCGGGTGCCCGGAGTAGGTGAGCCCGCCGGGGAACGGCCGCTCGGCGAAGGTGGCGGCGATCTCGGCGTTGATCGCCACGCCGCCCAGCGGGACGTAGCCCGAGTTGACGCCCTTGGCGAAGGTCATCAGGTCCGGCACCACGCCCCAGTGGTCGGCGGCGAACCACTCGCCGGTGCGGCCGAAGCCGGCCATCACCTCGTCCAGGATGAACACGATCCCGTACCGGTCGCAGATCTCCCGCACCCCGGCCAGGTAGCCCGCCGGCGGGATCAGGATGCCGGCCGTGCCGACCACGCTCTCCAGGATCACCCCCGCGACGGTGCCCGGCCCCTCGAAGGCGATCACCTGCTCCAGGTGCGCCAGCGCCCGCTCGCACTCCTGCGCCTCGTTCTCGGCGTGGAAGTTGGAGCGGTAGGCGTACGGGCCCCAGAAGTGCACGACGCCGGAGACACCGGTCTCGTTGGGCCAGCGCCGCGGGTCGCCGGTGAGGGCGATCGCGTTGGCGGTGGCGCCGTGGTACGAGCGGTAGGTGGAGAGCACCTTCTGCCGACCGGTGTGCAGCCGGGCCATCCGGACGGCGTTCTCGACCGCCTCGGCGCCGCCGTTGGTGAAGAAGATCTTGTCCAGGTCGCCCGGGGTCCGCTCGGCGATCAGCCGGGCCGCCTCGCTGCGCGCCTCGACCGCGAAGCCGGGGGCGATCGTACAGAGCTTCGCCGCCTGCTCCTGGATCGCGGCGACCACCTTCGGGTGCTGGTGACCGATGTTGGTGTTGACCAGCTGCGAGGAGAAGTCCAGGTAGCGGTTGCCGTCGTAGTCCCAGAAGTACGAGCCCTCGGCGCCGGCCACCGCGAGGGGGTCGATCAGCGCCTGGGCGGACCACGAGTGGAAGACGTGCGCGCGGTCGGCGGCCTTGACGGCCTGGCCGGCGGCTGAGTCAGCGGTGGGGATGCTCATGCCGGTAAGGCTAGGGCCGAACGGTGGCGAAGTGCAGTTTCATCCTGTCAGCCGGACGCCCGACCCGTCGACAGGGTGCAAAGCGACAGGGCCCGGAGCGAAACGCCCCGGGCCCCTTGTCAGTTCAGACGACAATCATCAGATCGCGGTCATACTGCGCTCGATGGTCCTGACCCGCTAGATCGCGGTCATGACGTGCTTCACCCGGGTGTAGTCCTCGAAGCCGTACGAGGAGAGGTCCTTGCCGTAGCCGGACTTCTTGAAGCCGCCGTGCGGCATCTCGGCGACCAGCGGGATGTGGGTGTTGATCCAGACGCAGCCGAAGTCCAGGCGGCGGGACATCCGCATGGCGCGGGCGTGGTCCTTGGTCCAGACCGAGGAGGCCAGCGCGAACTCGACGCCGTTGGCGTACTCGACGGCCTGGTCCTCGTCGGTGAACTTCTGCACGGTGATGACCGGGCCGAAGACCTCGTTCTGGATGATCTCGTCGTCCTGGCGCAGGCCGGAGACGACGGTCGGGGCGTAGAAGTAGCCCTTGTCGCCGACCCGGTGGCCACCGGCCTCGACCTTGGCGTGGGCGGGCAGTCGCTCGATGAAGCCGGACACCTGCTTCAGCTGGTTGGCGTTGTTGAGCGGGCCGTACAGCACGTCCTCGTCGTCCACGCCGCCGGTCTTGGTCTCGGCCGCGGCCTTGGCCAGCGCCTCGACGAAGGCGTCGTGGATCGACTCGTGCACCAGCACGCGGGTGGCGGCGGTGCAGTCCTGGCCGGCGTTGAAGTAGCCCGCCACCGAGATGCCCTCGACGGCCTCGGCGATGTCGGCGTCCTCGAAGACCACGACCGGGGCCTTGCCGCCCAGCTCCAGGTGGACGCGCTTGACGTCCTTGGAGGCGGACTCGGCGACCTGGATGCCGGCCCGGACCGAACCGGTGATGGAGGCCATCGCCGGGGTCCGGTGCTCGACCATCAGCTTGCCGGTCTCGCGGTCACCGCAGATGACGTTGAAGACGCCGGCCGGCAGCTCCAGGTCCTTGAGCACGCCGCCGATGATCTCGGCCAGCAGCACGGTGGAGGCCGGGGTGGTGTCCGAGGGCTTCAGCACGACGGCGTTGCCGGCCGCGATCGCCGGGGCGAACTTCCAGACCGCCATCATCATCGGGTAGTTCCACGGCGCGACCTGGGCACAGACGCCGACCGGCTCGCGGCGGATGATCGAGGTCATCCCGTCCATGTACTCGCCGGCGGCCTTGCCCTCCAGCAGACGGGCGGCACCGGCGAAGAAGCGGATCTGGTCCACCATCGGGCCGATCTCATCGGAGAGGGTCACCGCGCGCGGCTTGCCGGTGTTGCGCACCTCGGCGTCGACGAGCTCGTCGGCCCGGGCCTCCACCGCGTCCGCGATCTTCAGCAGCAGCTTCTGCCGGGTGCTCGGGGTGGCGTCGCGCCAGATCGGGAACGCGGCGGCGGCCGAGGCCATGGCGGCGTCCACGTCAGCGGCACCGGACAGCGGCGAGGTCGCGTACGCCTCACCGGTGGTCGGGTCGACGATGTCGAGCGTGCGGCCGTCGGCCGCGTCGACGAACTCACCGTTGATGTAGTTGCGCAGCGTGCGAAGGTCGCTCACGGGTCTCTCCTCGGTCTGGGCCTGCGGCATTGCAGATTCCGGCGCCATGGTACGTCGGCGGATCCGGCCTACGAAGGGTGCCGAGTGGCCGGACACCAAGCGGCACGGTCCACTGGTGGCGGAATGCGCACCGCCCTGCGGGGGCGCGCGCGTACCGTGCCAGGGTAGCCGGAAGACTGCTGGGATCGACAGGTGCAGCGCCAGAAGGCAATGAAATCCGCATGGGATTTCCTTGATCGCGACGAAATCAGCAGCTTCCACGCTTGCGAACAAGGGTCCGATCAGGCACAGTGGCGGCGTGGCCAACCGCGACCGGAACGCGAGCGTTCCCCTCGACGCCGCCTCCAAGGCGATCATCGAGCAGCTCCAGGAGGACGGGCGCCGCCCGTACGCCGCCATCGGCAAGGCCGTCGGCCTGTCCGAGGCTGCCGTACGACAGCGCGTGCAGAAGTTGCTCGACCAAGGCGTGATGCAGATCGTCGCCGTCACGGACCCGCTCACCGTCGGCTTCACCCGCCAGGCGATGGTCGGCATCCGGGTCGAGGGCGACATCGAACCCGTCGCCGACGCACTGGCCGCCCTCGACGAGGTCGACTACGTGGTCTGCACCGCAGGCTCGTTCGACCTCCTGGCCGAACTGGTCTGCGAGGACGACGAGCACCTGCTCGAAATGATCAACAAGCGCATCCGCGCGCTTCCCGGCGTGCGGAGCACCGAGAGCTTCGTTTACCTGAAGCTCCGGAAACAGACCTACACCTGGGGCACCCGATGACAGCCGACCCGGCGCAGAAGGACCTTTCCAAGACCGCCTACGACCACCTGTGGATGCACTTCACCCGCATGTCGTCGTACGAGAACTCCCCCGTGCCGACCATCGTCAAGGGCGAGGGCACGTACATCTGGGACGACAAGGGCCGGAAGTACATCGACGGCCTGGCCGGCCTGTTCGTCGTGCAGGCCGGTCACGGCCGCACCGAGCTCGCCGAGGCCGCCGCCAAGCAGGCCAAGGAGCTCGCCTTCTTCCCGGTGTGGAGCTACGCCCACCCGAAGGCCGTCGAGCTGGCCGAGCGCCTGGCCAACTACGCCCCGGGCGACCTCAACAAGGTCTTCTTCTCCACCGGTGGCGGCGAGGCCGTCGAGACCGCCTGGAAGCTCGCCAAGCAGTACTTCAAGCTGACCGGCAAGCCGACCAAGTACAAGGTCATCTCGCGCGCCGTCGCCTACCACGGCACCCCGCAGGGCGCGCTGTCCATCACCGGCCTGCCGGGCCTGAAGGCCCCGTTCGAGCCGCTGGTGCCGGGCACCCACAAGGCCCCGAACACCAACATCTACCGCGCCCCGGCCTTCCTCGAAGGCCCGGACGGCACGGTCGACCCCGAGGCGTACGGCCGCTGGTGCGCCGACGAGATCGAGGTCGCCATCCTCAACGAGGGCGCCGAGACCGTCGCCGCCGTCTTCGTCGAGCCGGTGCAGAACGCCGGTGGCTGCTTCCCGCCGCCGCCCGGCTACTTCCAGCGCCTGCGCGAGATCTGCGACCGCCACGACGTGCTGCTGGTCTCGGACGAGGTCATCTGCGCCTTCGGCCGCCTCGGCACCATGTTCGGCGCCGACAAGTTCGGCTACCAGCCCGACATGATCACCTGCGCCAAGGGCATGACCTCGGGCTACTCCCCGATCGGCGCCACGATCATCTCGGACCGCCTGGCCGAGCCGTTCTACAAGGGTGACAACACCTTCCTGCACGGCTACACCTTCGGCGGCCACCCGGTCTCCTCCGCGGTGGCGCTGGCCAACCTCGACATCTTCGAGCGCGAGGGCCTGAACCAGAAGGTCCTCGACAACGAGGCCGCCTTCCTGGGGACCCTGAACAAGCTGCGCGACCTGCCGATCGTCGGCGACGTCCGCGGCAACGGGTACTTCTACGGCATCGAGCTCGTGAAGGACAAGGTCACCAAGGAGTCGTTCAACGACGACGAGGTCGAGCGCGTGCTCTACGGCTTCCTGTCGAAGGCGCTCTTCGACAACGGCCTGTACTGCCGCGCCGACGACCGTGGCGACCCGGTCATCCAGCTGGCCCCGCCGCTGATCTCCGACCAGTCGACCTTCGACGAGATCGAGCAGATCCTGCGGACCAGCCTCACCGACGCGTGGGCGAAGATCTGACCACCTGATCCTCCTTCCCCACCCTCCGCCGAAGGGCGGTCCCGCTCCCCGCGGGACCGCCCTTCGGCGTTCGCGCTCCGATCACCCGCCAACATCACAGTCGTACGACCAAACATGCCTGAATGCGGGTGATTTGCCCGTGATGGACCAGTGCGCCGCAACCGCGACCCGTCCCGGTCGTTCTAATCTGACGACTGTCATATCCCTGCGGCCCCCAGGATGGAACCTCATGTCAGCGGCACCGCCTGACAACGACGTGCTGTGGGCCCGGGGGATCGTCAAGTCCCACTACGGCACCCCCGCCCTGCGCGGCATCTCCATCGGCATCCGCGACGGCGAGGTGCTCGCCGTCACCGGCCCGCGCGGCTCCGGCAAGAGCACCCTGCTCGGCTGCCTCTCCGCCCAACTCCCGGTAGACCAGGGCGAGGTCTGGTTCAACAGCTCCCCCGTGCACACCCTCGGCCGGGCCGGCCGGGAACGGCTGCGCCGCGACCGCTTCGGCTTCGTCGGCTCCGAACCGCACCTGGTGCCGGAACTGACCGCCCGCGAGAACGTCGCCCTGCCGCTGCTGCTGGCCGGCGCCGGAAACAAGGCCGCCTACACCGCCGCCGACGAGTGGCTGGAGCGCCTCGACGTCGGCGAGGTCGCCCGGCAGCGCCCCGACCGGCTGGTCCAGAGCCAGTGCCAGCGGATCGCGGTCGCCCGCGCCCTCGCCCCGCTGCCGCCCGTGGTCTTCGCTGACGACCCCACCGCCCCGCTGCACCGCGAGGCCGCCGACCAGGTCCTGCGGATACTGACCAGCGCGGCCCGCTCCCACCAGCTCACCCTCGTCCTCGCCACCCACGACCCCGAGCTCGTCCGGTTCGCGGACCGCGCCGTCGCCCTCGTCGACGGACGGCTCACCGCCCCCGCCGCCCCTGTCCCGCGCGGCACCGCCCTCCCCGGCGCGGCCGGCGCCCCCACCGTCACGGCCACCCGCCGCTGACCGGACCGCCGAAGCCGCCGAAGCCGAGCCGCTGAAAGAGTCGACGTGTTCTACCTCCGCCTGGCCCGGGGCTACCGGGTGCCCGACCTCGGCCGCTGGCTGCTCACCGCGCTGGCGGCCGCCCTCGTCGCCGCCTTCCTGCTGCGCTCGCTCGGCCGGGCACTGAGCGACCCGCTCGGCGGCACCGACGCGCTGGCGCGACTGCTCTGGTGCCTGCCCCCGCTCGCCGCCGTCGCCTGGTTCGCGGCCGTCGCCGCCCGCTCGGTGCCCGCCCGGCGGCCCGAGCGGATGGCCGGCCTCACCGCCGCCGGGGCCGGCTCCCGCCGGATCCGCACCCTGATCGCCGGCGAGGTCGCCCTCGCCTGCACCCTCGGCAGCCTGCTCGCCCTGCTGCTCTTCCTGGTGCTGCGCAACGACATCGCCGGGCCCTCGCTCGCCCCCGACCTCGGCATGGGCGTGCCGCTGCCGCCCGCCGCGCCGATCACCCTGCTCGCCCTGGTCCCGGTCACCGCCGGCATCGCCGCCGGCTGCTCGGTGCCCGTCGCCGACACCCTGCCCGGCGGCCGCACCCGCGGCCGGACCGGCTTCGGCCCGCTGCGGATCGCTGTACCGGTCGGACTGGTGGTGATCGGCGCCGCGCTCGAACTCATCGCCCTGCGCCCCGGAGCCCCCGCCGACGGCCGTCCGATCCACCTGCCCGCCGGACTCGGCAGCACCAGCACCGCCGCCCTCGGCGGCTGGGCCGCCGGCGCACTCGGCCTGGCCCTGCTCACCGGCCCGCTGCTCGGCTGGACCGGACGGCTGCTCGCCGTCGGACGGCCCACCCCGCTGCGACTGCTGGCCGGACGCGGCCTCACCACCCAGGCCCGTCGGCTCGGCCCGCCGCTGGCCGTCCTCACCCTGGCCGTGGCCATGGTGCTGACCACCGTCCGCTACTGGATCGGCACCCCCGACAGCGCCGACGCGCTGCCCGCCGTCGAGGCCTGCCTGGTGCTCGGCTGCACCGCCGCCGCGGTGATCGCCCGGCTCGCCGAGGTCCGCACCGACCGCCAGGAGGTCACCGACGCACTGCTGCGCCTCGGTGCCTCGCCCCGGCTGCTGTTCGGCGCGGTCGCGCTGCGCACCCTCGCGGTGGGCACCACGCTGCTGCTGACCGGCGGAGCGACCGCCGCACTGGCAGCCGCCGGCCTGCGTTAGGCCCCGTCATCGGGCTGCGACCCCGGGCCCGCTCTCCCGGAAGGATCCGGAGGAGCGGGCCCGGGTCGTGCTCAGCCCGCCGCGGCGAGCTGGCCGCAGGCGCCGTCGATCTCCTGGCCGCGGGTGTCGCGGACGGTCGTCGGCACGCCGTGCGCCTGCAGCCGGCGGACGAACTCGCGCTCGTCCTCGGGCCGGGAGGCGGTCCACTTGGAACCCGGGGTCGGGTTCAGCGGGATCAGGTTGACGTGCACCCGGTGGTTCTTGATCAGCCGGCCGAGCAGGTCGGCACGCCAGGCCTGGTCGTTGATGTCCTTGATCAGCGCGTACTCGATGGAGATCCGGCGGCCCGACTTCTCCGCGTAGTTCCAGGCCGCGTCCAGCACCTCGTCGACCTTCCACCGGGTGTTCACCGGGACCAGCTCGTCGCGCAGCTCGTCGTCCGGCGCGTGCAGCGACAGCGCGAGGCGGCAGCTGAGGCCCTCGTCGGCCAGCCGGTTCATCGCCGGGACGAGACCGACGGTGGAGACGGTGATGCCGCGCTGGGACAGGCCGAAGCCGTCCGGCGCCGGGTCGGTCAGCCGGCGGATCGAGGCCAGCACCCGGTTGTAGTTGGCCAGCGGCTCGCCCATGCCCATGAAGACCACGTTGGACAGCCGCGCCTCGCCGCCCGGGATCTCGCCGGCCTTGAGCGCGCGCATCCCGGCGGCGATCTGCTCGACGATCTCGGCGGTGGACAGGTTGCGGGTCAGCCCGGCCTGGCCGGTGGCGCAGAACGGGCAGTTCATGCCGCAGCCGGCCTGCGAGCTGATGCACATGGTGACCCGGTCGGGGTACCGCATCAGCACCGACTCGACGAGCGTGCCGTCGAACAGCTTCCAGAGCGTCTTGCGGGTGGTGTCGTCGTCGCAGGACACGTGCCGCACCACGGACATCAGTTCGGGCAGCAGGCCCTCGGTGAGCTTCTCCCGGCTGGCGGCGGGGATGTCCGTCCAGCTCTCCGGGTCGTTCGACATCCGGCCGAAGTAGTGGTTGGAGAGCTGCTTGGCGCGGAAGCCCTGCTCGCCCAGCTCGGCGACGGCCTCCTTGCGCTCGGCGGGGCTCAGGTCGGCGAGGTGTCGCGGGGGCTTGGCGCCGCGCGGCGCGACAAAGGTGAGTTCTCCGGGCTTAGGCATGGTTGTTCCAGTGTCGCAGACGCGCGAGGGCCCCGGACGCCTGGCGTCCGGGGCCCTCCCGAGGTGCGGTGCTCGAACTAGCTCCCGACGAAGGCCGCCAGCAGCAGCCAGACCACCGGGGCGGTCGGCAGCAGGGAGTCCAGCCGGTCCATGATGCCGCCGTGGCCGGGCAGCAGGGTGCCCATGTCCTTGATCCCGAGGTCGCGCTTGATCATCGACTCACCCAGGTCGCCCAGGGTCGCGGTGACCGCCGCGCAGCCGCCCAGGATCAGACCCTGCCACCAGCTGCCGCCGTCGATGATCAACTGCATCAGCAGGGCGCCCGCCAGCATCGACAGGCCGATGCCGCCGGCCAGGCCCTCGCGGGTCTTGCCGGGGCTGATCGTCGGGGCCAGCTTGGTCCGACCGAACTTGTAGCCCACCGCGTAGGCGCCGGTGTCGCTGCAGATCGTGACGATCAGGAAGAGCACGATCCGCTGTGGGCCGTCGTCGGCGGCCAGCATCATTGCCACGAAAGTCGCCAGGAACGGCACGTAGAAGGCGGTGAACACACCCGCCGTTATGTCCCGCAGGTAGTTCTCCGGCGGCTGGGCCATCCGCCAGACCATCACCGCCAGCCCGGTCAGCGCGAGCGAGGCCGCGGCCCACTCGACGCCGGCCCAGTAGCCGGTGGCGACCATCGCGACGCCGCCCACCACCAGCGGGATCAGCGGGGCCTTGATCTGCTTGCGCTCGGCGAGCCGGGTGGTCAGCTCCCAGCTGCCGACCGCCACCGCGGCCATCACGACGAACAGGAACAGCGCCTTGACGACGAACAGCGAGGCGATGATCACCGCGCCGAGGCCCACCCCCACGCCTATGGCGGCCTGGAGGTTACGGCCACCGCGCTGCTTCTTGGGAGGCTCCGGCTGCGGGGCGGGCTGGGCGGCCACGGGTGTCTCCTGCCCTGGATGGGACGACGGCACGAAGGGGGGCTGCCCGGCCGCCCAGTGGCTCGGCGGCGGCGCGGGATGCACCGGAGCCCCCGGGTACGGCGGGGTGCCGTGGCCGGGGGCGGGGGTGACGTCGTCGGTTATCGCGCGCAGCACGACCGTCTCCGTCACGCCCGGGGGCGCGGGCTCGGGCTGCTCGTCCCGGAACAGCGGACCGCCGGGGCGGCCGGGGGCCGGCTGCGGACCGGGCGCCCGGTGGGCCCCGGGAGCCCGGTGCGGCGCCGACGCCGCCGACGGGCCCTGGGCCGGGCCGCGGTCGGGCGCGCCGGGGTGCGGGCCGGGATCGGCCGGTACGGGAGGCATGACCTGAGTCTCCTCCGCGTCGCCGCCCCAGTACACCGGAGGCTGCTGCGAGTGATCCGAACGGAGGCCCTGGTCGCCCGGCACGGCACCCGGCGCACCCGGGTGGTCCGCGCGACCACCCGGCCGGCCGGAGTGGTCCGGTCGACCGGGGTGGCCCGGGAAGGGCTGTGCAGGGGCCGACGTCAGGTGCTCGTCGTACCCCGGCACCGGGTGCTCCGGAGGCCGGGGGGCCTGCGGCTGCGGCGCCGGGCGGTAGGGCTGGAACTGCTGGTCGGACGGGCCCCAGTAGCCAGGGGCGTCAGGGGCGTCGTTCATCAGACCTCGAGCAGCTCGGATTCCTTGTGCTTCAGCAGCTCGTCGACCTGGGCCACGTACTTGGCCGTGGTGTCGTCGAGCTCCTTCTCCGCGCGGCGGCCGTCGTCCTCGCCGACCTCGCCGTCCTTCACCAGCTTGTCGATGCCGTCCTTGGCCTTGCGGCGGACCGCGCGGATCGAGACCTTGGCGTCCTCGCCCTTGGTCCGGGCGATCTTGATGAACTCGCGGCGGCGCTCCTCGGTCAGCTCCGGCAGCACCACCCGGATGATGGAACCGTCGTTCGAGGGGTTGACGCCCAGGTCGGAGTCGCGGATGGCCTGCTCGATCGCCTTCAGGGCGCTCTTGTCGAACGGCGAGACGACCGCCATCCGGGGCTCCGGCACCGAGAACGAGGCCAGCTGGTTGATCGGCGTGATGGCGCCGTAGTACTCGGCGACGATCTTGGCGAACATCGCCGGGTGCGCCCGGCCGGTGCGGATGGCCGCGAGGTCGTCCTTGGCGACGACGACGGCCTTCTCCATCTTCTCCTCGGCCTCGAGGAGGATCTCTTCGATCGCTTCGCTCACTGTGGTCTCCCTGTCCGGTTCATCTGCTGGTGTGCCGACCGGCGTCGGTATCGGGGCCGGTCACGGCGGACGCCGTCCCGTACGGCGGGTTGCTGCTCAGGCCCGGACAGAATCCTGGCTGATGAGTGTGCCGATCTTCTCACTCTTCACCGCACGCGCGATATTGCCCTCCGCCAGCAGTTCGAAGACCAGCATCGGGAGGTTGTTGTCCTTGCACAGCGTGATCGCGGTGAGGTCGGCGACCTTGAGGTCGCGGGCGATGACCTCCGAGTACTCCAGCGCGTCGAACTTCACCGCGTCCGGGTTGGTCCGGGGGTCGGAGTCGTAGACGCCGTCCACGCCGTTCTTGCCCATCAGCAGGACGTCGGCGTGGATCTCCAGGGCGCGCTGGACGGCCGTGGTGTCGGTGGAGAAGTACGGCATGCCCATACCGGCGCCGAAGATCACCACACGGCCCTTCTCCAGGTGCCGGACGGCCCGCAGCGGCAGGTACGGCTCGGCGACCTGACCCATGGTGATGGCGGTCTGGACCCGGGTCTCGATGCCCTCCTTGACCAGGAAGTCCTGCAGCGCCAGGCAGTTCATGACGGTGCCGAGCATGCCCATGTAGTCCGACCGGGCCCGGTCCATGCCGCGGACCTGCAGCTCGGCGCCCCGGAAGAAGTTGCCGCCGCCGATGACCACCGCGACCTCGGTACCGGCGCGGACGACCGTGGCGATCTCGCGGGCGATCGCGTGCACGACGTCCGGGTCGACGCCGAGCCCGCCACCACCGGCGAAGGCTTCACCGGACAGCTTGAGCAGCACCCGGCGGCGCGAGCCCGCCTTGGGGTCCTGCGCGGTCTCCTGCGTCTCCTGCATGGACTTCTCCTTTATTGCACCTGCTGGCTCACAGGCCTGGGCGTGCGGATGCCCGGCCTGCGCGTACACGCGAGGAGGCCACTGCCGCGGGAACCGGTTCGGTGTCCTGCACGGCAATGGCCTCCTCGTCGTTCATGGTGCCGACACGGCCCGCCCATGGACGGTTGGCGCTGGGTGAGCCCGTTCGGCGTTCCGCCCGCCCACATCAGCGGGCGGGGGCGGTTCCCAGCCTAGAGGGGGCCGGGGACCAGGTGGAACGTGGCTCAGGCGCCGACGCGGAAGCGAGCGAAGCCCTTGAGGGTGACGCCGGCCTCGTCGAGGACCTTCTGGACCGTCTTCTTGTTGTCCTTCGCGAAGGCCTGCTCCAGGACGGAGTTCTCCTTCACGAAGCCGGTGACGCGACCCTCGACGATCTTCGGCAGGGCGGCCTCCGGCTTGCCCTCCTCGCGAGCGGTGGCCTCGGCGACGCGACGCTCGTTCTCGAGCGCCTCGGCCGGGATCTCCTCGCGGGACAGGTACTTCGGCGCGAAGGCGGCGATGTGCTGCGCGACGTCCTTGGCGACCTCGGCGTTCTCCTTGTCCAGCTCGACCAGGACGCCGACGGCCGGCGGCAGGTCGGGGCTGGTCTTGTGGAGGTAGACCGCGACGAAGCCGTCACCGTCGAAGCGGGCGAAGCGACGGAAGACGATCTTCTCGCCCAGGGTCGCGTTGGCCTCGTCCACGAACTGCTGGACGGTCTTGCCGGCCTCGATCTCGGAAGCCAGGGCGGCCTCCAGGTCGGCCGGGGCGGTCTTCGCGACGTGGGCGGCGATCGCGTCGGCGACCTCGACGAACTTGTCACCCTTGGCGACGAAGTCGGTCTCGCAGTTCAGCTCGACCAGAACGCCGGACTTCTTGTCCTCGGCGATCAGCGCGGCGACGGCGCCGTTGGAGGCGTCACGGCCCTCGCGCTTGGCAACGCCCTTCTGGCCCTTGATGCGCAGGAGCTCGACGGCCTTCTCGACGTTGCCCTCGGCCTCGTCCAGGGCCTTCTTGCAGTCCATCATGCCGGCGCCGGTGAGCTCACGGAGCTTCTTGACGTCCGCGGCGGTGAAGTTCGCCATGGTGTGAATCTCTTCTCGCGTCTCGCGTGTCTGCGTGGAGTAGCGCCGGGACCGATGGTTCGGTCCCGGCGCGGGAGAGAGGGGCACCTGCCGGTGTCGTACCGGCGGGTGCCCCTCACCCTTGGTACGTCAGGCCTGCTCGGCCGGAGCCTCGGCAGCGGGGGCCTCAGCGGCGGCGGGGGCCTCGGCGGCCGGAGCCTCGGCGGCGGCGGGGGCCTCCTCGGCCTTCTTCTCGCCCTCGATGAGGTCCTTCTCCCAGTCGGCCAGCGGCTGGTCGGCGCCCGGCTCGGCCTTGGTGTCGCCCTTGGCGACACCGGCGCGGGACTTCAGGCCCTCGGCGACGGCGTCGGCGATCACGCGGGTCAGCAGGGTGACGGAGCGGATCGCGTCGTCGTTGCCCGGGATCTTGTAGTCGACCTCGTCCGGGTCACAGTTGGTGTCGAGGATGGCGACGACCGGGATGTTGAGCTTCCGGGCCTCGCCGACCGCGATGTGCTCCTTCTTGGTGTCCACGATCCAGACAGCGCTGGGAACGCGCTGCATGTCGCGGATACCGCCGAGGGTCTTCTCCAGCTTGTCGTGCTCGCGCTGGAGGACCAGGAGCTCCTTCTTGGTGAGGCCGGAACCGGCCACGTCCGAGAAGTCCAGCTCGCCGAGCTCCTTCAGGCGCTGCAGGCGCTTGTAGACGGTCGAGAAGTTGGTCAGCATGCCGCCGAGCCAGCGCTGGTTCACGTAGGGCATGCCCACGCGGGTGGCCTGCTCGGCGATGGCCTCCTGGGCCTGCTTCTTCGTGCCGACGAAGAGGACGCTGCCGCCGTGGGCAACGGTCTCCTTGATGAACTCGAAGGCGCGGTCGATGTAGTTCAGCGACTGCAGCAGGTCGATGATGTAGATGCCGTTGCGCTCGGTGATGATGAAGCGCTTCATCTTCGGGTTCCAGCGGCGGGTCTGGTGACCGAAGTGGACGCCGCTCTCCAGCAGCTCCCGCATCGTGACGACGGCCATTGCCGTGCTCCTCAGGTGTTACGGCCCGACTGTGGCGGCCCTCGGGGATTCCCCTCGGGCGAAGTGCCTACGGCCGGGTCAGTCTCGGTTGTCCGTGGCGGCCAGGTGACAGCCACGCCTGACGCCCCGATCGTGCCGAGCCGCTTCAGCCCGGTCGGTCCGGGGACCGGTCGGGCTCGGCGGACCGAGCGGCACTCGCACCTGGCGGGGGCTGCGGAAGAACCACATCCGACCACCGGTGGCGGGGCGTGCGAAGTCGACCCGGCAGACCGGGTCGCGTGTGAAGTGTACGGGAAGCGCCGAGCGGCGGGCGACTTCGCGGGCACGGAAGGGCCTGCGGACAGGCAGCGCACGGGCTGCGCGCGGGCGGAGTCCGGACTCCGGTGACCTGCGATCGGCCGGGGAGAAGCCCGGGAAACTGCTGCGGCGGACGAGGCCGCGGCGGCCGGAGGACGGCGGTCGGCTGGTCGGCCCTCTGCCCGGCTCCCGATCCTCTTATGCCGTTTGTACACCGGATGGCGGCGTCCGTACACCCGTCCGGGGGATGGCGATCGGACGCGGGGGCGGTTTGTCCACAGGTATCCGGAAGGCGGTGGTGCCGGGGCGGGGAGACGGCCAGCCTCGGGGCATGACTGGGCGCAGTGGGGTTCGCGGGGCGTTCGGCCCGATGGTCGGCCGGGTGCTCGACGGGGTGGTGCCGGTGCTGGTGCTCGCCCTGGTGGGGTTCGTGGGCGTGACGGGGGCCGCGGCCGAGCGCGGGCCGGGTGGAACCACAGTGGGCGGTGCCGCTGCTCCGGGTCCGGCACGGGCCTGGCCGGTGGGCGGCCCCGGCGGGGTGCTGGGGCGGTTCGAACCGCCCGCTGAGCCGTGGGCGGCCGGACACCGGGGAGTGGACCTCGCCGCCGCGCCGGGGTCCGAGGTGCGGGCGGCGGCGGCCGGGGTGATCGCCTTCTCCGGGCTGGTGGCGGGCCGCCCGGTGGTGACCGTCACCCACCCGGACTCCGGGGCTCCCCCGCTGCGGACCACCTATCTGCCCGTCACCGGCGCCCTCCCGGTCGGCACCGCGGTGGCCGCCGGCCAGGTGATCGGCCGGCTCGCCCCGGACGGACGGCACTGCGGCGCGCACGGCTGCCTGCACTGGGGACTACTGCGTGGCGACCGCTACCTCGATCCGCTGGCCCTCTTCGGCGCGGGCCGGGCCCGCCTGCTGCCCCTGGGCAGGGCAGGGCACCCGGCCGACGCGAACGGCACGGGCCGAACGGATGGCACGGACCGAGCGGCTGGAACGGATGGAACGGACCGAACAGGCCGGACGGACCGAGCGGCGGCTTCGGCCGGGGGTACCGGCCCGGCCAGCGGTGCGGGGGCAACGGGTCAGGAGCGGTCGAGGCCGTGCAGCGCCATGGCGACGGCGGCGTCGGCGATCGCCTCGGGGGACTCCACCGGGCAGCCCGTCCGTGCCCCGCCCGCGCGCTGTTCGGCCTGACGGACGGCCGCCTCCACGATCCCCTGCAGCAGTGCCGCGGCGAGCCGGGGCTGTTCATGGCCGAGGTCCTCCAGGGCCCGGACCACCAGGCCGATCAGTCGGCCGTGCGTCGCCCGGATGCGCTCACGGGCGGCCTCGTCGAGCTCCAGCGCCGAAATGGCCATGACCGCGCGGTGCCTCGGGTCGTCGGCCAGCGCCAGCTGACCGCGGACGTACGCCTCGATCCGCTCGGCGGCGGTGTCGCGGCTCGCCATCCCGGCTTCGATCTCGGCCGCCCAGAGCGGGAAGTCCACCTCGCAGAGCGCCTCGACCACGGCGGCGCGGGAGCGGAAGTACTCGTAGACCGAGGAGCGCGCCAGCCCGGTGCGGGCCGCGAGCGAAGGGAAGGTCAGGGCCTCCATTCCGCCCTCGGTGAGCAGGGTGCGGGCAGCATCCAGGAGGGCTGCCCGCTGCAGCTGACGATGCTCGGCCACCGTGGCCGCTCGGATCTTCGGCACGCTCCCACTGTACGGAGCCCTACCTGTGACCGATACGGCGCCGCGCATTCGGCCGGGGAGCGGGTCCGCGGGCGGCCCCGGATCCCGCTACCGGATGTCCGAGAGCTTGGCGCGCAGCTGGAGGACGGACTTGGTGTGGATCTGGCTCACCCGACTCTCCGTCACCCCCAGCACCTGTCCGATCTCGGCGAGGGTGAGGCCCTCGTAGTAGTACAGCGTCACCACGGTCTTCTCCCGCTCGGGGAGGGTGTTGACCGCCTGGGCGAGCAGTCTGCGCAGCTCGCGGTCCTCGGCCACCTCGACCGGGTCGTCCGCACCGTGGTCCTCCAGGGTGTCCATCAGGCTCAGCCGGTCGCCGCCCTCGCCCACCGGGTGCAGCAGCTCGTCCAGGGCCACCACGTTGGCGAGCGACAGCTGACTGAAGATCGCGTGGAGATCCTCGATCGCGATCCCCATCTCGGCCGCGACCTCGGGCTCGTGCGGCGTCCGGCGCAGCCGGGCCTCCAGCGTCGCGTACGTCCGTTCGACGGCCTTCGCCTTCTGCCGCACCGAACGGGGGATCCAGTCCAGGGCGCGCAGTTCGTCGATGATCGCGCCGCGGATGCGGCTGATCGCATAGGTCTCGAACTTGATCGCGCGGTCGATGTCGAACTTCTCGATCGCGTCGATCAGCCCGAAGACCCCGGAGGAGACGAAGTCGGCCTGTTCGACGTTGGAGGGCAGGCCGACCCCGACCCGGCCCGCCACGTACTTGACGAGTGGTGAGTAGTGCAGGATCAGCTGCTCGCGCAGCCGCTTCTCGCCGGTCTCCTTGTACGAGCGCCAGAGCTCTTCGAGCGCCGTGCGCCCCTGGGCGCCGGCTTCCCGGGCGTCCGCGCCCCCGCCGGCGCTCACGCTCGCACCCGTCTGTTCCCGGCGGGGCCGGGACACGGGTGGCGAGCTGGCGTCCGGAGTGGGGGTGCTCGACGGCCGCCGGGGGTCGCGGTCGACAGCCGCACCGCCGGGCGCGTCCGGGTCTCCGAGCGCCCCGGTGGTGCGGGCCGGTTCGGGGCCGCGGACGACATCGGCGTCCCTGGCCGCGTCGGTGTCCCCGGCCGCGTCGGCGCCCTTGGTCGGGTCGGCGTGCGTCATCGGGTCGGTGTCCCTGACCGCTTCCGCGTCCCTGGCCGTGTCCGCGGGCTGGCCCGGCACCACCGTCGGCCGGCCGCCCTGACGCGACAGGCCTCCCATCGTCCCCGCCGACTTGGGCGGGAACTCGGTCACGGGGCGCCGCTCGGTCCGCGGCCCTCCCGAGGACCGAGCGCCACCGGTCACTCTGTGTCCGGGAATGTGTGTGGGCATACGTTGCTCTGCGCCGTTCTGCCGAGTCGTGTGCTGATAGGGAAGGCATGTGGAGCGTAGCGTGACCGACTCACTGCAAAGCGCTACCGCCACTCGGTCGTCCCTCGATCCGGTGGCGTTCACCCACCGGATCCGGGCATACGAGCGGAAGGAACGGATCAGCAGGTCAGCCGGACCGTCCCGGCTCGCCTCTCCCGTGCGCACCCCCGTTCGCCCTCCCGCGCGTCACCTCCTCATCCACACCTCCTCCGCACCAGGCGCCAGTGCGCGCCGTGTCGCTCCACGAAGCCGAGCGAGACCAACTCGTAGAGCCGCTGCAGGACTTCGTCCGGCGGGAGACCCGACTGACGGGCCAACCGCTCGACCGGGGCACCGTCCGCCGTGGCCGGCACCGCCTCCAGCACCCGGGCCAGCGCGGGCTCCAGCAAGTCCCGCGGCAAGACCGGGCCGGTGCGCTGCGGGGCCAGGTCGTCCCCGATCGCGCCGACCAGCTCGGTGATCTCGGCCGCCTCGGTGACCAGCGTGGCGCCGCCGCTGCGGATCAGGGCGTGCACCCCCGCGGAGAGCTCCGAGGTGACGGGCCCGGCGACGCCCATGGTGTGGCGGTTGAGCTCCCGTGCCCGTCTGGCCGTGCTCAGGGCTCCGCTTCGCAATGCCGCCTCGACCACCACGGTGCCCCGGGTCAGCGCCGCGATGACCCGGTTGCGGAGCACGAAGCGGAAGCGGTTCGGGTGTTCACCGGGCGGGAGTTCGCTGACCAGCAGGCCTTGGACGCCGATCCGCCGGATCAGTTCGGCGTTCCCCTTCGGGTAGGCCACGTCGACCCCGCAGGCGAGCACCGCGATGGTCATCCCGCCGACGGCCAACGCGCCCCGGTGGGCCGCCGCGTCGATCCCGTACGCGGCACCGGACACCACGACCCAGCCGCGCTCGGCCAGTTGGGCCGAGAGCTCCCCCGCGACGTGGGCGCCGTAGGCCGTACAGGCCCGCGAACCCACCACTGCCACCGAGCGCAGGGCGAGCAGCCGCAGTGAACCGGTGCCGGTGGTCCACAGCCCGATCGGGCGTCCGTCGCCCAGGTCGTCCAGTTGACTGGGCCATTCCGTGTCCCCCGGAATGATGAAGCGTCCACCGACGTCCCGTACCCGTTTCAGGTCGTCCGCCGGGTCGAGGCCCGGGAGTCGCGCCTGGTAGGCGGCCAACCGGGCGGCGTCCAGCCCGGGGTGGTCGGGGACGACGCCCTCCCGGATCGCCCGGACCACCTCCACGGCGGGGAGTTGGCCGAGCCAGCGGCCGACCACCGCATCGCCCGGTTCGCTGAGCCGGGTGAGCAGGACGCGGGCGAGGCGCTCCGGTTCGGGCGCGACCGGTGGACCGGCCACGGTCGCGTGCGGTGCCCCGGGGTGCCGCAACAGCTGGTTCATGCCGCCTCCTTGCCATCGGCCGGAGTCTCCGGCGGTGCGTCCGGCCATTCGTCGTCCGGGCCGCTCCTGCGCTGGGCGGGGATGCCCGGGTAGCGGCTGCGGCCGCGCTCGGGCAGCGGGGGCCCCTGTTCGACGCCGGTGCGCAGGACCAGGGCGGTGCGCACGTCCCGCTGGTCCGGCCGGTCCCGTCCGGCCAGGTCCGCGACCGTCCAGGCGACCCGGAGCACCCGGTCCAGGCCGCGGGCGGTCAGCAGTCCGCGCTCCAGTTGGCGCGCGACGTCGTTGAGCGCGCCGGCCGCGAGCTGCCAGCGGGTGCGCAGCTCGTGCCCCGGCACCTCGGCGTTGGTCCGCCACGGGGTGTGCTCCAGCCGGGCCGCCGCCCGTTCCCGGGCGGCCAGCACCCGGGCCGCGACGGTCTCGGTGGTCTCCGCGGTGGTGTCCCGCTCCATGAGCTCGATCCTGGTCACCGGGGAGACCTGCACCTGGAGGTCGACCCGGTCCAACAGCGGCCCGGAGAGCCGCCCCTGGTAGCGGCTGACCATGCTCGGGGTGCACTCGCAGCCCTCGCCCCGGCGTGAGTACCGGCCGCACGGACAGGGGTTGGCGGCCAGGCAGAGGAGGAAGCGGGCCGGGAGCCGGAGCGATCCGGCCGAGCGGGCGATCACCACCTCGCCCGACTCCAGCGGTTGGCGCAGCGCGTCGAGCACCCGCACCGGGAACTCCGGGGCCTCGTCCAGGAACAGCACGCCCCGGTGGGCCAGGGAGACCGCCCCCGGTCTCGGCAGCCCGCTGCCGCCGCCGACGATCGCGGGCATCGTGGTGGAGTGGTGCGGGGCGCAGTAGGGCGCGGTGTCGATCAGCGGGCGCCCGGCCGGGAGCAGGCCCGCCACCGAGTGGACGGCGGTGACCTCCAGCGACTCCTTCTGGGTCAGTGGTGGGAGCAGTGCGGGCAGCCGCTCCGCGAGCATCGTCTTGCCCGCGCCCGGTGGCCCCTTGAGGTAGAGGTGGTGTCCTCCGGCGGCGGCGATCTCCAGGGCTCGCCGGGCCTCGTACTGGCCGGCCACGTCGGCCATGTCGAGGCGCAGCGCCCGGTCGTCGGGCAGGCCCCGGACGCCGGCGCTGGGCAGCATGAGACCGGCCATCAGCGGATCCGGTCGCCCGCCGATCGGGTCGGGCGGCTCCTCCGGCGCCGTCGCCCCGGTCAGGACGGCGACGAGCTGGCGCAGGCTGCGGACCCCGATCACCGTCACCCCGGGGACGAGCGAGGCCTCGGACGCCGTCTGCTCGGCGACCACGACCCGTTCGTACCCGGCGTCGGCGGCGGCCAGCACCGCCGGCAGCACCCCGCGGACCGGCCGCACCCGGCCGTCCAGCCCCAGCTCGCCGATGAGCAGCAGGTCGGCGATGGCGGACGGGTCGAGCCGTTCGGCGGCGGCCAGCACGGCGCAGGCCACCGCGAGGTCGAAACCGCTGCCGCTCTTGGGCACCGAGGCGGGGCTGAGCCCGACGGTGAGCTTGCGCTGCGGCCAGGCCTCCCCGCTGTTGCAGACTGCGGCGCGGACCCGGTCGCGGGCTTCGGTGAGTGCCTTGTCGGGCAGGCCGACCAGGGTGAACGCGGCCACCCCGGGCTCCAGATCGGCCTGGACCTCGACGATCACTCCGTCGACCCCGACCAGCGCGACGGAACAGGTACGGGCGAAGGCCATCTCAGACCACCCCCCGCAGGTGGTCGACCAGGGCCGCACCCCGCGCCCGGTTGACCACGGCCACCAGGTCGATCCGCACCCCTCCCGGCGGGGCGGGCGGCCACTGCGGATCGGACGGCCCGGGGTCGTACCCGGGCCCGGCGAGCCGGGCGAAGTGCCCGGGCCAGCGCTCGGCCAGCCAGCGCTCGGCGAGCCGGTGCAGCCGGGCGGCCTTGGCCCGGTCGATGGCCTCGCTGGGCTGTTGGAAGCCCCGCTCGGAGCGGGTCTTCACCTCGCAGACGGCGACGGTGTCACCGTCGAGGGCGACGATGTCCAGCTCGCCCTCGACGCACCGCCAGTTGCGGTCCAGGATGCGGAGCCCGGCCTCCGTCAGGTGCCGGGCGGCGACCCGCTCGCCGTAGCGGCCGAGCCCGTTCCTGGTGCTGCGGTCCGGTTCGGTCGCGTCGGGCGACCCGGTTGCGGCCGCGTTCGGTACGGCCTGGTCCTGCACGATGGTGTTCTGCACGGTGACCACCTCCTGCGAGGAGGCTGCAGCACCGTGCTCGACTGGGCCGGGAAATTCCGTTTCCCTGTGGATAACTCGGGCCTGTGGACAACTCTTGTCACCCGCAGGAGTGAGAAGCCCCCGTCACGCGAAATTCGGCTGGACAACGCGGGACGGAGTCGTCCAACGTCAGTTCCCGAAGCCGGACTCGTCCGAGGGCAGCTCCAGATCGCTCTTCGCGAGTTCCTCGATGTTCACGTCCTTGAAGGTCAGCACCCGGACCTTGCGGACGAACCGGGCCGGCCGGTACATGTCCCAGACCCACGCATCCGCCATCGACACCTCGAAGAACACCTCGCCCTGGACCGAGTGCACCTGCAGCTCGTAGTCGTTGGTGAGGTAGAAACGTCGCTCGGTCTCGATCACGTACTTGAACAGGCCGACGACGTCCCGGTACTCCCGGTAGAGCTTGAGCTCCATCTCGGTCTCGTACTTCTCGAGATCTTCGGCACTCATCCAGGCGTCCCCTCAACTTGTCACGTCCACCCATTGTGGACCACCGCACCCACGCTCAGAGCCGCACCGGATCGACCGGCGGGCCCTCTGCCAGCAGCCGCTCCAGGAAGTCCGCCAGTCCGGCCGGATAGACCGTCTCGGCGGTCCCCCTCAGTTCCTCGACCGTCCACCAGCGCGCCGCGAGCAGTTGGGCGTGCTCGTCCTCACCCATGCCCGAGTGGTCCAGTCCCGTCTCCGTGGTCCGGGCCAGGTGGAACCACTGATCCTGCTCGTAACGCTGTCCCTGAAAGGAGAACGACACCGTGCCGTACGCCACCAAGGGCCCCAGGTCCACACCCCGCAAGCCGGTCTCCTCCGCGAGCTCCCGCTCGGCGGCCCCGCGCACGTCCTCCCCCGGCTCCAAGCCGCCCCCGGGCGTGAACCACCACGTCTCGTCGGGCACCGCGGGATCCGCGCCCAGGAAGAGGAGGATGCGATCCAGCCCGTCCAGCAGCAGGATCCGCGCGGCCCTGCGACGCTGTGCAGTCATGGCGGCGCTCCACGCTCCTTCCGTCCGCATCGGTGGCGCTACCGATCCTGCCACCCGGCGCGTCCGTCCGGGGCGATGTTCGGCAGAGCGGCCCGACCTGCGACGGCCGCGTTCAGGAGCTGCGCCCCCGGCGGGCGCGGCGCACCAGGCCGGCCACCCCGCCCACCGCCGAGGTCACGACGATCAGCGCCGCGCCCGCGACGCTGGCGTAAGCGGCCGGCTCCAGCGGCCCCGGGTCGGCGGCCCGCGGTCCGGCGAAGCCGTCGAAGGCGGTGGTCCGGTCCAGCAGGCCGGTCCGGCCGAAGGGCAGCAGGGTGGCCTCGACCCTGGCCTCGACGGCCGTGGTCGGGACGGTCCCGCCGTCGACCTCCAGGTGGGTGCGGGAGTCGAGCGAGCCCACCCGGTTGTCGCCCAGCAGGAACAGCCGCCCCTGCGGCACCGTCACGCTGAAGTCCTCGCCCTGGCGGCCCTGGGTCGCGAGGTACGGCTCGTCCACCGGCTGCCCGTCGACCGTCAGCCGGTGGTCGGCGGCGGTGGTGGCGACGGTGTCGCCGCCGACCGCGACGACCCGCTTGACCATCAGCTCCCCGCCCCAGGCCTGGTCGCGGAAGACCACCACGTCGCCCCGGCCGACGGCGCCACCGGCCTTGCGGGCGAGCACGGTGTCGCCGATCTGGAGCGTCGGGTGCATCGAGGCGGTGGGGATCTTGTACGGCCGGTAGTCGACCGCGATGAGGGCGAAGCCGCCGATCATCAGCAGCAGACCGAGCGCGAGCGCGACGCCCTGCAGCACCGCGGCGGGCCGACGGCCGGGCCGGGCGGGCGCGTCCGAAAGGTCGGCCGACTGTTCCACGGCACTGCTCATCGACACCGTCCACCTCTGGCCGACCGGAGAAAACCACTGGCACGCCGGTGGCTCGGGCGGGAACGCCGGCGGGCCGTGGCACGTCCGAGCAGATTACTCGTCGGTACCACGGCCCGCGCAAGGGTCTGGGAGGAGCCGGTGGAGCTCAGCCGTCCTTCCGGCTCTCCGTCCGGGCCCGCGCCCGACGCACCAGCGGAAGCAGGGCAACCGCCCCCACCGCCCCGGCCACCGGAGGCGCGGCCGGCAAGGCCCCCGCCGCCAGACCCTTCTGGTCGAAGGTGTCCGGCACCGGGAGCGTCGACCAGTTGCCGATCGGCCAGGCCACCACGAAGGCGCGCCCGATCACATTGCCCACCGGCACGGTCCCGCCGCCCGGCTGGTCCATGTGGAAGCGGGAGTCCAGCGAGTCGGCGCGGTGGTCGCCCATCACCCAGATCCTGCCGTTCGGCACCTTCACCGGGCCGAAGGGCTGCGTACCGCAGGGAGTGTTGCCCGGGTAGATGTACGGCTCGTTGAGCGCCACGCCGTTGACCTTGACCGGCCCGTCGTCCTTGCACTCGACGGTGTCGCCGCCGACCGCGATGACCCGCTTGATCAGGTCCTTCTCGTTGGCGGAGGGCATCAGCCCCACGAAGCTGAGCACGTCCTGCACCCCGCGGACGAAGGAGTTGCTGCTCTGCTGGGTCGGCTCGTCGTTCAGCCAGCCGCCCGGGTCGTGGAACACCACGACCTCTCCGCGCTCGGGTTCGGCCCCGAACCAGGGGGTCAGCTTGTCCACCAGCACGCGGTCGCCGACCTGCAGCGTGTTCTGCATCGACTCCGACGGAATGGAGAACGCCTGGACGAAGAAGGTCTTGATCACGAGCGCGAGGACCAGCGCGATGCCGACCAGGATCGGCAACTCCTTCAGGAAGGAGCGCTGCTTGCGCGGCTTGGCCGGATCGCCCGCGCCGTCCACCGGCCCGTTCTCCGACTGCGGCGGCTCTCCGGGGCCGCTCGCCCCGGGGTCGTGCTCGTCCGGACCGCGCTCATCGGCGGTCTGGGCGGCCGCGGCCGTGTCCTCGGCCGCGGCGGAAGGCGCCGAGGACTCGGCGGACCGGGTCACCCGGCCACCCGGGCCCTCGGGCTCCCCGGCGCCTGAGCGGGCGCCGATCACCAAATCCCCCACAACGTCTCCTCCCTGCTGTGCGGACGCCCGCGCGCCCGCGCTCAGAGTGCCGCACAGCGGGCACCACGCTCGCCACGACCATGAACGCATCAGGATTGCCCACGGCGGACTCCCCTGACACCAACCCGGCCACAGCGCGCGACCGGGACCACTCCTGGCCGCACCTGCACTTCTCTATCACTCCAAGGCATCCGGCTCGCGGTTCCACACGCGCGGTCCGGCCGTCCGACGGCCGGAGCGGCTCACTTCGGAGGCCGCCCGGAACGGCGAACGACGAACGGAAGAATGCCCAACACACCCATAACGAGCGGAGGTTCCACAGGAAGCGGCCCAACAGCCATCGATTGCGGCGCAGTTCCGTCGAGCTGCGGAGTCGCGGCGAGGGAGGAGAGTGAAGCCGGTTCATCGAGTTGATGGAAGCGGTCCAGCGGCCAGGCGATCACGAAAGCGCGACCGACCACATCGCTCAACGGGACGGTGCCCTGGCCCGGATTGCCCATGTGGAAGCGGGAGTCGGCGGAGACGTCACGGTGATCCCCCATCACCCACAGACGGTCCTTCGGCACCTGCACCTTGAAGGGCTGCCGGGACGGCGGGTTGCCCGCCGCGAGGTACGGCTCCTCCACCGCACGGCCGTTGACGCTGAGCCGCCCCTGCGCGTCGCAGCACTCGACGGTGTCCCCGCCGACGCCGATCACGCGCTTGATCAGATCCTGCTCGTTGTCGGACGGCACCAGCCCGACGAAGGTCAACACCTGCTTGGCCGGGCCCAGGACCGGACCGTCGTCGGACGGCTTGTGATCGCCCTCCAGCCAGCCGCCCGGGTCCTTGAACACCACCACGTCGCCGCGCTGCGGCTCACTGCCGAACCAGGGGGTCAACTTGTCCACCAGCACCCGGTCCCCGACCTTGATGGTCTGCTCCATCGAGCCCGAGGGGATCACGAACACCTGGATCAGGAAGGTCTTCATCACCAACGCCACCAACAGCGCCACCATGATGATCAGCGGGAACTCACGCAGCAGCGAGCGCTTGCGCCGTCGGGCCGCGCGTCGGGCACTGCGGCGGCGGTCGGCGCGGCCACGGACCGGCACGACCGGATCCGCGGCGTCGACGGAGCCGGCCTCGCCCTCACCCGGCTCCGGGGCCGGGCGGTCGGCGACCCGCCCCCTACCCCTGCTCCCCATGACCGCCCGTCCCCGCAATCGCGGCGAAGGCCGCGGGCCGGTCCAGGCTGGTCAGGCGCGAGAACGGGTAGACCACCCAGTCCGCCCGACCGATCACCTCGTCCTCCGGCACGAAGCCGCCGCCGGGCTCCCCGAGGTGGTCGCGCGAGTCCCGGGAGGCGCTCCGGTGGTCGCCCAGGACGAAGAGTTTGCCGCGCGGCACCAGGACGTCGAAGGCCACGTCGGAGGGCTGGTCGCCCGGGGCCAGGTAGGCGCTCTCGTCCACCGGCACGCCGTTGACGGTGAGCGGCGCGCCCGGTCCGGTGCTGCGGACCCGGTCCCCGGCGACACCGATCACGCGCTTGACGTAGACGGTGTTCCCGGCCGGGACCAGTCCGAGGTCCCGCCCGGCCGAGCGCAGGCCGTCCCAGAAGCCCGGCGGATCGGCCGAGTCGGGGAGGAAGGAGCCGGTGCCGTCGAAGACCACGACGTCGCCCCGCTGGGGGTGGCCGCCGAAGGCGTAGGCGAGCTGGTTGGCGATCAACCGGTCGCCGGGCCGCAGGGTGTCCTCCATCGAGCCGGAGGGCACCGTGAACGGACGGGCGACGAAGGCGTTCACCAGCAGCAGGGCAGCCAGGCAGATCCCGGCCAACAGCAGCAGGTCCCGCGACCGCGACCGCCCGGGCTCCTCGTCCTCCTCCGCCGCCTCGGACCGGTCGTGGTCACCGTCCCGGTCCTGATCACGGTCCTGATCACGGGCTTGATCACGGGCCTGGTCTCGCTCCTGACCCCGGCCGCCGTCCTGCTCCTCGGCCCGATCCGGATCCCGGTCCCGGCCCGATTCCGTACCCGGCGCCGGTTCCGCCTCCCGGACCGGCCCGGAAACGACCGCGGACCGCGACAGCGAGTCCGCACCGGTGGGTGCGGGACTGCCGTCGCGGTCCGCGGGTGGTTCGTGCGTGCTCATCGGGCGCTGAGCTTACCTTGCGGTGGCCCGGCCCCTCGGAGCGCTCCGATCCCCCGGCGTGGCCGGGGGGGCGGTGGATCAGCGGTCGCGCTTCTCCTTGATCTTCGCGGCCTTGCCGCGGAGGTCACGCAGGTAGTACAGCTTGGCGCGGCGAACCGCACCGCGGGTCACGACCTCGATCTTCTCGACGACCGGGGTGTGCACCGGGAAGGTGCGCTCCACGCCGACGTTGAAGCTGACCTTGCGGACGGTGAAGGTCTCACCGACGCCGGCGCCGTGGCGACGGATGACGACGCCCTGGAAGACCTGGACACGGGAGCGGTTGCCCTCGATGACCCGGACGTGAACCTTCAGGGTGTCACCGGCACGGAAGGCCGGAATGTCGGTGCGCAGCGAAGCCGCGTCGACAGCAGCGAGCTTGTTGCTCATGTTGCTCTCCATCGCAGGCGCCACGGGCCGCCCACGGAAGTTCGTCACAATGGGGTGTACTGCGGGCCGCATCGGCTGGCGGCGATCCCCCCGTGGCGAGGGCGCCGGTCCACGTGCCCCCTATGGAAGGGGACCAGCGACAGACAGCAGCTGCCTATTCTTCCACATCACCGGCGGCGGACCGAAATCGGCCCAGCTCCTCGTCCCAGGCCAGGCCCAAGACGCTGAGCGCCGCCCGGTCCTTCTTGTCGAAGGAGCCGTACTGCCAGCGCTCGACCAGGTCGGGCCGGTTGCCCAGGGTGCGGGCGAAGGCCTGCTCCCGCCGCCAACGGGCGATCTTGCCGTGGTTGCCGCTGAGCAGCACGTCCGGCACGGTCCGACCGCGCCACTCGGCGGGCTTGGTGTAGACCGGGCCCTCCAGCAGGTCGGCCATCGCACCGGGCGCGAAGGAGTCGTCCCGGTGGGACTCGGCGTTGCCGAGCACGCCGGGCAGCAGCCGGGCGATCGCCTCGACCATCACCAGCACCGCGACCTCGCCGCCGGCCAGCACGTAGTCGCCGATCGAGGCCTCGACCACCGGCATCCGGGTGGCCGCCTCCTCGATCACCCGGCGGTCGATGCCCTCGTAGCGCGCGGGCGTGAACGCCAGCCAGGGACGGCCGGCCAGTTCCTGGGCGAGCTCCTGGGTGAACGGGCGTCCGCTCGGGGTGGGCACGACCAGGGTGGGGACTTCGCCCTCGGGGCCGCCGGCCAGCACCGCGTCCAGCGCCTCGCCCCAGGGCTCGGGCTTCATCACCATGCCGGGGCCGCCGCCGTACGGGCTGTCGTCCACCGTGCGGTGCACGTCGTGGGTCCATTCCCGCAGGTCGTGGAGGTGCACGTCCAGCTGGCCGCGGGCCCGGGCCTTGCCGACCAGCGAGATGTTCAGCGGTTCCAGGTACTCGGGGAAGATCGACACGACGTCGATCCGCATCCCGGTCCGGACGCCCCCGGCGGCGGCCTCCGCGAGCTCGGGTGCGTGGTCCCCCGCGAGCTCGGGTGCGGCGTCCCCCGCGAGCTCCGGCGCGCGCTCCCCCGCGAGCTCCTGGGCGGCAGGGGCCTGAACAGCGAGGTCCCGGGGAGCCTGTTCGACGCTCACTCCGACTCCTCCGGCTCCTCCGTCGCGCCCCCGGCGACCTCGGCCACCTCGGGGTCGATCAGCCCGGGCGGCGGGGTGATCACGGCCCGCTGGTTCTCCAGATCGATGGTCGGCACGATCTGGCTGACGAAGGGCACCAGCACCTCCGTCCCGTCGGCCTTCTCCACCGTGAGCAGGTCCTGGTACGGCAGGTGGACGACCGCGGTCAGCTCGCCGACCGGGGTGCCGTCGAGCAGCACCACGTCGAGGCCGACCAGCTGGTGGTCGTAGTACTCCTCCGGGTCGTCCGGGCGCTCCTCCGGGTCGACCTCGGAGATGAGCACGGTGCCCCGCAGCGCCTCGGCCGCGTTGCGGTCCTTGACGCCGGCGAAACGCAACAGCAGCCGACCGCTGTGCACCCGGCCCGATTCGACGGTCAGGGGCCCGGCCGAGGCCGGGTCGGTGAGCAGGACGGCACCGGGGCCGAGCCGGAGCTCCGGCTCGTCGGTGCGGACCTCGACACTGACGTCCCCCCTGATGCCGTGGGCGCGGCCGATCCTGCCGACGACGAGCTGCACGGTGATCGTTCTCCTGGAGTTGCTGGGCGAGCGAGAGGGCAGAGAAGGGTGGTGCGGAAACGAAGAAGGCCGACCGGGACGACATGCGTCCCGGTCGGCCTCAAGCCCGACGGCTGAACGAGCAGCTGCGTCAGCGAATGTTGTCCACGTCGACCAGGTCGACCCGGACGTTGCGACCGCCGAGGGCGCCGACCACGGTGCGCAGTGCGCGCGCCGTGCGGCCGCCCCGGCCGATCACCTTGCCGAGGTCATCGGGGTGCACCCGCACCTCGATGGTGTTACCCCGACGCAGGTTGCGCGAGCGCACCTGCACCTCGTCGGGGTGCTCGACGATGCCCTTCACCAAATGGTCGAGGGCGTCCTCGATCACGATCAGGCCTCGACGGCGGCGTCGGCCTCGGCCTCGGCCTTGTCCGACTTCTTGGCCTTCGGGGTGATGGCGACACCGGTGGTGGCGTCCTCGAAGCCGGCGACGGCCTTCGCGAACAGGTGCGAGAAGTCCTCGACCTTGGGCTCGGCGACCTTCAGCGGCTCCGGAGCCGGCAGGCCCTTGAACTTCTGCCAGTCGCCGGTCAGCTTGAGGATGGCGAGCACGGGCTCGGTCGGCTGGGCGCCGACGGACAGCCAGTACTGGGCGCGGTCGCCGTCGACCTCGATCTTCGAGGGGTTGTAGGTCGGCTGGTAGATGCCGATCTCCTCGATCGCGCGACCGTCACGCTTGGTGCGGGCGTCGGCGACGACGATGCGGTAGTGCGGGGAGCGAATCTTGCCGAGACGCTTGAGCTTGATCTTGACTGCCACGGGAGTGGGTTCTCCTGGTGTTGACGTGGGTGAGCAGCTTCGCGGTCCGCGTGGGGTTGCGGGGCGGGCCGTTCAAGGGACACGCCAGCCGTAGGAGAGAGGGGTCCTGCTCGGCTGCCGAGTACTCAGCTGTCCATTCTGCCATACCGGCGCGGACGGTCTTCACCCGGCCGCCACGGCCGACGCCCCGCCGCAGCCACGACCGACATCCCGTCGACGCCCCACCGGAGCCCCACCGGAGCCCCACCGGAGCCCCGTGGACGGGCGCTCCGGAGCGCCGCAGACCCGCAGGCCCGGGCCCCCGAGGACAGAAAAACGGGCCCGCTCTCCAGCGGACCCGCTCATGGACGAAGGACTCAGGCTCGACCGGGAGCCCCCGCTCCCGGTCAGCCCACGGACTCACCGATGTCACCTGTGCCACCGGCACCGATCACCCCGGCCGCGCCGACTGCCCGCACAGTCGCCGACCGGTCCCGGTCCCGGCTCGTACGACGGTCTACGCGATCTTGAACGGCTGCTGGCACGCGCCGCAGACGATGGACGCCTGGGCGAGCACCGACGGTACGACCCGGACGTTGCGCCCGCAGCCGCAGACCGCCTTGACCCGGACGCCGCCCCCGGAGGAGCCGTGCCGGGCGGCCGGACCGCGGAAGGCGCGGTTCGTGCCGTCGCCGGCCACCGCTTCCTGGTGCGCGCCGAGGGCGCGGTCCAGTCGCTCGATGGTCTCGGCGTAGCGCTCCTGCGTCTCCTTGAGCATGGTCACCTGGGAGAAGCCGCTGCTGGCGTGCGGCTCGACCGGGTGCGCCAGGCCCAGCTCGGAGGCGAGCATCAGGAAGCGCCGGTTGTGGTAGCGGCCGGCCCGCGAGGTGTCCCGGATGTCCCGGGCCGCGGCCAGACCGTGGGCAGCCTCGTGGAGGAGCCGCTCGAAACCGAGCCGCGTGCCACAGGCCGAGGAGGACTCGCCGATCAGTGCCTCGGGCGAGGCCAGGTCGGGGAGGTCCTGATGGTAGGCCTGGATGTCACTCCAGGCGGCGGCCAGTTCGGCCGCGAGGACGAGGGGCTGTGTCGTGCTCACGCTAGACCAACGATGCAGGGCGAGCCGATGTTCCGCATGTTCCCGTTCTCCGGGAATTCCCAGGGAACTCCCAGGAATGCACGACTGCGCGCGAATTGCGCGTTCCGGATCTGACGCAAGACCAACCCCCTGCCGGTTTCGGTCCGTCGCAACACCGGCGGACCTCGTGAATTCCGTCCGGGGGCGGGCTGTCGCCCCCTGGACGTACGGCCCGTGGACCCCTCGAAGTTGACAGGGCCACGGGCCGTACACCGTACCGCTATTCCGTTAATACCGGCAGTTGACCGGCCGGTAGGGATGTCCACGACCTGGACGCCCCCGGCAGAGTTACCGGATTCTTACCCACCCGCATTCCGGGCAAATGTCGCCGGCAACGGTCATTACCCGCCGACGGCTGACATCAGTACGCGCGCGCGACGATCGCGATATTGCCGTCCTGGTCGTCCGTCGCCGGCACCGAGCCGTCGGCCGCGATGATGCAGCGCACCGTGACGCCCTGCTCGGCCAGCTTGGCCTCGCCCTC
Source organism: Kitasatospora sp. NPDC096077 (assembly GCF_040303245.1). Lineage (NCBI taxonomy): Bacteria > Bacillati > Actinomycetota > Actinomycetes > Kitasatosporales > Streptomycetaceae > Kitasatospora > Kitasatospora sp. NPDC096077. Next base: position 56,807 of record NZ_JBEOSV010000031.1, on the reverse strand, counting down.
CGCGCCGAGGTCGGCCCAGGAGATCCGGCCCCAGCCGGTCGCGGCGGCCTCGATGGCCTCGTCCAGGGTCTTCACGTCGACGGTACGGGCCTCGCGGCGCTCGCGGGACTGGCGCAGCAGCAGCGCCTGGTCCTCCTCCAGGATGCCCGGCAGCAGGGCCGCCAGGGCGTCGATGGAGACCGGCTCCTTGCCGCCCGGAATGCGGCGGGCCAGCATCGCCGTGCCGTTCTCCAGGTCGCGCGGGCCGACCTCGATGCGCAGCGGAACGCCCTTGAGCTCCCAGTCGACGGCGCGGCGGCCGAACGGGGTGTCGGTGCGGTCGTCGACCACGACCCGGATGCCGGCGGCCTCCAGCTGGGCGCCGATCTCACGGACCTTGGCGATGACCGCGTCGTCGCCCTTGATGGCCAGCACCACGGCCTGGACCGCGGCCAGGCGCGGGGGGACCCGCAGGCCGTTGTCGTCGCCGTGGGACATGATCAGGCCGCCGACCATGCGGGTGGAGACGCCCCAGGAGGTCTGCCAGACGTGCTCGCGCTCGGCGCCCTGCAGCTGGTAGGTGGTGTTGAACGCCTTGGCGAAGTTCTGGCCCAGCTCGTGGCTGGTGCCCATCTGCAGCGCCTTGCCGTCGCCCATCATGCCTTCGAGCGTGAGGGTGTTGATGGCGCCGGCGAAGCGCTCCTTGGCGGTCTTGCGGCCGAGCACGACGTCGATGCCGAGCACGTTGGTCATGAAGTCGCCGTAGACCTGGGTGTGGATCATCGACGCGTAGTCACGGGCGTCCTCGTAGGTGGCGTGGGCGGTGTGGCCCTCCTGCCAGAGGAACTCGGTGGTGCGCAGGAAGACGCGCGGGCGGAGCTCCCAACGGACCACGTTGGCCCACTGGTTGATCAGCAGGGGCAGGTCGCGGTGGCTCTGCACCCACTTGGAGAAGTACTCGTTGATGATCGTCTCGGAGGTGGGCCGGACGACGACCGGCTCCTCCAGCTGCTTGCCGCCGCCGTGGGTGACCACCGCGAGCTCGGGCGCGAAGCCCTCGACGTGCTCGGCTTCCTTGGTCAGGTAGGACTGCGGGATGAACATCGGGAAGTAGGCGTTCTGCGCACCCGCCTTCTTGATGCGCGCGTCCATCTCCTGCTGCATCCGCTCCCACAGGCCGTAGCCATACGGTCGGATGACCATGGTGCCGCGCACCGGACCGTTGTCGGCCAGCTCGGCCTTGTTGATGAGGTCCTGGTACCAGCGCGGGAAGTCTTCCGCCTGAGGGGTGAGTACGGGTGCCTTAGCCATGGGCGGAATGGTACGGGGATCCACCCCTCCACTTCGAATCGGTATCACACTCGCGGGAGGGGAGGAAACACCCGCAGCGGCGGAAACGGCACACCCGCAGCCGTGGCACGCCGTCCGCAGGGGGCGCACGACCGCGACCCGCGCGCACCACCCTGCACCCCTCTGGACTCCGGGCCCGACCCGCTGTTCGCTGGAGTGGGGCGGGACTTTGGGGGAGCCGTAGCAGCACACCGAAGGACCGGATGGGAGGCCGCGATGGCTTCAGCTCGGACGACCGGCACGACCGCACGACCAGCGGGCGCACGACCAGCGGGCGCACGACCGCACCACCCGCAACCGGGGGCCGCCGGGCCCGCGCGGGCGCGCGACTGGGCGGAGATCCAGGAACGCATGCTGGTGCCGCTCTACGAAGCGGTCTACGACCGCCTGGAGGTCGGCCCGGCGAGCAGCGTGCTGGGGCTGGGCTGCCGCTCCGGGCTCGCCCTGCTGCTGGCCGCCGGGCGGGGCGCCCAGGTCTCCGGCCAGGAGCCGCGGGACGAGTTGCGCGAGCTGGCCCGGGACCGTCGGCTGCGGGTGTGCGCGGGCGCCCGGCCGGCCGCCGCCGTCCCCCGCTCGGCCCATTCGCTGGTGACGGTTTTCGACCAGCTGCCCGGCGCCGCCGACCCCGGTCGGGTGGTCGCCGAGGCCGCCCGGTCGACCCTCCCCGGCGGGCACGTGGTGCTGGCGGCCTGGGGGCCGCCGGAGCGCTGCGCGAGCGCGCCGGTGCTGGACGTGGCACGCCGGAGGGCGGGCCGGACCACCGCGCGCGATCCCTTCGAACTGAGCGCGCCGGGGGCACTGGAGGACCTGCTCGCGCCGGTCGGCCTGCGCCCGGCCGGCAGCGGACGGGTGAGCTGCCCGTTCGCCTATCCGGACCTGGACAGCGCGGTGCGCGGCCTGCTCTCCACCGGGCTGTTCGAGGCGGCCGAGGAGTTCTCCGGCGCCCCGCTGGTGGCCAAGGAGCTGGAGGAGGCTCTGCAGCCGTACCTGCGCCCGGACGACTCGGTCCGGATGGAGAACGTCTTCCGCTACCTGGTCGCCGAGCGGCCCCGCTAGCCGGGCGGCACCGCCGACCGGGCCGCACCGCACCGCCGACCGGGCGACGTCGTCAACCGGGCCGCCCCGCCGACCGGGCGACGCCGACGGAGCACAGCGCCGCCGGAGCACGGCCCCGCACCCACGAAACCGGGGGCGCCCCCCAACCCCCCGGCCGCCCCCCGGCCACCCGCGAACACC
>NZ_JBEOSV010000031.1:0-54232 GCF_040303245.1 Kitasatospora sp. NPDC096077 | reverse complement strand
TATTAACACCTTAACACCCACCCCCCCTCCCCCCCCCCCCCCCCGCCCCCCCCCCCCCCCCCCCCCGCGGGGGGCCCCCCCCCCCCGGGGGGCCCCCCCCGGTCCACCGGCTCACGCCTCCTCGTCGGCGGCCTTCCGCGGCACCCCCGCCGCCCGGTAGGCCGCCTCCTCGTCCAGCGTCTCCGCCTCCAGCAGCGCCGCCGCCAGCGCGTCCAGCCGGGGCCGCTGCTCGGTCAGGATCCGCACCGCGTCCTCGTAGCACTCGGCGACGATCCGCCGGGCCTCCTCGTCCACCGCGTCCAGCGTGGTGGGCGCCGCCGAGAGCCCGTACGCGCCCTGGGCGTCCGCCGGCACGGCGGTGAGCCGCCCGACCCGCTCGCTCATCCCCCAGCGCCCGGCCATCCCGCGGGCGATGTTGGTGACCTGCTCCAGGTCACTCTCCGCGCCGGTGGTGATCACCCCGTAGACCACCTGCTCGGCCGCCATCCCGCCCAGCGCGCCGATGATCCGGCCGCGCAGGTAGGGCTCGGTGTACGAGTAGCGGTCGTTCTCCGGGGTGGAGAGGGTGACGCCGAGGGCGCGGCCGCGCGGCACGATGGTGATCTTGCGGACCGGGTCCGCACCCGGCTGGAGCATGCCCAGCAGCGCGTGCCCGCTCTCGTGGTACGCCGTCCGCTCGCGCTCCTCCTGCGGCATCACCAGCGGCCGCACGGCGCCGAGTTGGACCTTCTCCAGGGCGTCCGAGAGGTCCCGCTCGTTGACCGCGTCCTGCTGCCGCTTGACGGCCAGCAGGGCGGCCTCGTTGACCAGGTTGGCGAGTTCGGCGCCGGTCATCCCGGGGGTGACCTTGGCCAGTTGGACGAGGTCGGTGTCGCCGGCCAGCGGGACGCTCCGGGTGTGGATCCGCAGGATCGCGGCACGCCCCTCCCGGTCCGGCGGGCTGACGGTGATCCGGCGGTCGAAGCGGCCGGGGCGCAGCAGGGCCGGGTCGAGCACGTCGGCCCGGTTGGTCGCGGCGATCACGATGACGCCCTCGGAGCCGGTGAAGCCGTCCATCTCGGTGAGGATCTGGTTGAGCGTCTGCTCGCGCTCGTCGTGCCCGCCCATGCCGCCGCCGGCACCCCGCTGGCGGCCGATGGTGTCGATCTCGTCGATGAAGATGATCGCCGGCGCCACCTTGCGGGCCTCGGCGAACAGTTCGCGGACCCGGCTGGCGCCGACGCCGACGATCATCTCGATGAACTCCGAGGCGGAGGCGGAGAAGAACGGCACGTCCGCCTCGCCGGCCACGGCCCGGGCCAGCAGGGTCTTGCCGGTCCCCGGCGGGCCGCTGAGCAGCACTCCGCCCGGCAGCTTGGCGCCGAGCTTGCGGTACCGCTCGGGGTTCTTCAAGTAGTCGACCACCTCGGTGAGTTCGGCCTCGACCTCGTCGATGCCGGCCACGTCGGCGAAGGTGGTGCGCTTGCCCTGGTCGGCGGTGACCGGCTTGGGCGGGGCCTTGCGGCCGAGCGGCCCGCCGCCCAGTCCGCCGGCCATCCGGCGGGCGAGCAGCACCCAGATGAAGACCAGCAGCAGCATCGGGGCGAGCGAGAGCAGCAGGTTGGTGAGGAAGCTGCGCTGCTGGACCGGGGAGGTCGCGGTGACCTCGACGCCCTGCTGCTGCAGGGTGCCCCACAGGTTGTCACCCGCGAAGGAGGGGCGCTGGGTGTCGAACTCGGTGTAGTCGCCCTTGCCGCCGTCGGGTTTGGGCTGGGCGCTCTTGAGCGTGCCCTCGATCGCGTCGCCCTTGGAGTAGATCTTGGTGATGTTGCCCTTGTTCAGCTGGTTGTTGAACTCGGTGTAGGAGATCGTGGTGGCGCCCTCGTTGCCGAAGAACGACAGCAGCAGGTCGGAGATCAGGAACACCACGAGTGCGGTGAGGACGAGGCCCGCCCAGCCGCCGGGCATCCGGCGGCGGGGCGGCGGCGGGGGCGGGGCGCCCTCGGACCGCCAGGGCTGGTCGGGGGTCTGGCGCGGCGGCACGGGTTCGGTCACCCACCGGACAATACGGACAGCCGCTCGGGCGGGCCAACCGCAACGCCGCGCCCGAGCCGCCGTCCGGCCGTGCCGAGGCCCCCGACCGGCGGTTATGCCGCGCTGCCCGGCCACTCCTCGGCGGTCAGCGCGAACCGCTCGTGGTCGCGCCAGTCGTTCTGGAGGAACAGCATCCGCGGGGTGAAGCCCTCGTGCCGGAAGCCCAGCCGCTTGGCCAGCGCGATCGAGCGGTCGTTCTCCGGCTGCACGTTGATCTCCAGCCGGTGCAGGCCCAGCCCGTCGGCCGACTGCGGGGCGAAGCAGCGGTCCAGGACCAGCCGCAGGCCCTCGGTCATCCGCCCGGTGCCGGCGAACGGCAGGTACGAGTCGTAGCCCAGCGAGGCGTTGCAGAACCGGCCCATCACGATGTTGGCGACGTTCACCTTGCCGACCAGCCCGCCGGTCTCCCGGTCGAGGATCAGGAACGTGCGCAGGCCCGCCCCCTGGCGCCCCAGCAGTTCCGGCAGCCCGTCCGGCTCGACCGGGTTCCACCGTCCGATGTGCTCGGCGGACCGTCGGACCGCCTCCGCGTACGCAACCTCGTCCTCGGCCCTCGGGGCCCTGATCATCACTCGCATGCCGACATCATCGGGCACGCGAACGGCCCGCCGCCCGGGGATCACCGGACGACGGGCCGATCACAGTCGACCAGAACCGGCCGAGGACTGCAGAGGACCGCAGAGGACTACAGCAGGTCCTTGAACTCCTTGGGCAGTTCGAAGTCGGAGGGGCCCTTGCCCGCACCGAGACCGAACGCGCCGCCATCGGCCGGACCCTGGCCGGCGCCCGGGCCGAGCGCGCGGCGCTCGGCGGCCGCGGCCTCCTCCTGCGCGCGCTTCAGCGGGTTGCCGCTCTTGCGCTTGCCCTTGGCCTGCGGGGCCTTCTTGCCGGACTTCTTCGCGCCGCCGCCCATGCCGGGGATCCCCGGCATGCCGGGCATGCCCTTGCCGGAGGCCATCGCGGACATCATCTTGCGGGCGTCGAAGAACCGCTCGACCAGGTTCTTGACCTCGCCGACCTGGACACCCGAACCCTTGGCGATGCGGGCCCGGCGGGAGCCGTTGATCAGCTCCGGCTCGGCGCGCTCGGCCGGGGTCATCGACTTGATGATCGCGCCGACCCGGTTGACGTCCTTGTCGTCGATGTTGTTGATCTGCTCGCGGATCTGGCCCATGCCGGGCAGCATGCCGAGCAGCTTGGAGATCGAGCCCATCTTCTGGACCTGCTCCAGCTGGGACAGGAAGTCGTCCAGTGTGAAGGCCTTCGGGCCGCCGCGCAGCTTCGCGGCGATCTTCTCGGCCTCGGCCTGCGAGAAGGTCTGCTCGGCCTTCTCGATCAGCGACAGGACGTCGCCCATGCCCAGGATGCGCGAGGCCATCCGGTCCGGGTGGAAGGCGTCGAAGTCGTCGACCTTCTCGCCGTTGGAGGCGAACATGATCTGTCGGCCGGTGACGTGGGCGACCGACAGGGCGGCACCGCCGCGGGCGTCGCCGTCGAGCTTGGAGAGCACGACACCGGTGAAGTCGACGCCCTCGAGGAAGGCCTGCGCGGTGGTGACCGCGTCCTGACCGATCATCGCGTCGACGACGAACAGGACCTCGTCCGGGTTCACCGCGGCGCGGATGTCGGCGGCCTGCTGCATCAGCTCGGCGTCGATGCCCAGGCGGCCGGCGGTGTCGACGATGACGACGTCGTACTGCTTCTGCTTGGCGTACTCGATCGAGTCCTTGGCGACCTGCACCGGGTCGCCGACGCCGTTGCCCGGCTGCGGGCCGTAGAAGGCCACGTCGGCCCGCTCGGCCATCACCTGGAGCTGGGTGACCGCGTTGGGGCGCTGGAGGTCACAGGCGACCAGCAGCGGGGTGTGCTTCTGCTTCTTCAGCCAGGCGCCGAGCTTGCCCGCGAGAGTGGTCTTACCGGCACCCTGCAGACCGGCCAGCATGATGACCGTCGGGCCGCTCTTGGCGAACCGCACCCGGCGGGTCTCGCCGCCGAGGATCGCGATGAGCTCCTCGTTGACGATCTTGATGATCTGCTGCGCCGGGTTCAGCGCACCGGAGACCTCGACGCCGGCCGCGCGCTCCTTGACCTGCTTGATGAAGGCCCGGACGACCGGCAGCGCGACGTCCGCCTCCAGCAGCGCGATGCGGATCTCGCGGGCGGTGGCGTCGATGTCCGCCTCGCTCAGGCGGCCCTTGCCCCGGAGGTTCTTGAACGTCGCTGCGAGGCGATCGGAAAGGGTGTCGAACACGTCGGCGCGGGTCCTCTGCGGCATCGGTATCAGTACGGTCGTCGTCCCCCAGGGTATCCGGCCGCCCCGGGTACGGTCTCCACCCCCGTACGGCGGATCCGCGAACCGGCTCACGCACCCGCCGGGGACCGGCCCGCACCCCCGCCGGGGACCGGCTCGCGGACCGGCCCCGGACCGGCCCGGGAGCGGCCCTCAGCCCAGCGCCGAGCGGACCGCCGCCGCCACCTCCGCGGCCCGCTCGGCGGTGAGCGGACGGCCCGCCGGATCGGTCAGGTAGAAGGAGTCGACGGCCTCCGCACCCAGCGTGGAGACGTGCGCGGTGCGCACCCGCACGCCCGCCCCGTCCAGCGCCCGGCCGATCCGGTGCAGCAGCCCGGGGGCGTCGTGCGCGCGGACCTCCAGCACGGTCGCGGTCGCCGAGGCGACCGCCGGCGCCACCGCGACCAGCGGCGGTGGGGTCGGTATCCCCCGGCGGCGCGGGGCGGCGGCGTCCCGCTCGGCGAGCCGGCGGGAGACGTCCAGCGAGCCGTCCAGCGCCCGCCGCAGGTCGGCGCGCAGCCGGGCCGCCTCCGGCAGCTCGCCGTACTCGGCCGCCACCCGCCAGGACAGCAGCAGCACCGGGCCCGCGCCGATCGGGTCCAGCTCGCGCAGCCCGGCCGAGCGGACGGTCAGCCGGTGCAGGGCGAGCACCCCGGCGACCGTGCCGAGCAGCCCGGGCCGGTCCGGGACGGCCAGGGTCAGTTCGACGCCCATCGGTTCGGTGCCCGGGGCCGTCCCCTCCGCCTGGGCCAGCAGCGACAGCGCGGGGGCGTCGGTGCGGGCGGCCTCGACCGCGAGCCGCTCCTGCTCGGTGCTGGGCGCCGCCTCCGGGGGCGGGGCGCCGCCCCCGGCCAGCTCGGCGGCGACCCGCGCCACCAGGCCGTCCACCAGTGAGGCCCGCCAGCCGCTCCACGCCGCCGGACCGGTGGCCAGCGCGTCGGCCTCGGTGAGCGCGTGCAGCAGTTCCAGCTCCAGCAGCGAGCCGACCGCCTTGGTGACGGCCTCGACGGTGGCCGGGTCGTCCGGGTCCCGCCGGGTCGCGGTCTCCACCAGGGTCAGGTGGTGGCGGACCAGCACCGCCAGGGTCTCGGTGTCCTCGGCGGGGAAGCCCATCCGGGCGGCCAGGTCGCGGACGATCACCTCGCCGGCCTCGCTGTGGTCCCCGGGCCAGCCCTTGCCGATGTCGTGCAGCAGGGCGGCGACCAGCAGCAGGTCCGGCCGGGCCACCCGGCGGGTCATCGCGGCGGCCCGGACCGCCGTCTCCACCAGGTGCCGGTCCACCGTCCAGCGGTGCACCGCGTTGCGCTGCGGCCGGCAGCGCACCCGCTCCCAGTCCGGCAGCAGCCTGGTCACCAGGCCCTCCGCTTCCATCGCCTCCCAGACCGGGACGGCCGCCTCCCCCGCCCCCAGCAGGGTGACCAGCTGCTCGCGCGCCTCGTCCGGCCAGGGCACCGGCAGCGGACGGCACTCGGCGGCCAGTCGGCGCACCGTGGCGTAGGAGACGGTCAGCCCGTTCTGGGCGGCGGCGGCCGCGGCCCGCAGCGGCAGCACCGGGTCGGCGGCCGGGCGGGCGGCCTGGGCGAGCACCGCCTCGCCGTCCTGCTCGACCACGCCCTCGGCGAGCGGGCGGCGGTCGACGGCGCCCCGGGCCACCGCGCCGCTGCCGCGGCCGGCCCCGGTGAATGGGAAGCCCCGCCGGACCGCCCGGCGACCGCGGCCGGACCGGGCGGCGAGCACCCGGTCCACCGCCCGCCAGGTGACGTCGCTGGCGTAGGCGATGGTCCGGGCGGCCTCGTAGACCTGGCGCAGCAGGGTGTCGGCGTCCAGCACCCCGAGCCGCTCGGCGACCTGGTCCTGGTCCTGGAGGCCGAGCCGCTCGGTGGCCCGGCCGGTGGCCAGGTGCAGCGCGTCGCGGACGTCGGCGAGCCGCAGCGCGGCCGCGTCCAGGCCGTCCCGGGGCGCGTCGGCGAGCCAGCTGGCGGCGACGGCGTCGAGCGCGACCAGGTCGCGCAGGCCGCCGCGGGCCTCCTTCAGGTCGGGCTCCAGCAGGAAGGACAGTTCGCCGTGCCGCTCGGCCCGCTCCCGGCCCAGCTCGCGCAGTTCGGGCAGGCGCGCGGGGGCGCTCGCACGCCAGTCGGTGAGCACCGCGGAGCGCAGCGCGGCGGTGAGCGCCGCGTCCCCGGCGAGGTGCCGGGCGTCCAGCAGGCCGAGCTGGGCCTTGAGGTCGGTGGCGGCGACGGCGCGGGCCTCGGCGGGGGTGCGCACCGAGTGGTCGAGCTGGGCGCCCGCGTCCCACACCGGGTACCAGATCCGCTCGGGCAGCTCGCGGTCGATCGGGCCGTCGTGCAGCAGCAGGACGTCCAGGTCGCTGCGCGGGGAGAGCTCGCCCCGGCCGTAGCCGCCGACGGCGACCAGGGCGACGCCGAAGAACGGGGCGCCGGCGGCGGCCAGCAGTCCGGCCAGCCAGTCGTCGGTGAGCCGGGCGAGCGCGGCCCGGCGCGGCCGGCCGGTCAGCCCGGGCCGCTCCAGCAGCGCGGCCCGGGCCGCCGCGTGGTCGGTGGGTGGGGAGGCGGGCTCGGCGGGGCTGTTCTCGGTGGTCATGCGCGGGATCCCGTCCGTGGTGCGGGTGAGCCGTCGTACGGATGAGCCGTGGTACGGCTGAGCGGGGATGCGCCGACGGGCGGGCCCTCGCCCCGGGGAGGGGCGGGCCCGCCGGATCGGTCAGTGCCTCACAGGGCGTCCGGGCCGCGTTCGCCGGTGCGGACCCGGACGGCGGTGTCGACCGGGACGCTCCACACCTTGCCGTCGCCGATCTTCCCGGTCCGGGCGGCCTTCACCAGGACGTCGATCAGGTCGTCGGCGTCCTCGTCCTCGACCAGCACCTCGATCCGGATCTTCGGAACCAGGTCGACGGTGTACTCGGCGCCCCGGTAGACCTCGGTGTGACCGCGCTGGCGGCCGTAGCCGCTGGCCTCGGTGACGGTCAGGCCGTGGACCCCGAAGGCCTGCAGGGCGGCCTTCACCTCGTCCAGGCGGTACGGCTTGATCACGGCGGTGATGAGCTTCATCGGGCGTCGACCTCGGTCTTCTCGGCGGACTTGGCAGCGGGCTTCCCGGCGGGCTTCCCCCCGGCCGCGGGGCCGGCGGCGGTGCCGGTCGCGGTACCGGAGGCGGCCCCCGGCGCGGATCCGGCCGCGGAGCCGGACGGGGAGCCGGGTGCGGAACCGGACCCGGCGCCGAGCCCCAGGGTCGGGAACGCCCGGGCCAGCCCCGCACCGACGGCGCTGAAATCGTAGGCGGACTCGGCGTGTTCGGCCTGGTCGATGCCGGCCACCTCGACCTCCTCGGGGACCCGGAAGCCGACCAGCCTGTCGACCGCCTTGGCCAGCAGCCAGGACAGCACGAAGGAGTACGCCGCGACCACCGCCACGCCCATCGCCTGCTTGCCGAGCTGGCCGAACCCGCCGCCGTAGAACAGGCCCTTGGCGGTCTGGCCGACCCCGCCGGTGGCGAACAGGCCGATCAGCAGCGAGCCGATCGCCCCGCCCACCGCGTGCACACCCACCACGTCGAGCGAGTCGTCGAAGCCCCAGCGGTACTTGAGCGAGACGGCGGCGGCGCAGACCCCGCCCGCGACCAGGCCGATCGCCACCGCGCCGAGCGGGCTGACCGAGCCGCAGGCCGGGGTGATCGCGACCAGTCCGGCGACCGCGCCGGAGGCGGCGCCCAGCGTGGTGAACGCGCCGTGCCTGAGCTTCTCGTAGACCAGCCAGCCGACCAGCGCCGCACCGGTGGCGACCTGGGTGTTGACCATCGCCATCGCGGCCACGCCGTTGGCGGCCAGCGCCGAGCCGGCGTTGAAGCCGAACCAGCCGAACCACAGCAGCCCGGAGCCGAGCATCACCAGCGGCAGGCTGTGCGGGCGCATCGGGTCCTTCTTGAAGCCGACCCGCTTGCCCAGCACCAGACAGAGCGCGAGGCCCGCGACACCGGCGTTGATGTGCACGGCCGTGCCGCCGGCGAAGTCGATCACGCCGTTTCTGTCGCCCAGCCAGCCGCCGTTGCCGTTGTCGACCATGAACACCCAGTGGGCGACCGGGAAGTAGACCACCGATACCCAGAGCGCGATGAACAGGCCCCAGGCGGAGAACCTGGCCCGGTCCGCGACGGCGCCGGAGATCAGCGCCGGGGTGATGATCGCGAACATCAGCTGGAAGATCGCGAAGGCCGTCACCGGGATCGACCCGGTCAGCTCGTTCAGTCCGATGTGGCGCATCCCGAGGAAGTCCAGGTTGCCGATCAGCCCGGCGAAGGCGTCCGGCCCGAAGCTGAGCGAGTAGCCGTAGAGGACCCAGAGCACGCTGACGATGCCGAGCGAGAGGAAGCTCATCGCCAGCATGTTCAGTGTGCTCTTGGCCCTGACCATGCCCCCGTAGAAGAAGGCCAGGCCCGGGGTCATCACCATGACCAGGGCCGCACTGATGAGCACGAAGGCGGTGTCGCCCGCGCTGAAGCCGTCCGGCATCGGCGTCTCCTCTGCGTCCAAGCCGCTCCGCCCCCGGGAACGCGTCCCGTGGCACCCGGGGTGTCGGCGATGAAGAGGAGAGTGCCGAAGGCGGGTTTCGGCCAGTGCGGTCGGTTGTTTCGCGGCCGTGACGCGTGCGTCGCCCGGGTTACGGGCGCGTGAACCACGGCCCCGCCGGTGGGCCGGATGGCTTAACGTGCCCGCCACCCGGGCGCCCGCGGGCGGAAATGCCACCGACCGTGGCGGCGGCGGCCGTCACGGTCGGTGGAGTCTCCGGCCGGGGTTCGCTCAGACCACCGAGACGAACTCCGGGATGTCCTGGACCACCCGCTCCTGGAGCCGGCTCACCGCGTCCACGCCCTGGAACCGGGCGGCCGCGGCCTCCGTGGTCTTGCGGACCCGGGAGTTCAGCCGCTCCGAGCGCACCTTGGTCGCGATGTCCACCGCCTGCTCGGCGTAGCGCGCCGCCTCCTCGGCCTCCTTCTGCAGCAGGTGCACGCTGGCCATGCCGACCAGGTTGAAGGCGTACGAGCGCACGTGGTCGTCGTCCTGGCGGAACAGGTCGACCGCGCGCTCCATCACCGGCGCGGACAGCGAGGCGTACAGCTGGGCGTTGTCCGAGTGGTACGCGAGGTCGCGGAAGGAGTGGGCGTTCTCGGCGTTCAGCTCGGCCGGCGAGAAGAACTTCAGCCAGTCCGGGTCGCCGTCGCCCTCGCGGATGTCGGTGAAGGTGTCCTCGGCCAGCCGGATCGCCCGGGCGCAGCGGTTCACCTCGCCGATGGTGGCGTAGGCGCGCGCCTCCATCGCGTACAGCAGGGACTGCTGGCGCGGGGTGGCGGTGTCCCGGCTGCCGTACTGCGCCAGGTGGATCAGCTCCAGGGCGTCCTCGCCCCGGTTGAGGTGGATCATCTGGCGGCTCATGTCGGTGAGGATCAGCGCGCCGAACGGGCGGTCGCCGGCCTCCTTGGCCGCGTGCAGGGCCAGCACGTAGTACTTCTGCGCGCTCGGGTGCATCCCGACGTCGTAGGACATCCAGCCGGCCAGGTGGGCGAGTTCGGCGGTGAGCCGGAACAGCCGCTTGGTGGTGTCCTCGTTGTACGTCTCCTGCAGCAGGTCGGTGACCTCGTGGAGCTGGCCGACCACGGCCTTGCGGCGCAGCCCGCCGCCGTTCTGGGCGTCCCACTGGCGGAACATGACCGTGGTCTGCTCCAGCAGTTCCAGCTCGGGCTCGGAGAGCCGGCCGGTGAACGCCTCGCCGCCGTTGGCCGCGGTGAGGATCGGGGTGGGGACGCCGGTCGGGCCGGGGGCCAGCCAGCGCTGCATCGGCTCGATCAGCGCGGCGCCGGCGGTCAGCGCGAGCGAGGTGCCGAGGAAGCCCCGGCGGTTGAGCATCAGGTCGCTGCGGGAGTAGTCACTGATCAGCTGGACGGTCTGCGGGGCACTCCACGGCAGGTCCACCCCGCCGCCGACGGTGGAGACCGGGATCGCGGCGCGCAGGCCGAGGTCCTCGATCGAGACCACCGAGCCGAAGCGCTCCGAGAACAGCTCCGACATGATCTTGGGGATCGGCTCCCGGGGCTGCTCCCCGTCGAGCCAGCGGCGCACCCGCGAGGTGTCGGTGGACACGTGGTGGGCGCCGATCTGGCGGGCCCGGCGGTTGACCTGGCGGGCCAACTCCCCCTTGGACCAGCCGCTGCGGGCGAACCACGTGGTCAGCTTCTCGTTGGGTTGCTTCTCTGCCATGGGAGTCCCATCCCGCCCGGCCCCTGCGGGGCCCCGATCGTGACCGCCCGACGGTTGCGGGCTCTTGCCGGACGTGCCGTTCCTGAGGTGTTGCGTACCGCCTCGTCGTACTGGTGTGCCATCGTCACGGACGGTGCGTCAGATCCCCAACTCCCGTTCCCCGACGGCCCGGAGCAGGATTCTCCGACCACGTCCGTGTGCTGAACGTAGTGCCCTGCGAGGCACCCGTGGGAGCGCCCCTGGCGAAACGCCACCTTTCGCCACCCCCAGGAGTGAACCGAAGCCCGGGGGCACACGCTTCACTAGGTAGTCGCGACGGTCCGGCATATGCGGGCCGCCAAGTCGCCCGGCCAGTCCCGGAAGACCCGGCAGTCCCCGCAATCCACCGCGATCCCAGGCGAGTTCGCCACCCACTCGGGACGGCAACCGCCTCACGCACCCGACGATCCGGCATCGACGCCGCCCCCACAAGGCGGCGCCCGAGGCGCACCACCGCAACAGGCGCACGCCAAGCGCTGCGCGCCGCCACCGCACAACGCACCACGCAACGGACAATCAACACACAGTCACCGTCCCGTAACCATCGGCAACGAGAACCTGTTGGGGGAGGCATGGACAACCTGTTCGGCGAACTTCGACTGGGGCACCTGCGGCTGGCACCGCTGGGCGCGCGCCGCCGCACCAAGGTCACCGCGTCCCAGGCCGCCGCGGAGTACACCGGCCGCTGGGGCTGGACCGTCGCCACCGGCGACCCGGCCACCGGCACCACCACCCCGACCCGCTGTCCCTGCGGCGCCCAGCGCTGCGCGGCGCCCGGCCTGCACCCCGTGCCCGGCGCCGAGAGCCGGGCCGCGGCCCCCGGCGCGGAGGGCTCGGTGCTGTTCCCCACCGGACGCGCCTTCGACGTCCTGGACGTCCCCGAACCGGCCGGTCTCCAGGCGCTGGTCCGGCTGGAGCGGATGGGCACCCAGATCGGCCCGGTCCTGGCCCCGCCCACCGGCCGGCTGCAGTTCCTGGTCGCCGCCGGCACCGCCCGGCGCCTGCCCGACCTGCTCTACCGGATGGGCTGGGACGACGCCGCGCTCGACCTGAGCTGCCACGGCGAGGGCAGCTACGTCGCCGCCCCGCCCACCGTGCTCGGCGAGCTCGGCCCGGTCCGCTGGCTGCGCCGCCCCACCCGCGACAACGCCGGCTGCCCGCCCGAGGCCCGGCTGCTGCTCGGCACCCTGGCCTACGCCTGCCACCGCAGCCGCGAGCGCACCGCCGAGCCCGCCTGGATCGCCTCGTGACCCGCCCGCTCGCCTCCGGGGCGCTCTGACCCGGCGCCGACGGTCGGCGCTCCGGCGCTCGCCCCTCGCTTGTCGCTTCTCCCTTTCGGCACCGGCGCGCCCCTTCGACTCGGGGCGGGAGGTTCCGGACAGGAAGAAGGGCCCGCCCCCGAAGGAGCGGACCCTCACACGGGAAGAACCGGTCAGTCCCCGATCAGCGCGTCCACGAACGCACCCGGCTCGAACGGCGCCAGGTCGTCGGCACCCTCGCCCAGACCGATCAGCTTCACCGGCACGCCCAGCTCACGCTGGACCGCGACCACGATGCCGCCCTTGGCGGTGCCGTCCAGCTTGGTCAGCACGATGCCGGTGATGTCCACCACCTCGGCGAACACCCGGGCCTGGATCAGGCCGTTCTGGCCAGTGGTGGCGTCCAGCACCAGCAGCACCTCGTCCACCGGGCCGTGCTTCTCGACGACCCGCTTGACCTTGCCCAGCTCGTCCATCAGGCCGGTCTTGGTGTGCAGTCGGCCGGCGGTGTCGATCAGCACGGTGTCCGCGCCCTCGGCGATGCCCTCCTTGACCGCGTCGAAGGCGATCGAGGCCGGGTCGCCGCCCTCCGGGCCGCGCACGGTGCGCGCGCCGACCCGCTCGCCCCAGGTCTGCAGCTGGTCGGCGGCGGCGGCACGGAAGGTGTCGGCCGCGCCGAGCACCACCTTGCGGCCGTCCGCGACCAGGACCCGGGCCAGCTTGCCGGTGGTGGTGGTCTTGCCGACGCCGTTGACGCCGACGACCAGGACCACCGCCGGGCCCTCCTCGTGCTTGGTGGAGCGGACGGTGCGGTCGGCGTCCTTGCCGACCAGCTCGACCAGCTCCTCGCGCAGCAGGGCGCGCAGCTCGTCGGGGGTGCGGGTGCCGAGCACCTTCACCCGGGTGCGCAGCCGCTCGACCAGCTCCTGGGTCGGGGTGACGCCGACGTCCGCGGTGAGCAGCGTCTCCTCGATCTCCTCCCAGGTGTCCTCGTCCAGGTGCTCGCGGGAGAGCAGCGAGAGCAGGCCCTTGCCGAGCGAGTTCTGCGAGCGGGAGAGCCGGGAGCGCAGCCGGACCAGCCGGCCGGCAGTGGGCTCGGGGACCTCGATGGCGGGCGTCGCCTCGGCCTCGGCGGGCGCCTCGATCTCGACGACCTCGACGACCTCGGCGGTCTCGGCCGTTTCGGGGAGCGGCACCTCCTCGACGGTGCGGCGCGGCTCCTCGGTCGGCGGCGCGGCCTCCTCGCCGACCTGGGGCTCCTGCGGGGTGGTCTTCGGCGCCGTGATGACCGGCGCCTGCGACTTCGGGGGCAGCTGCTGGCGTCGTCTGCCGGAAACGACGAGGCCCGCGATCGCGCCGACGGCGATCACGGCGATGACTACGGCAAGGATCACGTATTCCATAACGCCCCCCAGTATCCGTGACCGGAGCCGTTCTGGACCGCAGCCGCCCTACACCGTCACCGTACGGACGCCTGCCGGCCCCCGCTCCCGGTGCCCGCCCGCCGCCCGGCCGCTCGGACGTGCCCCCTCCCGCAGCCGCTGGCTGATCACCTGGGAGATCCCGTCGCCCTTCATGGTCACGCCGTACAGCGCGTCGGCGGACTCCATGGTCAGCTTCTGGTGGGTGATCACGATCAGCTGGGAGCTCTCCCGCAGCTCCTCCATGATCCCGACCAGTCGGCGCAGGTTGGTCTCGTCCAGCGCCGCCTCCACCTCGTCCATCACGTAGAACGGGCTGGGCCGCGCCTTGAAGATGGCCACCAGCAGCGCCACCGCGGTCAGCGAGCGCTCGCCGCCGGACAGCAGCGACAGCCGCTTGACCTTCTTGCCCGGCGGCCGGGCCTCCACCTCGACCCCGGTGGTCAGCATGTTGTCCGGGTCGGTCAGCACCAGCCGCCCCTCCCCGCCCGGGAACAGCCGGGCGAAGACGCCCTCGAACTGGGCGGCGGTGTCGTGGTAGGCGGAGGTGAACAGCTGCTCGACCCGCTGGTCCACGTCCCGGACGATGTCCAGCAGGTCCCGCCGGCTGCGCTTGAGGTCGTCCAGCTGCTCGCCGAGGAACCGGTGGCGCTCCTCCAGCGCGGAGAACTCCTCCAGCGCCAGCGGGTTGACCTTGCCCAGCTGCTGGTACGCCTTCTCGGCGGCCCGCAGCCGCCGCTCCTGCTCGGCCCGGACGTACGGGTACGGCTCCCCCGGCTCCCGCCCCTCCTCCGGCGTGCCCGGCGGGACGGGCTGGTCCGGCCCGTACGAGGCCAGCAGCTCCCCCCCGTCGATGCCGAACTCCTCCAGCGCGCGGGCCTCCAGCTGCTCGATCCGCAGCCGCTTCTCCGCCCGCAGCACCTCGTCCCGGTGCCCGGCGTCGACCAGCTTGTCCAGCTCCTCCTTGAGGCCGCGCCCGTGCTCCCGGTGCTCCCGGAGCTCGTGCTCCCGCTCGGCGAGCGCCTGTTCGACCGCCGCGCGCCCGGCGTCGGCGCGGGCCAGCGACACCTCCAGACAGGCCAGCAGCTGCCGGGCGCCCGCGGCGACGGCGTTCGCGACCCGGGCGTCGTGCTCGGCGCGCCGGCGGCGCTCGGCGGCCCGGGCGCGCGCCTCGCGCTCGGCCCGGGCGGCCCGGTCCAGCTGGTCGGCCCGGCCGGCCAGCGCGCGGACCCGCTCCTCGTGGGTGCGCACCGCGAGCCGGGCCTCCAGTTCGGCCTGCCGGGCGGCGGAGGCCGCCTCGGCCAGCCGCTGCTGCTCGGTGTGGTCCGGCTCGTCCTCGCCCGCGTCCGCCGACTCCTCGGCAGCGGCCAGTCGTTCGGCCAACTCCTCGGCGGTGGCCAGCAGTTCGGCGAGTCCCTGGTCGGCCCGGGTGACCGCCGCGGCCAGTCGGCCGGCCTCGCCGGCGGCGGCCCGGGCCTGTCCGCCGAGTCTGCCGAGCGCTCCGGCGACCTGGGCCCGCTCCTTCTCCGACTGCCGTCGCAGCTCGCCGAGTTGCTCGACCTCGGCGGCCGACTCCCGGCGGAGTCCGGTGAGTTCGGCCAGCCGCTCGGCCGATCCGGCGCAGCGGAGGTCGAGTTCGCCGAGCTCCCGGGCCGCCTGGTCCACGGCCGCCTGGGTCTCCAGCAGGCTCGGCGCGCCGCCGGAGCCGCCCTGGGCGAAGCCGGCGCCCAACCGGTCCCCGTCGGCGGTGACGGCGGACAGTTCGGGGTGGTCGGCGACCAGCCGCAACGCCTGGTCCAGGTCGGCGACCACCGCCACCCCGGCCAGCCGGTTGCGCACGGCGGCGAGCAACTCGGCCGGACCGTCGACCAGTTCGACGGCCCAGCGGGCACCGTCCGGCAACTCGTACGTCCCGACCGGGGCTTCGGCGGCCCCGGCGACCAACAGCGCGGCCCGCCCGGCGTCCTGGGCGCGGAGCAGTCGCAGCGCGTCGACGGCGGCGCCCGGCGAGTCGACGGCCACCGCGTCGGCGGCCGCCCCGAGCGCCGCGGCGACCGGCACCTGGTGGCCGGGCTCGATCCGCAGCAGCGCGGACGCCGGGCCGAGCAGCCCGGTCAGCCGCTCCCCCGCGTCCAGCAGCGCGCCGGTGCCGTCCTTGCGGCGCAGCCCGAGCGAGAGCGCCTCGTGCCGCGCGCCGAGCCCGGCCCGCTCCCGTTCGGCCGCCGCGGCCGTCTCCCGGGCCGCGGCGAGGTCCCGTTCGACCTCGGCCAGCCGCTCGCGGGCCCGTCGGTGCCCGGTCTCGGCCTGCTCGTCGTCCCCGGCCAGGCCGTCCACCTGCTGCTGGAGTTCGTCGAGTTCGCCCTCGGCGGCCGCGGCGCGCAGCAGCGCCTCGTCCCTGGCCTCGGTGAGCCGACCGATCTCGTCCTGCGCCGAGCCGGCCCTGGAGCGGGCGGCGGCGGCCTGTCCCTGGAGCCGGGCCAGGCCCTCCCGGCGGTCCGCGATGGCCCGGGCGGCGTCCCGCAGCCGGCGCTCCTCGGCGGCCAGCCCGCGTTCCAGTTCGCCCTTGTGCTCGACCGCCTCGGCCAGTGCGTACCGGGCCTCCTCCAGTGCCTCGGCGAGCGCCTCCTCCTCCGCCCGGACCCGTTCGGCCTCCTGTTCCAGCTCCTCCGGGTCCCGGCCGCGCCGTTCCTCGGCCGCGCCCCCGGCGGCGGCGTGCCGGGCACGGGCCTCGGCCAGGCCGATCGTGCCGCGGCTGCGCTCGGCGAGCGCGGAGAGCCGGTACCAGGTCTGCCGGGCGGCCTCCAGGCTCGGGCCGAGCTGCTGGACCTGTGCCTCCAGGACCCGTTCGCGCTGCACCGCGCGGGTCAGCTCCTGTTCGACGGTGGTCCGGCGCAGCCGCAGGGCCAGTTCGTCGGCGACCTCGGCCTCGACGGCCCGGCGCAGGGCGAGCAGGTCGTCGGCGAGCAGCCGCAACCGGGCGTCCCGCAGGTCGGCCTGGATGCCGGCGGCTCGACGGGCCACCCGGGCCTGTCGGCCGAGCGGTCCGAGCTGGCGGCGCAGTTCGGCGACCAGGTCCTGCACCCGGTTGAGGTTGGCCTGCATCGCGTCCAGCTTCCGCAGCGCCTTCTCCTTGCGCTTGCGGTGCTTCAGGACGCCGGCCGCCTCCTCGATGAAAGCGCGCCGCCCCATCGGGTCGGCGTGCAGCACGGAGTCGAGCTGCCCCTGTCCGACGATGACGTGCATCTCCCGGCCGATGCCGGAGTCGGAGAGCAGCTCCTGGATGTCCAGCAGCCGGCAGGTCTCGCCGTTGAGGGCGTACTCGCTGCCGCCGTTGCGGAACATGGTCCGGGTGATCGTCACCTCGGAGTAGTCGATCGGCAGGGCGCCGTCGGCGTTGTCGATGGTGAGGCTGACCTCGGCGCGGCCGAGCGGGGCGCGCCCGCTGGTCCCGGCGAAGATGACGTCCTCCATCTTGCCGCCGCGCAGCGTCTTGGCGCCCTGCTCGCCCATCACCCAGGACAGCGCGTCCACCACGTTGGACTTGCCGGAGCCGTTCGGGCCGACCACGCAGGTGATGCCCGGCTCGAAGCGCAGGGTGGTGCTGGAGGCGAAGGACTTGAACCCGCGCAGCGTCAGACTCTTCAGGTGCACGCGGCCGGTCCCCTCATTCGCTCACGACGGGAACCGACTGTATCCGGAGTCCGACACGACGAAGGGACGCCACATCCGGGCGTCCCTTGCAAAGCTGCGTCCCTTTCGGGGCGGCTCAGTGCACAGCGGCGTCGACCTGTGAGGACCGGGCGGGGCTCAGGTGAGAGCCGGCTCCCGCTGATCCAGATCGATGCTGCTGAGCAGCGAGTGCTCGTCAGCGACAGCGGTGAGTGCGTCGTTCTCAGCCTGCATCCGAAGGAGCTCGGCTTCAAGGTCCTGGACGCGCTGCTGAAGCCGTCGCATCTCGGAGAGCATTCGCGGGTCGGGGCCGCCGACGTACCCGAGAAGCGCCTTTGCCATGATGAATGGTCCTCCACGCTGAGTGACCGAACCGGAACGGTACAGGTCTAGGGGGAAGGGGGACGCACGCGCGGCGCGCACCGGAAGTGCTGGCTGGGCACTACGGCACAACCACCGTGAGCTGGGCTCACGAGGGCATGCACCTGCCGGGGAACGCGATCGTGTGCGCGGGCTTCAAGCGTCTCACCAAAGACGGTACGGGTCAACACGATCACCGCACGCTACCGCGCCCCTGTCACCTGCCCGGCGGTGTCGTCACGCCTGGGGGTCTCGGGCCCGGGTCCACCACGTGCTCGTGGATCATCGTTCGATGCGGAGTCAACCACGAGTCTGCCCGAATGGCAACCGTATGACACCGACGCTTGCCGATCATTTCCGGGACGCGGGAGTGTCACCCCGGAAAAGCGGGCTCAGCGGATCTCGAAACCTTCGTAGCCTGCACCGACGGCGGTCCAGATCTCGGTCACCCCGCTCACCGCACCGGGCGTGTCGGGGCCCCGCAGCAGGGCCAGCAGCAGCTCGCAGTCGGCGGCCAGGCCCTCGGCCACCACCTGCACCCGGCCGTCGCCGAGGTTGCCGGCGTAGCCGGTCAGGCCGATCTCCAGCGCCCGTGCCCTGGTCCACCAGCGGAACCCGACCTCCTGGACCTTCCCCCGGACCCAGGCGGTCACCCGGACCGGTTCATCACTGTGGGCGTCGCGACCGTGCATGCCACGACCCTAACCGGCGAAGCCGCCGGTCACAGCTCCACCGGGCCCTCGACCGTCCAGCCCGGGGTGTGCACCTCGGCGTGCAGCTCGCCGCGGCGGGCCTCCCGGCCGCAGGTGCGGCAGACCCAGGCCGGGTCGAAGGGGTGCGGCGGGTGGTCCTCGGGCGCATGGGCGAAGGTCACCGGGGAGTCCGGCACCAGCCAGCGGTCACCCCAGGTGCGCAGCGCGTGGGCGAGCGGGGCGAGGTCCCGGCCGGCCGCGGTGAGGTGGTACTCGTAGCGCGGCGGCCGCTCGCTGTACGGGCGGCGCTCGACCACCCCGGCCTCCTCCAGGGCCCGCAGCCGTGCGGTCAGCCGGTCCCGCGGGGCACCGGTGTTGCGGGCGATCCGGTCGAAGCGGTGGTTGCCGTAGAACAGCTCGCGCACCACGAGCAGCGCCCACTTCTCGCCCACCACCTGAAGCGCCACGGCCATCGAGCAGGGTCGGCCGGGGACGGCGGCCGGGGCGCGGGGCGGGGTGTCGGGGGTCACAGCGCCAGCCTGCCACACCGGGTTGGCTTTTCGAACCCGCAGCTCGAACCCGCAGCTCGGTCCCGCAGCTCGGTCCCGCCCCGGGTACTCACGCGTCGATCCCGCGCCGGGTACGCGGACGGCCCCGCCGGTCGGAACCGGCGGGGCCGTCGGGATCGCGGAACGATCAGCGGGTCAGCGGGTCACCAGTCCCCGCCGCCGCCGAAGTCGTCGCCGCCGCCCCAGTCGCCGCCGCTGAAGTCGGACGCGTTGAAGTCCACGCCGGTGAAGTCCCCGCCCTCGTACTGGTCCTGGTAGCCGCCGTGGCCGCCCTCCATCATCGGCGCCGCCGCGTAGGCCGGGCTGCTCATCATCGAACCGAGCATGGTGCCGACCAGCAGGCCGGGCAGCAGGCCACCGCCGCCGAAGCCGCTGTAGTACCCGCCCGCGTACGGCGCGTAGGCCGGGCCGGCGTTCCAGTACGGCTGCGGGCCGTGCTCGGTGTCGACGGTGCGCACCGCCGGGTCGAGGCCGGCCGCGACCCGGTCCGCGTCGGCCTGGCAGACCGGGACGGCCCGGGGGGAGCCGCCGGCCGGGGCCCAGTCGACGTCCTTGACGGACGGGCCGTGCCGCGGGTCCATGAAGCACGGAGGGCGACGCTCGGGCAGCGGGCGCTTCGCGCGCCGGGCCGCCAGGGCGGCCAGCTGGAACCGGCCGTCCTCGATCGTCTCGGTGACCTGCTTGACGTCCTCGGGCCGCTTGGCCTCGGTCATCAGCCGCTTGGACTTCTCGTACGAGTCCAGCGCGTGGCCGTAGTCGGTGCGCTGGGCGTCGTCGGCGTCCGGCGCGCTCGGGTTGAAGTCGAGCCGCTCCAGTTCGACGCCGAAGGCGGTGATGTCCTCGTCGACGACGCGGCGCAGCTGCTCCAGCTCGGCCCGGGCCTGCTCCTCCTTGCGCTTCTTGGCGCGGCGGAAGAGGAAGAAGACGCCGGCGCCGGCCAGTGCCACCAGCAGCACCGGGATGATCACCCAGGCGATCGAGGTGCTGTGGTTGACCCCGGTGCCCTTGGTCTGCGGGGCGGCCTGGTCGACGAAGTCGTTCAGGGTGGCGTTGATGTCGCCCTTGTCGGCGCGGTGGACTGCGCCCGCGATCCGGCCGGCCGCGCCGGCGCTCATCGCGCCGCGGTCGCTGTAGGCCAGGAAGTCGTTGTCCCCGTGCCAGACGGCGTACACGCCGTCGATGCCGACCAGGGTGCGCAGGTCGGTGCCGATGGTGGCCTTGTTGGCGGCCTCGGGGACGACCGCGACGAAGATCGGCTTGTCGGCCTTCTCGATCTTCTTGGTCAGCGCGTCCGCCTGGGCCTGGCTGAAGCGGTCCTGCATCGTCGGGGCGACGTAGACCTGGCCCTTCTTCAGCGCGGCCGCGGCGTCGCTCAGGCCGCCGGCGGCCGAGGCGGCGGGTGCGAACAGGAGCAGCACCCCGAGCAGCGCCGCCACCAGGGCAAGTGGCCCGGCGCCCCGGGAACGTCGTGCAAGGGTTCTCATGCCCTCGACGCTACCGTGATCGGCCGCCGGGCACGGCATACCCTTCGCATACTGGTTATGTCAGGATTCCCCGCCGTCCGCCGGGGCGGCACCCCTTCTCGCGGATGAGATTTCCCCGAGTAAACCCTGAGACCGGTGGGATCGGGGAACCGGACGGGACGGCCGGACGTACGTCCCGGCGGGCCCGGAGCGGTGCGGGGGCCGGCCCGGAGCGGTCCGAGGGTGCGTCCCGACCGTACCGCGCGACGGGGCACACTGTTCCCGGACCGCTGGTCCCATTACTCGTTCTTGACCCGACTCCCGATCGGAGCACTTGGTGATCATCGGCCTCGTCACGGCCGTGGCGGCATCCGCCTGCTACGGCACCGGCTCGGTCCTGCAGGCCGTCGGTTCCCGCCGCTCGGCCCGCGAGGAGGCGGCCAAGGGTGCCACCTCCTCGACCACCGAGCACGGCGGGCCGAGCCTGTCCTCCACCGCGAAGGCCGCCGTCACCTGGGAGTTCATCACCGGGACGGTGCTCGACCTGATCGGCTTCGGGCTCGGCGCGCTGGCCGCCCGGCTGCTGCCGCTGTTCCTCTCCCAGACCATCATCAGCGCCAACCTGGTGATCACCGCGGTGCTGAGCATCAAGCTGCTGGGGATCCGGCTCAAGCAGCTGGAGTGGGCCTCGATCGGCGTGCTCTGCTCGGCGCTGGTGCTGCTGGCCGTCTCGGCCGGCCCCGAGGGCGGGCACCACGCCGCGATGGCCTTCCACTGGGGGCTGCTGATCATCACCACCGTACTGCTGGTCGGCGGCGGTCTGCTGGTGCGCCGGATGGGCTCCAAGGGCGCGATCGTCGCCGGTCTGCTCTCCGGCCTCGGCTTCGGCGCGCTGGGCGTCGGCGTGCGCATCCTGAACGGCGTGGAGCCGTTCGACCTGGTCCAGCTGATCTCCGACCCGGCGCTGTACGCGATCCTGGTCGGCGGCCTGGGCGGGATGTACGTACACACCGTGGCGCTGCAGATCGGCTCGGTGAACGGCGCCACCGCCGCCCTGGTGGTCGGCGAGACGGTGCTGCCCGGCGCGGTCGGGGTGCTCTGGCTCGGCGACTCCTCCAAGTCCGGCCTGGGCTGGCTCGGCGTGGTCGGCTTCCTACTCGCGGTGGTGTCCGCGGTCGGCGTCGCCTACTTCGGCCAGGGCGACCACGGCGCACTCGGCGAGTCCTCCGCCGAGCACCCCGAGCTCGCCCACAAGTAGCCGTCGCTCAGCCCCCGTTGGCGCGCGGCACGCGCTGGCAGCGGGGGCAGAAGTAGCTGGACCGGTTCATCCAGGCGGCCCGCCGGATCGCGGTGCCGCAGCGGCGGCAGGGCTCGTGCTCGCGGCCGTAGGCGTCGAGGTCGCGGGAGAAGTAGCCGCTCTCGCCGTTCACGTTGACGTACAGGCTGTCGAAGCTGGTGCCGCCGACGGCCAGCGCCGCCGTCATCACGTCCCGGGCGTTGGCCAGCAGCAGCGCGGCCTGCGGGCGGGTGAGGGTCGCGGTCGGGCGGTCGTAGTGCAGCTTGGAGCGCCACAGCGCCTCGTCGGCGTAGATGTTGCCGACGCCGCTGATCAGGGTCTGGTCGAGCAGGGCGCGCTTGACCGTGGTGCGCTTGGCCCGCAGCGCGGCCGCGAAGGCCGCGTCGTCGAAGCGGGGGTCGAGCGGGTCCCGGGCGATGTGCGCGATGGAGACCGGGGTGCCCTCCGGGTCGCCGTCCTCGGCCTCCTCGACGGCCAGGCCGCCGAAGGTCCGCTGGTCCACGAAGCGCAGTTCGCGGCCGCCGTCGGTGAAGCGCAGCCGGACCCGCAGATGGGTCTCGTCCGGTACGGACGGGTCCTGGACGAGGAGTTGGCCGCTCATCCCGAGGTGGCCGATCAACGAGAACCCGTTGCCCAGCGGCACCCAGAGGTACTTGCCGCGGCGCTGCGCGGTGCCCAGGGTGGTGCCGGTCAGCCGGGCCGCGAAGTCCGCCGGGCCGGCCGGCTGGCGGCGCACCGCGCGCGGGTGCAGCACCTGGACGTCGTCGACGGTCCGCCCGGCGACCCAGTTGGCCAGTCCGCGGCGGACGACCTCGACCTCGGGGAGTTCGGGCACGGGAAACGGACCTCCTGCGTCGAAAGGGATCAGGAGGAAAGGCTACTGCGGGAGCACTACGCGCCGGCGGGCAGCCGGTCGGCGTACTTCTCCTTGATCGCGCGCCAGGCGCTCTCGGCGGCCTTCTGCTCGGCTTCCTTCTTCGAGCGGCCGACGCCGCTGCCGAAGTCCTCGCCGGCCACCCGGGCCGCCGCGGTGAAGGTCTTCTCGTGGTCCGGACCGGACTCCATGACCACGTACTCGGGCACGCCGATACCCACCGAGGCGGTGAGCTCCTGGAGGCTGGTCTTCCAGTCCAGGCCGGCTCCCAGCTGAGAGGACTCCTCGATCAGCGGGTCGAACAGCCGGTGGACGAACTCGGTCGCCGCCTCCAGACCGCGGTCCAGGTAGACGGCCCCGATCACGGCCTCGACCGTGTCGGCGAGGATCGACGACTTGTCGCGGCCGCCGGTGCCCTCCTCGCCCTTGCCGAGCCGGATGAACACGCCGAGGTCCAGGCCCCGGCCGACGTCCGCGAGCGCGCGGGAGTTGACCACCGCGGCGCGCAGCTTGGCGAGCGTGCCCTCCGGGACGTCCGGGTGGACGCGGTAGAGGGTGTCGGTCACCACCAGGCCCAGCACCGAGTCGCCGAGGAATTCCAGGCGCTCGTTGGTGGGCAGGCCCCCGTTCTCGTACGCGTACGAGCGGTGGGTCAGGGCACGTACCAGAAGGGCGCGCTCAAGTGTGTACCCGAGGCGCCCTTCCAGGACGTCGTATTCGGTCGAAGCCGGCCCGCCGGCCTTGCCGCCGCCCGAAGAACCCTTCGAGGCAGAGGACGCCTTGCGGGTGGAGTTACCGTCCGACATCGATCCGTACACCCCGCCGATCAGACCGAGAGGACCTGGCGACGGTTGTACGTGCCGCAGCTCGGGCACGCGATGTGGCCCAGCTTCGGCTCGTGGCAGCGGTCGCACGCCACGAGGGCCGGAACAACGGCCTTCCAGTTGGACCGGCGGTGGCGCGTGTTGCTGCGCGACATCTTCCGCTTCGGAACAGCCACGGCTACTTCTCCTGGTTCTCGGCGAGACCCTCACGGGTGTCGCTGTTCTTGATCCCGTCACCCTCGTCGCCGGGGGTGGCGGAGAGTCCCTGCAGAGCCGCCCACCGGGGGTCGGCGGCATCGTGGTGGTGCGTCGGGTCGTCGCTCAGGCGCGCTCCGCACTCGGAGCACAGGCCCAGGCAGTCTTCCTGGCACACCGGCTGCAGCGGCAGTGCGAGCACCACCGCGTCACGCAGCACCGGCTGGAGGTCGAACAGGTCGCCCTCCAGGCGGTAAGTCTCTTCTTCCGAGTCCTCGTCGAGGTCCTCGGTCCCGGTGGTCCGGGCGCGGTGACGCTCGTCGGACTCCGGGTAGTAGTACAGCTCCTGGAAGTCCACGTCGATGTCGAACTCGACGGGCTCCAGGCACCGGACGCACTCACCCTCGACCTGGGCGTCGGCCGTGCCGGTGACCAGCACGCCCTCGACCACGGACTCCAGGCGGAGCTCCAGCTCGATCGGGCTCTTCTCCGGGACGCCGATCACGTCGATGATCCCGAGGCCCTCGGGGGCCTCCAGGGTCCGGCTCACCTTGCGCATCGCGCCCGGACGACGACCGAGCTCGTGCGTGTCGAACACGAGGGGGTCGCGGTGGTCGAGGCGGTTCAAGGTGTCCTGACTTCCATAGGAATCGACGCTGGGTCCCCCGTGTCCCGGTCGGCGCCGCGAGGGCAAGCCGAGAGCCGGACATGGGGATGCCGGAGTGGTCAGACTACCGGAGTCTCCCGCCAGGCCCAACTTCGGTCCCGTCAGGAGACTCCCGCACCGTCCACCGGGGCGTGCTCAGCGGCCGCCGAGCTCCCGCAGCCGGGTCATGTCGATCATGCTGGTGTCGAAGAAACTGGTCTCGTCCAGGCCTTGCTGCTGCTGCGGCACGGCCGGGGGCAGGGCGGGCTGCTGCGGGTAGCCGTAGCCGTCGTACGGCTGGGCCCCGTAGCCGTCCTGCTGCTGCGGATAGCCGTAGCCGACCGGTTGCTGGCCCTGGTGCTGCTGCTGGCCCTGGTAGTCGGGCTGCTGCTGCGGGTAGCCGCCCTGCTGCTGGCCCCACTGGGTGTTGTACGGGTCACCCTGGACGGCCGGGTCGAAGCCCCCGCCGTACACCTCGGCGTACTGCCCGCCCTGGTGCTGCTCCTGGTGCTGGTGGGGGTGCTGGTGCTGGGCGGCCGCGTACTGGTCGGCGCCGGGCGCCGGCCAGCCGGCCGCGGCCGGGGTCTGCTCGGGCCAGGCCTGCTGCTGCGGGACGTCCTCGCGGTACCAGGCGATGTCGGCGCCGTCGGCGTCCTCGGCGAAGCCGGCGGCCACCGCCTCGGCGCGCTCCTTGGCCTGCTGGGCCTCGTCGGCGGCGGCCAGGTAGGCGCCCAGCTCGTCGATCGGACGCTTGCCGAGCAGCTTGTCGCGGCCCTTGCCGACCGCCTCCAGGGTGGCGCCGAGCACGTTCTCCAGGGTGGCGAGCTTCACATCGACGTACTCGTCGACCTCGGGGCTCGGGCTGAGCCGCTGCGGCTGGAACTCCTCGCCGTCGGTCTCGCCCTCGGCCTCGAAGCCCGCGTCGCCGCGCAGCTTGGTCCGGCCGCGGCCGACCGCGCCGAGCGTCTTGGTCAGCACCACCTCGAAGTTGGCGAGCTTGCTGTCCACGTAGTCGTCGGCCTCGGCCCGCTGGGTGTCGACGTCGGCGCGGGCCTCGGTCAGGATCCGGTCGGCCTCGGACTGGGCCCGGCGGACCACCTCGGTGTCGGAGATCAGCGAACCGCGCTCGGCGTGCGCGCCCTGGATGATCCGGTCCGCCTCGGCCTGGGCCCCGGCCACCACCTGCTCGTGGTCGGCCATCACCGACTGGGCCTGGGCGAGTTCGGCGGGCAGAGCCGCCTTGAGGTCGTTGAGCAGGCCGATCAGCTCGGCCCGGTTCACCACGCAGGAGGCCGACATCGGCATCGAGCGGGCGTTCTCGACCGCCGCCACGATCTCGTCGACCTTGTTCTGCACGTCCACGGGGCTTCGTCTTTCCGTGTGCCGCCGACGGTCCGGCGGAGGCAGGCCCGGCGCGGTGGACCTCACCGCAGGGCAGGACTACAGACTGTACGGCCCCCGTGCGGCGAGCTCACAACGCCCGAGCCGAACCCGCTTCCGCCGCCCCGGACAAGCCATGACGAACCGGCAGGAAAGACCCGGCGCTACCGCTGGGCCCGGCGCTCCGCGATCCGCTCGACCAGCCGGCGGTGCACCGTCTCCGGCAGCAGGTGCGACACGTCGCCGCCGTACGAGGCGACCTCCCTGACCAGCGTCGAGGACAGGAAGCTGTACGTCGGCGAGGTCGGCACGAACAGCGTCTCCACGCCGGTCAGACCGTGGTTCATCTGGGCCATCTGCAGCTCGTAGTCGAAGTCGCTGACCGCCCGCAGGCCCTTGATGATCGCGGGGATGCCGCGTTCCCGGCAGTAGTCCACCAGCAGCCCCTGGTGCGACTCGACCACCACGTTCCCGAACGGCGCGGCGACCTCCTCGATCAGGCCGATCCGCTCCTCGATGGTGAACATGCCCTGCTTGTTCGGGTTGATCGCGACCACGACGTGCACCACGTCGTACAGCTTCGAGGCCCGCTCGATGATGTCGAGGTGACCGTTGGTGATCGGGTCGAACGAACCGGGGCAGACGGCTCGGCGCATGGCGTGTGTGCTCCCTCGTGGGGTGACGGCTGCTGCGGGTCGCGGCCCGCTACTCGTGATCGCTGGCCCCGGCGGCGGCGCGACCGTACCAGAGGGTGCCCTCGCCGTAACGGCGGGAGCGCAGCACCTCGAAGCCCTCGGGCCAGCCGAACTCGCCGCCACGGGTGCTGCGCTCCACGGTGACGAGTGCGTCCTCCGCGAGCCAGCCTCCAGCCGACATTGTGATCAGCATCTCGCGCACCTCGTCGTCCGTCACCGCGTACGGCGGATCGAGGAAGACCAGGTCGTACGGGGGCTGCGGGGGCGGCCCGGCGATCACCTTCTCCGCCTTGGCCGCCCGTACCTCGGCGCCCGGCAGGGCGATGGTCCGGACGTTCTCCCGGATCACCCGGGCCGCCTGGGCGTCCGCCTCGACCAGCAGGACGTGCTCGGCGCCGCGGGACAGCGCCTCCAGGCCGACCGCGCCCGATCCGCCGAACAGGTCCAGCATCCGGGCCCCGTGCAGGGTGCCGCGGAACGCCTCCAGGGTGGAGAACATCGCCTCGCGGGCCTTGTCGGAGGTCGGACGGGTGCCCCGGCCGGGCGGTACGGCCAGCCGGCGGCCGCCGGCCGACCCGGCGATCACGCGGGTCATGGTGGTGGAAGGTCCTTTCGTCGCTGCCCGACCACGCTATCCCGATCTCCGCCCCGCCCTCACGCCGAGCGGGTGCGGCCCGGGGGCTCTCCCCCGGGCCGCACCGCGCCCGCGCGGAGGGTCAGCTCGCCTCGGAGCCCGCGCCCTGGCCCGGGACCGCCGCGCCGAGCAGGGCCGGCGAGGCGTAGCGGGACCAGGACAGGCAGCCGTCGGGCGGGCAGAACTCGGGGCGGCGCGGGTCGTGCCCCAGCTCGCGCAGCTTGGTCCGGACGGAGTCGGGCGTGCGGCCGAAGCGGGCGGCGATCCGGGCGACGGTCTCGCCGTCGTGGAAGCGCCGGACCAGCTCCTCCTCGTGCTGCGGCACCCAGGGGGCGCCGTGGCCGGGGTACAGCTCGCGCAGCACGTCGCGGTCGGGGATGGGCTCGGAGACGTCGGCGACGATCGCCAGCGCCCGCAGCGCGCGGTTGAGCGCGATCCGCAGCGAGGCGACGTCCTCGACCGGCAGGCGGAGCCGGCCCGAGGCGAGCGGCGTGGCGGCCGCCCCCTCGCGCCAGCCGGTCAGGGTGAGGGTGACCTCTCGGTCGTCGTCGCTGGCGAGTTCGATCCGGAAGACCTTGTCGCCCAGCGGGAGCTCGTTGAGATGACGGAATGCCATGGCAGGACCCCCAAGTGTCGTGCCAGGTACGCACCTTGGGGGTGCGCCCTGAACAACTACATTCTCTCGCGGGGGTCTGACAATCCGGGCCGGCCGAGGACCCGCCCGACCCTTCCCCGGGCCGCTCAGCCCTTCTCCATGAAGGCCGCGCGGTCCTCGTCGAGCAGGCTCTCCAGCACGGTGCGCAGCTCCGGGTGGGCGGCCAGCTCAGGGTCCTCGGCGACCAGCCGGGTGGCCTCGGTCCGGGCGGTGCGGATGACCTCCTCGTCCTCCAGCACCGAGAGCACCTTGAGCGAGGACTTCACCCCGGACTGCGCCTGGCCCAGCACGTCGCCCTCGCGGCGCTGTTCGAGGTCGATCCGGGACAGCTCGAAGCCGTCCAGGGTGCCGGCCACCGCGTCCAGCCGGGCCCGGGCGGCGCTGCCCCCGGGCATCTCGCTGACCAGCAGGCACAGACCGGCCGCGCTGCCCCGGCCGACCCGGCCGCGCAGCTGGTGGAGCTGGGAGACGCCGAAGCGGTCGGCGTCCATGATGACCATCGCGGTGGAGTTGGGGACGTTGACACCGACCTCGATGACCGTGGTGGCGACCAGGACGTCCACGTCCCCGGCCGAGAACCGGCGCATCACCTCGTCCTTGGCCTCCGGGGCGAGCCGGCCGTGCAGGATCTCCACCCGCAGGCCGCTCAGCGGGCCCTTCACCAGCATCTCGGCGGTCTCCACCACCGAGAGCGGGGGCCGCCGTTCGTCGCTCGCGGCGCCGGCGTCCGGGGTGGTGAGGTCCTCGAAGTCCTCCTCGACCGCCTTGCGCCGCTTCTTGGCGGCCTTCGGGTCCGCGGTCGGCTCCTCGTCCCCGATCCGCGGGCAGACCACGTACGCCTGGTGGCCCTTGCCGACCTCCTCGCGGACCCGCTCCCAGGCCCGGGTGAGGAAGTTGGGCTTCTCCAGCGCGGGGACGACGTGGGTGGAGATCGGCGAACGGCCGGCCGGGAGCTGGTCCAGGACGGAGGTCTCCAGGTCCCCGAAGACGGTCATCGCGACGGTGCGCGGGATCGGGGTGGCGGTCATCACCAGCAGGTGCGGCGGCTGTTCGCCCTTGGCACGCAGCGCGTCCCGCTGCTCGACGCCGAAGCGGTGCTGCTCGTCCACCACGACCAGGCCGAGGTCCTGGAACTGGACCTTGTCCTCGATCAACGCATGGGTGCCGATGGCGATCCCGGCGGCCCCGCAGGCCATGTCCAGCAGCGCCTGGCGGCGGGCGGCGACGCCCATCGAGCCGGTCAGCAGCACCACCCGGGTGCCCAGGTCGGAGCCGCCGAGCAGGCCGGCCTCGGCGAGGTCGCCCATCATCTCGACGATCGAGCGGTGGTGCTGCTGGGCCAGCACCTCGGTGGGCGCGAGCAGGACGGCCTGGCCGCCGGCGTCCACCACCGCGAGCATGGCGCGCAGCGCCACCAGGGTCTTGCCGGAGCCGACCTCGCCCTGGAGCAGCCGGTGCATCGGGTGCTCGGTGGCCAGGTCGGCGGCGATCTCGGCGGAGACCTTCCGCTGGCCCTCGGTGAGGGTGAACGGCAGCCGGGCGTCGAAGGCGTCCAGCAGACCGCCGGGACGGGCCTCGCGCGGCTTGGCGGGCAGCGCGGAGTCGGCGGCCCGGCGCTGGGCGAGGGCGACCTGGAGGACGAAGGCCTCGTCCCAGCGCAGCCGGCTCTGGGCGCGCTCGCGGTCGGCCTGGCCGCGCGGGCGGTGGATCAGCTCCAGCGCCTCGGGCAGCGGGATCAGGTCGTGCCGCTCGCGCAGTTCGGCGGGCAGCGGCTCGCCGACGTCGCCGAGGTGTTTGGTGAGCGCGGTCTCGATGCAGATCGACAGCTTCCAGCTGGGCATCTGCGCGCTGGCGCCGTACACCGGGATGAGCCGGCCGGCGAACTGCTTCGCGGCGTCCGACCCGGCGTCCTCGTCGAGCAGCTGGTAGTCGGGCGAGACCAGCTGGCGGCTGCGGTTGAAGACGCCGACCTTGCCCGCGAACAGGCCCTGGGCGCCGGCCTTGAGCTCCTTCTGCCGCCAGCCCTGGTTGAAGAAGACCAGCGAGAGCCGGCTGCGGCCGTCGGTGACCACCACCTCCAGCCGGTCGCCCTTGCGGCCGCGGAACGGGATCAGGGTGACCTTCTCGATCCGGGCCAGCACGGTGACGTGCTCGTCGATCTCCAGCTCGTCCAGGCTGGTGAGCTGGCCGCGTTCGACGTAGCGGCGCGGATAGTGGTGCAGCAGGTCCCCGACCGTGCGCAGCTTGAGGCTGTCGGCGAGCACCTTCGCGGTGCGGTCGCCGACGAGCTTGGTCAGTGGTTCATCGAGAGCGCCCATCAGGCCCCTGTCTACACCACAGGACCGACGAACAGCGGGCTGCTACTCGCCCGCTCGCCTCCGAGCCGAAGGGGCGGGGCGGGGATTCACTCCACCCCGATGAGCAGCGGCGTGGACTCCTGGCCGCCGTGGAAGACCACCGAGTCCACCTCCGGCCGCTGCTGGCGGACGTGCGCCACCAGCCGGTCGGCGAGGGTCCGGTCGGCGCCCTCGCCGAGGATCAGGGTGACCAGTTCGCCGCCCGCACCGAGCATCCGGTCCAGCACGCTCTCGCCGACCTCGGCCAGCCCGGCGCCGATCACCGCGACGTCCCCGTCGATCAGGCCGAGCACGTCGCCGGCCTGGCAGACCCCGGCCATGGTCCAGGACTCCCCCTCGGCGACGGCGAGTTCGGCGTACCGGGTGGCCCCGGCGGCGGAGGTCATGGCGACCACGTCCTCGTCGAAGCGGCGGCCGCCCTCGTGCACCGCGAGCGCGGCCAGGCCCTGCACCGGCGAGCGGGTCGGCAGCACGGCGATCCGGACGCCCTCCTCGCGCAGCTGGTCGGCGGCGGCCCCGGCGGCGGCGCGCAGTTCGGGGTTGTTGAGCAGCAGCACCACCTCGCGGGCGGCCGAGCCGCGGACGGCGTCGGCGAGTTCGGCACTGGCCGGGCGGCGGTCCGGGTCGGCGTGCAGGACGACGGCGCCGGCCTGCTCGCACAGCTCGGCCAGCCCCTCGCCGGACACCACCGAGAGCACCGCGCGGGCCCGCTCCTCGCGTTCGCCGCGTTCGGCGGCGGTACCGGCCCGGGCGGCGGCCTCGGCGAAGTGGGTGATCCGGATCTGGTGCGGACGCCCGGCACCGACCCCGGCCTCCACCGCGGCGCCCGCGTCGTCCACGTGGACGTGCACGTTCCACAGGCCGTCGCCGCCGCCGATCACCAGGGAGTCGCCGAGCGCGGCGAGCCGTTCGCGCAGCGCGGGCAGCGCCTCGTCCGGCGCGTCCAGCAGGTAGATGACCTCGAAGGCGGGGTGGCCGGGGCCGGGGGGCCGCAGATGGGTCGCGCAGCGCTCCACCGCCCGGACGTCCCCGCGCAGCGCGACCGGCCCCATCGGCTGGTGGCCGGCGACGGCGTCGGCGAGCGCGCCGAGGACGGCCACCAGGCCGCGTCCGCCGGCGTCCACGACCCCGTTCTCGGCCAGCACGGCGAGCTGCTCGGGGGTGTGCCGCAGCGCGTCCCGGGCGGCCCGGTGGGCGGTGTCGGCGACCTGGGCGAGGCCGTCCCCGGCCCGTACCGCCTCGCGGGCGGCGACCCGGGCCACGGTCAGCAGGGTGCCCTCGACGGGCTCCGCGACGGCCTGGTAGGCGGAGTCGGCGGCCCGCTGCAGGGCGGCCCGCAGCTGTTCGGCGCCGCCGCCCTCGGCGAGCGTCTCGGCGGTGCCGCGCAGCCACTGGGCGAGGATCACCCCGGAGTTGCCGCGGGCCCCGACCAGCGCGCCGCGGGCCATCGCCCGGACGGTGTCGGCCAGTCCGGGCGCCGGGTCGGCGGCCGGGTCGGCGAAGCGGCTCTCCACCTCGGCGGCGGCGGACTCGACGGTCAGGTAGAGATTGGTACCGGTGTCGCCGTCCGGGACGGGGTACACGTTGAGCGCGTCGATCTCCTCGCGGGCCTGGCCGAGCGCGCGCAGGGCGAGCTGGCACCAGGTGCGCACGGCCGGGGCGTCGAGCGTGTGCAGCACCAGGTCTCCTCCGGATGGGACGCCGACATGGCCGGGCGATGAACGGCAAGGGGTGATAACGGCAGGTTATCGGGGGCCGGGGAGGGCCGCCCGGACCGGCGACCGGAGCGATCACTCGGCCGGTCATGGTAGTTTCGTGGGACGGAAGCAAGCGTTGTATGCTCTTCCGGTTGCCTGGAACCGTCCAGGCTCACCCCCTTGTCCGGTCCGGTGCACGCGAGTGTTCTGGTGGCTGAGTGGGGTTTTCGAAAGTAACTGATCTGAAGTCTTGGAGTGACTCCTGTGGCTGCCAACTGCGACGTCTGCGGCAAGGGGCCGGGCTTCGGCAACAGCATCTCCCACTCTCACCGCCGTACCCCCCGTCGTTGGAACCCCAACATCCAGACGGTGCGCGCTGTGATTGGGCGGACGCCGAAGCGGCTCAACGTCTGCACCTCGTGCATCAAGGCCGGTAAGGTCTCGCGCTGACGCGCAGACCGGCATGCCGGTCCTCCAGTGAGTCGGTTCATCCCCGGATGAGCCGGCTTCGCTGTTTCCGGGACCGGT
The DNA here is from genome assembly GCF_040303245.1 of Kitasatospora sp. NPDC096077. NCBI lineage: Bacteria > Bacillati > Actinomycetota > Actinomycetes > Kitasatosporales > Streptomycetaceae > Kitasatospora > Kitasatospora sp. NPDC096077. Next base: position 22,347 of record NZ_JBEOSV010000031.1, on the reverse strand, counting down.
CAGGCTTTCCGGACGCACCGGCGACGGGCGGACCCCCTCGGGGGCCCGCCCGTCGTCGTTCTCCGGACGGCCGGACGGGCCCGCCGGGACGGACTAGCGCCAGCGCCAGGCGTGGTCGACCGGGCCGATCCCGGCACCCAGGGCGAAGCCCCCGGCGATCGCGCCGGTGACGTACTCCTTGGCCGAGCCCACCGCCTCGGGCAGCGACTCGCCCTTGGCCAGACCGGCCGCGATCGCGCTGGCCAGGGTGCAGCCGGTGCCGTGGGTGTGCCGGTTGTCGTAGCGCGGCGCGCGGTACCAGTGCACCTCGCCGGGCCCGCCGTACAGCAGGTCGGCGGCCTCGCCGGCCAGGTGGCCGCCCTTGACCAGCACCCAGCTCGGCCCGAGGTCCGCCAGCGCCTCGGCGGCGGACAGCATCTGCGACTCGTCCTCGACGGTGCGGCCGGTGAGCTGCGTCACCTCGTGCAGGTTGGGGGTGACCAGGGTGGCGACCGGCAGCAGCCTGGCGCGGACGGTGGCGACCGCCTCGGCGGCCAGCAGCGCGTCCCCGTGCTTGGAGACGCCGACCGGGTCGACCACCACCGGGGCGTCCACCCCAGCGAGCAGCTCGGCGACGGTCTCGACCAGTTCGATCGAGGCCAGCATCCCGGTCTTCACCGCCTGCACCCCGATGTCGTCCACCACGCTGCGGAACTGCGCCCGGACGGCTTCGGCCGGCAGTTCCCAGTAGCCCTGGACACCGAGCGAGTTCTGCGCGGTGACGGCGGTGATCACGCTCATGCCGTGGACGCCCAGGGCGAGCATCGCCTTGAGGTCGGCCTGGATGCCGGCGCCGCCGCCGGAGTCGGAGCCGGCGACGGTGAGCACGCGGGGAGGTGCGGTGGAGTGCATGCCGCCCAACCTACCCGCGCGGGTTCAGAGCACCGCCTCGGACTCCGCCCAGCGGTCCTCCGGCACGGTCTTCAGCCTGGTCACCGCGTCGCCGATCGGCACCAGCTCGATGCCGGTCCGGCGCAGCGCGGTGAAGTGCCCGAACGCGCCCCGGTGGACGGCCTCCACCGCGTGCCAGCCGAAGCGGGTGGCGAGCACCCGGTCCCGGGCGGTCGGGGTGCCGCCGCGCTGGGTGTGGCCGAGGATGACCGGGCGGGCCTCCTTGCCGAGCAGGTTCTCCAGCTCGTGGGCCAGCCGGTTGCCGATCCCGCCGAAGGTGCGGTGGCCGTACTGGTCGACCTCGCCGTGGTCGAAGCGCATGGTGCCGGGCACCGGGGAGGCGCCCTCGGCGACGGCGATGATGGCGAACTTCTTGCCGCGGGCGAAGCGGTCCTCGACCATCCGGGCCACCGCCTCGATGTCGAAGGGCTTCTCCGGGATCAGGATGCCGTGCGCGCCGCCGGCCATGCCCGCGGTGAGGGTGATCCAGCCGGTGTGCCGGCCCATCAACTCGACCACCATGACGCGCTGGTGGGACTCCGCGGTGGTCTTCAGCCGGTCGATCGCCTCGGTCGCCACGTGCACCGCGGTGTCGAAGCCGAAGGTGACGTCGGTGGCGTCGATGTCGTTGTCGATGGTCTTGGGCACCCCGACCACCGGCAGCCCTGCCTCGCTGAACTGCTTGGCGGCGGTGAGCGTCCCCTCCCCGCCGATCGCGATCAGCGCGTCGATGCCGATGTCCCGGGCCAGCGTCTTGGCGTTCTCCACCGCCCACGCGATCCGCTCGCGCTGCACCCGGGCCGAGCCCAGGATGGTGCCGCCGAGGGTGAGCAGACCGGTGACGTCGTCGTGCGAGACCGGCCGGGTGCGGCCCTCGATCAGACCGAGGAAGCCGTCCAGGATGCCCACGATCTCGTCGCCGTGGACGTCCGTGCCCCGGTGCACGACCGAGCGGATCACCGCGTTGAGGCCGGGGCAGTCGCCGCCGCTGGTCAGGACACCGATGCGCATGTGTGGTGTGCTCTCGCTCGCAGTGGTTCAGACCACCCGCGCCGGACGGCGGGCGGGCCAGGATGACGCAAGCCTACGCAAATCGCACCCTCGAAGCCCGTCCGCCGCACCTGGGGAGCGTCACGTGCCGCACCGGCGTCCAGCCCGAATCCCCCGTCCGCCGTAGCTCATTCGGAGAAGTGGTCCCAGCCGCCGACCCGGTCCCAGGGCGCGCCGTCCACCGTCACCCGGCCGCTGCGCGAGCCCCGCGGGCGGCCGGTCACCTCGCCCACCACCCGCCAGCGGGACGGGAGTTGGACCCCGCGCGGGAAGGTCGCCACGATCGCGTGGTCCTCCCCGCCGGAGAGCACCCAGACCAGCGGGTCCACCCCGACCGCCTGACCGATGTCGGCCATCTGCGCCGGGACGTCGAAGTCGGCGGCCCTGAGGTCGATGTCCACCTCGCTGGCCCGGGCCACGTGGCCGAGGTCGGCGACCAGCCCGTCGCTCACGTCGATCATCGAGGTCGCGCCCAACTCGGCGGCGGCCGGGCCCGCGTGGTACGGCGGCTCGGGCCGGCGGTGCGCCTCGACGAAGGCCCGCGGGGAGCGGAAGCCGCGCTGCAGCACGGTCAGTCCGGCGGCCGACCAGCCCAGCCAGCCGCACACCGCGACCACGTCGCCGACCTGGGCGCCGGAGCGCGTCACCGCCGCGCGCCCCTGGAGGTCGCCGAGCGCCGTGATAGCCAGCGTGACGGTGTCGCCGCGCACCACGTCGCCGCCGACCACCGTCGCCCCGGCGACCTGGCACTCGTCGCGCAGCCCGTCCATCAGCTCGGTGGCCCAGGTGGTCGGCAGGTCGGCGGGGGCGACCAGGCCGAGCAGGATCGCGGTGGGCACCGCGCCCATCGCGGCCACGTCGGCGAGGTTCTGGGCGGCGGCCTTGCGGCCCACGTCGTAGGCGGTGGACCAGTCCCGGCGGAAGTGCCGGTGCTCGATCAGGACGTCCGTGGTGGCCACCACCCGGCCGTCCGGCGCCTTCACCACCGCGGCGTCGTCCCCGGGGCCGAGGTCGACCGCGTCGGTGAGCGGTACCCGCGCGGTCAGCTCCCTGATGAGGCCGAACTCGCCGAGCTCGCCCACGGTCCCCTGCATCTGCCGTCCTCTCGCATGTCCTTCCCGGATGGCACTGCCCTCCGGATTCCGGTCCCCGTCGCTCCCCCGCGCGCAGCGTACGCCCTTCGGGGGTGCGGAAGTCTCCCCTCCCCGGCCCGCTGCGCGGTAGCGTGGTGATCAGCCTGCCGGCGAGCCCGCACCCACCCCTGCGCCAGACCGCGCGGTCCCGGCGGCGATCCCCCCAACCAGGCCGCCGGGAGGTCACCCGTGGTACAGGCATACATCCTGATCCAGACCGAGGTAGGAAAGGCCACCGCGGTGGCCGAGACGATCGCGAAGATCCCCGGTGTGATCACCGCCGAGGACGTCACCGGACCGTACGACGTGATCGTCAAGGCCGAGGCCCCGACGGTGGACGACCTGGGCCGGATGGTGGTCGCCAAGGTCCAGAAGGTGGAGGGCATCACCCGCACCCTCACCTGTCCGGTGGTCCACCTGTAGTCCCCGGCTACCATCGGCGGGTGGCCCGACGACTCCGCATCCCCGAGGCGCTGACGGCGCTCCCCGCACCGATCCGCTGGCTGGCCCTGCCCGTCGCGCTGACCTGCACGGTCGTCCTGCTGGTCGGCAGTTGGGGTTCGGCCGACCAGGACGTGGCGGCCCCGCAGCCCGGCGGGAAGGCCGCCGACTACTGCCGGAAGCTGACCGCCGCGCTGCCCGCCGAGCTGCTCGGCCACGCCCGCAAGGACCCGTCGCCCGCCTCGCCGTACACGGCCGCCTGGGGCGACTCGCACCGGGTGGTGCTGCGCTGCGGCATCGACCGGCCGGAGGAACTGGACGGCGACCACGCCAAGGACTGGTCCCCGACCGTCGACGACGTCACCTGGTGGTCCCAGCAGCTCGGCGACGGCGGCCACCGCTTCGTGACGACCATGCGCGCCGCCTACGTCGAGGTGACCGTCCCGGCCGGGGCCGCGCAGAACCCCTTCGACCCGGCGGCCGCCCTGACCGACGCGGTGAAGGCCAACATCCCGGGCTGACCGGACCGCGGAACCGTCGGAGCCCGCTCCGCCTCGGTGGCGGAGCGGGCTCCGACGCGTACGGACCCGCTACCGCAGCCCGGTCGAACGGCGCAGCGCGGTCTGCAGCAGCCGGTCGATCAGCTCCGCGTACGAGACGCCGCTGGCCTCCCACATCTTCGGGTAGGCGGAGATCGGGGTGAAGCCCGGCATGGTGTTGATCTCGTTGATCACCCAGGAGCCGTCCTCCAGCAGGAAGAAGTCCACCCGGGCCAGGCCCTCGCAGCCGAAGGCCTCGAACGCGGCCACCGCCTGGCGCCGGATCTCGGCGACCTCCGCCCCGGTCAGCTCGGCCGGGATCCGCACCTCGGAGGAGTCGATGTACTTGGCCTCGAAGTCGTAGAAGTCGAAGCCCTCGCCGACCAGCACCTCGGCCGGGACGCTGGCCCGCGGGCCGTCCTCGAACTCCAGCACCCCGCACTCGATCTCGCGGCCGGACACGCCCGCCTCGATGATCAGCTTGGGGTCGTGCCGACGGGCCTCCTCGATCGCGGCGTCCAGCCCGGCCAGGTCACCGACCTTGGTGATGCCGATGCTGGAACCGGCCCGGCAGGGCTTCACGAACACCGGCAGGCCGAGCTCGGCGACCCGCTCGCGCACCGCGGCGCGGCCCGCCTCGGTCTCCCAGTCGCGCGGCCGCACGATCGTGTAGTGGCCGACGCCCAGACCGTGCGAGGCCAGGATCCGCTTGGCGAACTCCTTGTCCATGCCGGCCGCGCTGGCCAGCACGCCGTTGCCGACGTACGGGACGCCGGAGAGCTCCAGCAGCCCCTGCAGGGTGCCGTCCTCGCCCCAGGGCCCGTGCAGCAGCGGGAACACCACGTCGACCTCGCCGAGGGCCTTGGGGGCGCTCCCCGGCTCGCTCAGCAGCACCTCACGGCTGCCCGGGGAGACCGGCAGCGCGACCTGCCCGTCGACGGCCTCGGCGACGTGCGCCACGTCCGGCAGCCTGCCGTCGGTGATCGCCATCCGGGCCGGCTCGTCGCTGGTCAGCGCCCAGCGGCCCTCGTGGGTGATGCCGATCGGCAGCACGTCGTACTTGTCACGGTCGATCGCCCGGAGAACGCTGCCCGCGGTGGAGACCGAGATCGCGTGCTCGGAGCTGCGCCCGCCGAAGACCAGCGCGACGCGCGGCTTCGGGGCGGACGGGTTCGGGGAGGTCTGTTCGATGCTCATATCGGGTTTGAGACTACCGTGCGAGGTGTTTCCGGGAAGTCAACGCCTTTCCGGAAGTCGCCGCCCGTCCGGGGCCTCCCGCCGGATCAGGGCCGGTGCGCCTGCCGGCGCTCCGCCTTCGCCGAACGGGACATCAGCGCCTGCAGCGCCTCCTGGGTCGGCCGCCCGTTGTGCACCACGTCCACCACGGCCTCGACGATCGGCATGTCGACGCCGCTGCGCCGGGCCAGGTCGAGCACCGACTCGCAGGACTTGACGCCCTCGGCGGTCTGCCGGGTGGCCGCGATGGTCTCGGCCAGCGACATCCCCCGGCCCAGGTTCATCCCGAAGGTGTTGTTGCGCGACAGCGGCGAGGAGCAGGTGGCGACCAGGTCGCCCATCCCGGCGAGCCCCGCGAAGGTGTGCGGGTCAGCGCCCAGCACCTCGCCGAGCCGGGTGGTCTCGGCCAGCCCGCGGGTGATCAGCGTCGCCTTGGTGTTGTCGCCGAGCCCCATCCCGGCCGCCATGCCGACGGCCAGGCCGATCACGTTCTTCACCGCGCCGCCGAGCTCGCAGCCGAGCACGTCGGTGTTGGTGTACGGCCGGAAGTACGGCGTGTGGCAGGCCGCCTGGAGCCGCTTGGCGACCGCCTCGTCGGTGCAGGCGACCACGCTGGCGGCGGGCTGCCGGTTGGCGATCTCCTTGGCCAGGTTGGGTCCGCTGACCACCGCGACCCGCTCCGGGCCGACCTTGGTGACCTCGTCGATCACCTCGCTCATCCGCTTGGCGGTGCCGAGTTCGATGCCCTTCATCAGGCTCACCAGCACGGTCTGCGGCTCGATCAGCGGCGCCCAGGCGGCCAGGTTGTCCCGCAGCGTCTGCGAGGGCACCACGAGCACCGCGAAGTCGGCGCCGGCCAGCGCCTCGGCCGCGTCGGTGGTGGCCCGGACGGAGTCGGGCAGCCGGACGCCCGGCAGGTAGTCCGGGTTCTCGTGGGTGGTGTTGACGGCGTCCACCAGCTCCTGGCGGCGGGCCCACAGCACGACCTCGCAGCCCGCGTCGGCCAGCACCATCGCGAAGGCGGTGCCCCACGATCCGGTCCCCATCACTGCGCAGCGGGTCACCGGCCCGTCCCCTCGGTGTCGTTGTCCTGGTTGGTGTCCTGGGCGTCGCCCTTGGGGGCGCCCTTGGCCCGGCGGCGCTCGGCCAGCGCGGCGGCGGCCCGCTGGCGGGCGGCCCTGCGCATGTCGAAGCGCTCGGCCGGCGGCTGCTCGCCGCGGATGTCGGCGAGCACGGCGGTGATCGCCGTCATGATGTCCTCGGTGGCGTCGTTCAGCACCTGGGCGGTGAGCTCCTGGCCCTGGTACCTGCTCAGGTCGACCGCGGGCCCGGCCGCGACGGTCACCTTGTGGCGCGGGAACAGGTTGAACCTGCCCTTGCCGAAGCCGGTGCGGCCGTACGGCGGGATGATCTCGTGCGCGCCCCAGTGGGCGACCGGGATGACCGGCGCCCCGGTCATCAGCGCGACCCGGGCGACCCCGCTCTTGCCGGTCATCGGCCACAGGTCCGGGTCCCGGGTGAGCGTTCCCTCCGGGTAGAACTGCACGCACTGGCCGTTGTTGACGGCGTCGATCGCGGCCCGGAACGCCTGCGCGGCGTCGGTGGACTCGCGGAACACCGGAATCTGTCCGGTCTTGCGCAGCATGAATCCGATGAAGGGAATCGAGAACAGCGAGGACTTGCCGAGAATCCGCGGGGGGCGGCCGCTGTTGTACTGCCAGTGCGCGTAGATCACCGGGTCGATGATCGAATTGTGGTTCACCGCGGCGATGAAGCCGCCTTCTTTCGGAAGGTGCTCCCAGCCCCGCCAGTCGGGCTTCACCAGGACGGTGTTCACCGGCTTCACCAGCACGGCCGCGAAGCGGTACCAGATCCCGTAGTCGGCGTTGCCGAACTTGGCGTACGAGCGGCGGGCCACCCCAGCTCCTTCTCATCCGATGCGGCACGTGGGGTGCCGCGGTCATGACCTCCCGGTGCCGCGCACCGCTGCGACCGGGGCCCGGCTCACGGGCGCGGAACAGTGTCGCCCGCCTGCTCACCGGCTGTCGAGCGACCGCGCCAACCCGTCGGGCGGGCGTGATCAAACGCACGTCCGCACAGCTCGGACGGCCTGGCGAGGGCTCCGGGACCGGCGACAGAATGACGCCGATGACCCAGGACACCGTACGCCCCAGCGGGCCCGTCGCGCCCGCCGCACCCGCCGCCGACTGGTCGCTGGTGCTGCCGCTCAAGCCGCTCGCCCTGGCGAAGAGCCGACTGGCCCCCTACGCCGGGCCGCACCGGGCCGAGCTGGCCCTGTCCTTCGCCCTGGACACGGTCACCGCCGCGCTGGCCACCCCGGGCGTCTCGCGCGTCCTGGTGGTCACCCGGGACGCCACCGCCGGTGCCCGACTGGCCGAGCTCGGCGCCGTGGTGGTCGCCGACGAACCCGGCGGCGGCCTCAACCGGGCGCTGGCGCACGGCGCCTCGGCCGCCCTGGCCCTCGCCCCGCGGACCCCGCTGGCCGCCCTCTCCGCCGACCTGCCGGCCCTGCGCCCGGCCGAACTCGCCCGGGTGCTGGGCGCGGTGCCGACGGACGGCCGGGCCTTCCTGGCGGACTCCCCCGGCCTCGGCACCACCCTGCTCGCCAGCACCCCCGGCCGTCCGCTCTCCCCCGCCTTCGGGGACGGCTCACGGGCCCGGCACGCGGCCGGCGGGGCGCTCGAACTGCGCCTGCCGGACGTGGAGTCGGTGCGCCGGGACGTCGACACCGGCGCCGATCTCGGCGAGGCCGCGGTGCTCGGCCTCGGCCCGTACACCCGTGCGCTGTTCGCCCGCCTGGACCGCTGCTGACCGGCCGGATCGTCCGACCCCCTCGCTATGCTGCTGGCATGCAGGCCACCGCGTTCACCTTCGACCCCGCCACCCGGGCCGGCTCCGTGCTGCTCGACGACGGGACCCCGGTGCCGTTCGACACGGCCGCCTTCGACGCCGGCGGCCTGCGGCTGCTGCGGCCCGGCCAGCGGGTGCGGATCCGCACCGAGGGCACCGGCGGGGCCCGCCGGGTGGTCTTCGTGACCCTGCAGACCTTCCCCGACCCGGCCGACGGGCGCTGAGCCCCCCCTCCACCGCCCGGTTCCCGCAGGTCGCACGGTTCCCCGTGCCCGGCCGACGGCCGCCCTCGATTCCTGACTGAGCGCCCGGATATCGAAAGAGCCGCGGCCACCCCTCCCGCGCAGTGCGGGGTCGGGTGGCCGCGGCTCCGAAGCGAAGACCCGTCCGAGGACGGTCGCGCGGGACTTACTTGGCCGAGGCCTTGCGCGCGGTGGTCTTGCGGGTGGCGGTCTTCTTCGCCGGCGCCGTCTTCTTGGCCGTGGCGGTCGCCTTCTTGGCGGTGGCCGTGGTCTTCTTGGCGGCGGCCGTGGTGGTCGCCTTCTTGACGGCGGCCGTCTTCTTGGTCGCGGCGGCCTTGGTCGCAGCGGCCTTGGTCGCGGTCGCCGTGGTCTTCTTGGCGGCGGCGGTGGTGGCCTTCTTGGTGGCGGTCGCCTTCTTCGCGGCGGTGGCCGTGGTCTTCTTGGCGGCAGCCGTGGTGGTCGCCTTCTTGGCGGCGGCCTTCTTGGCCGGGGCGGCGGCGGCAGCGGTGGCGGCGCGCTTGGTGGCGGCACGCTTGGCGGCCGGGGTCGCGGCGACACCGGTCTTGCCCGGGGTGAGCGAGCCCTTGGGGGCCTTCTTCACCGAGGGGCCTTCCTTCGGCAGCTTCTTGCTGCCGCTGACCAGGTCCTTGAAGCCCTGACCCGGACGGAAGCGGGGGACCGAGGTCTTCTTGACCTTGACCCGCTCGCCGGTCTGCGGGTTGCGGGCGAAGCGCGCGGAGCGCTCCACCTTCTCGAAGGTGCCGAAACCGGTGACCGAAACCCGGTCACCGGCCACAACGGCACGGACCATGGTGTCGAGCACTGCGTCGACGGCCTCTGCGGCAGCCTTGCGACCGCCCAGCTGCTCGGCCACCGCTTCGACAAGCTGAGCCTTGTTCACGTCTTCCCCTTCGGAAACGGGCGCCGGATGATTCCATCCGTTCTTTTCGCACGTTAGGTATGTATCTGCGGACTTTCAATTACCAAACGCGCGAATCACCCTAGTGTCGCAATGGATTTGCGCGTCCGCGACCTCAGTCGAGGGGCGGGCGCCCCTCGTCGAGGTCATGTACAAAGCGACTCAACCGCCTTGCCGCCTCCGGAAGATCGCGCTTGGCGGTCTCCGTGACGATGAGCAGTTGACGGGTGAGAGCGGTCTTTGCATCGACAGACACGTTCAGCGCATGCACGCGGGTGTGAGCTTGCTTCAACCGCTCGGCCACAAGCGCGTAGAGCGCTGCGACTTCCTGGTCGTCCGGCGCCTCAGCTGGTGTTGCGGAGGTGACGTCCGGCCGATCGTCAATTCGGCGTTCGGATCCCCGGCCCGTGGACTCCTCGGACGCGGGTTCGCCGCCCGCGTACGGAGGTTCATGGTGCCGGTGCATGTACTGATTGTGCCATCTACCCGCAGTTGTACTTGCGCGGGGCCCTCTTCCGCAAAGCCGAATGGGCAATCCGGGGAGGGGGCACCGCTAACTCGTGCTCCGGAACGCCGGATGGCCCGGCCCCCCCGAAGGGGAGCGCGGGCCATCCGGTGGATCGTCCGATTGCCTGTTCTGAGGGGAACTCAGGAGACAGGCAGAGTACGGGGCTTGAAGGCCGGACGGGTCGCCTCGTAGGCGGCGATGTCGGCCTCGTTCGCCAGCGTGATGCTGATGTCGTCCAGACCGTTCAGCAGCCGCCACCGGACGTTGTCGTCCAGTTCGAAGGACTCGACGACTCCTTCGGCCCGGACTTCGCGCCTCTCCAGATCAACGGTGATCTCGGCCGAAGGGTCACTCTCGGTGAGCGACCAGAGTCGTTCCACGACCTCCTGCGGCAGCACGACGGTCAGCAGACCGTTCTTCAGGGAGTTGCCCCGGAAGATGTCGGCGAAGCGCGAGGAGATGACCGCGTGGAAGCCGTAGTTCTGCAGCGCCCAGACGGCGTGCTCGCGGGAGGAGCCGGTGCCGAACTCCGGTCCGGCCACCAGGACGGTGGCGCCCCGGCGCTCGGGCCGATTGAGGACGAACGACTCGTCCTTGCGCCAGGCTTCGAACAGGCCGTCCTCGAAACCGGATCGGGTGACCTTCTTGAGCCAATGGGCCGGGATGATCTGGTCGGTGTCCACGTTGCTGCGGCGCAGCGGGACGGCCCGGCCGGTGTGGGTGGTGAACTTCTCCATGGCTCAGGCCTCCACGGCGACGTTGGCGGATGCGGCGGACAGGTCGGCGGGGGCCGCCAGCCGGCCCAGGACGGCGGTCGCGGCGGCGACCTGCGGGGAGACCAGGTGGGTGCGGCCGCCCTTGCCCTGCCGGCCCTCGAAGTTGCGGTTCGAGGTGGAGGCGCAGCGCTCCCCGGGGGCGAGCTGGTCGGGGTTCATGCCCAGGCACATCGAGCAGCCGGCGTGCCGCCATTCGGCCCCGGCGGCGGTGAACACCTTGTCCAAGCCCTCCTCGACGGCCTGCAGGGCGACCCGAACCGAGCCGGGGACGACCAGCATCCGCACGCCGTCGGCGACCGAACGGCCCTCCAGGACCGCGGCCGCGGCCCGCAGGTCCTCGATCCGGCCGTTGGTGCAGGAGCCGACGAAGACCGCGTCGACGGCGACCTCGCGCAGCGGGGTGCCGGGCGTGAGGCCCATGTACGCCAGGGCGTTCTCGGCGGCCGCGCGCTCCTGCGGGTCGGCGAAGTCCTGGGGGTCCGGGACGGCCGAACCGAGCGGGAGGCCCTGGCCCGGGTTGGTGCCCCAGGTGACGAACGGGGTGAGGGTGCTCGCGTCGATGACCACCTCGTGGTCGAAGACCGCGTCCTCGTCGGTGCCCAGGGTCCGCCAGTACTCGACGGCGGCGTCCCAGTCCTCGCCCTGCGGGGCGTGCGGACGACCCTGGAGGTAGGCGAAGGTGGTCTCGTCCGGGGCGATCATCCCGGCCCGGGCGCCAGCCTCGATGGACATGTTGCAGACGGTCATCCGGGCCTCCATGGACAGGCTCCGGATCGCCGAACCGCGGTACTCCAGGACGTAGCCCTGGCCGCCGCCGGTGCCGATCTTCGCGATGACGGCCAGGATCAGGTCCTTGGCCGTGACGCCCTCGGGGAGTTCACCCTCGACGGTGACGGCCATGGTCCGGAACGGCGCCAGCGGCAGGGTCTGGGTGGCCAGCACGTGTTCGACCTGGCTGGTGCCGATGCCGAACGCCAGTGCGCCGAAGGCGCCGTGGGTGGAGGTGTGGGAGTCGCCGCAGACCACGGTGGTGCCGGGCTGGGTCAGGCCGAGCTGGGGGCCGACCACGTGCACCACGCCCTGCTCGACGTCGCCGAGCGAGTGGATCCGGACGCCGAACTCGGCCGCGTTGCGGCGCAGGGTCTCCAGCTGTACCCGGGAGACCGGGTCGGCGATCGGCTTGTCGATGTCCAGGGTCGGGGTGTTGTGGTCCTCGGTGGCGATCGTCAGATCGGTGCGGCGGACCTTCCGGCCGGCCAGCCGCAGCCCGTCGAAGGCCTGCGGGCTGGTCACCTCGTGGAGCAGGTGCAGGTCGATGAACAGGAGGTCGGGCTCGCCCTCCGCGCGCCGCACGACGTGGTCGTCCCAGACCTTCTCTGCGAGTGTCCGTCCCATCGGATTCCCTCCAGCCGGCCGCGTTGCCGGCCTTCTCGTGTCGTCGAGGTCAGCTGCCCACGCCGCCCCTGCGGAGCGCGTTCGCGAGACCTGCACACCGGATCGCTGTCCACGATGCGGACACTCTGACGAGGTCCCATCCTGGATGTCTCCCGGGCTGCTGCATCCAGGGTGGCGCTTTTCGCCGGAGATTGAACTTGCGTCTCGCGGAATGAGACTGCAGTCTTAGCGCATGGACAACACTAGCGGCGTCGGCGTTCTCGACAAGGCCGCTCTGGTGCTGAGCGCACTGGAGTCGGGCCCCGCCACGTTGGCGGGGCTGGTCGCCGCCACCGGTCTGGCGCGCCCCACGGCCCACCGGCTCGCCGTCGCACTCGAACACCACCGTCTGGTCACCCGGGACATGCAGGGGCGGTTCATCCTCGGCCCCCGACTGTCCGAACTCTCCGCCGCGGCGGGCGAGGACCGGCTGCTCGCCACCGCGGGCCCGGTCCTGACCCACCTGCGCGACGTCACCGGCGAGAGCGCACAGCTCTACCGCCGGCAGGGCGAGATGCGGATCTGCGTGGCCGCCGCCGAGCGGCTCTCCGGTCTGCGGGACACCGTCCCGGTCGGCAGCACCCTGCCGATGAAGGCCGGCTCGGCCGCCCAGGTCCTGCTGGCCTGGGAGGAGCCCGAGCGGCTCCACCGCGGCCTCCAGGGCGCCCGGTTCACCGCCACCGCGCTGAGCGGCGTGCGGCGGCGCGGCTGGGCCCAGTCGATCGGCGAGCGGGAGCCGGGCGTCGCGTCCGTCTCCGCGCCCGTCCGCGGCCCCTCCAACCGCGTGGTGGCCGCCGTCTCCGTCTCCGGCCCGATCGAGCGCCTGACCCGCCACCCGGGCCGGCTGCACGCCCAGGCCATCATCGAGGCCGCGAACCGGCTCACCGAGGCGCTGCGCCGGAGCTGACCCGGCCGACCGACTCCCCCACCCACCCCCACTCCCCCACCGAAGAACACGAAGGCCCCGCTCGGAGTCGAGCGGGGCCTTTCGAGATATTCGTGCCGGAAAGCAAAAAGACCCCGCCGGGCGGGGCCTTTCATTTTCTGGCTGGGGTACCAGGACTCGAACCTAGACTAAATGAACCAGAATCACTCGTGCTGCCAATTACACCATACCCCAACGCAAAGCAAGGGCCGATGGTCATGCCCCCGGAAGGGCCACAGCCATCGGCTTCCTGCTCTGAAGTACCCCCGACCGGATTCGAACCGGCGCTACTGCCGTGAGAGGGCAGCGTGCTAGGCCGCTACACAACGGGGGCATCCTGGCGATCCCTTGCGGGATCAGTACCCCCGACCGGATTCGAACCGGCGCTACTGCCGTGAGAGGGCAGCGTGCTAGGCCGCTACACAACGGGGGCTTGGATCTTCACTTGTACTGCGGGTGACCGTTGCCGGTCGTACTGCGCTGGGGTACCAGGACTCGAACCTAGACTAAATGAACCAGAATCACTCGTGCTGCCAATTACACCATACCCCACCAGAGTTGAACCCCAGCGGGGCCTTCTCAGGCGTTGCGCCTCTCGGTCGGTCCCGTTCCGAGGGGCTTTCGCTCCCTCGTCCGTTCCCTCCCGGGCGGCGCAGAAAGAACATTACCCGACGTCTGCCCTGGCTCCAAAATCGATAACCGCAGGCAGCGGCCAGGGGGCCGGCGGATGACCTCCGGGTGCGCCGCGGGCCCGGCACCAGGCCGGGCCCGCGGGGCTGCTCAGGAGGCGCTCAGCGGCCGCTTCAGGCGGTCGGAGCGGCGTCCAGGGCGGAACGCAGCCGGCGGAGCGTCTCGGGGCGGCCGAGCAGCTCCATCGACTCGAACAGCGGCGGGGAGACCCGGCGGCCGGTGACGGCCACCCGCAGCGGCGTGAAGGCGAACTTGGGCTTGATGCCCAGCCCGTCCACCAGCGCCTCGCGCAGCGCGGCCTGGATCGGCTCCGGGGTGAAGTCCCCGAGCTCCTCCAGCGCCTTGATGCTGGCCTCCAGCACCGGGCGGGAGTCGGCGGTGAGCACCTTGGCGGCGTCGTCCGGGTCGAGGGTGAAGTCGGCCGGGTCGACGAACAGGAAGCCGGCCATGTTCACGATCTCGCCGAGCACGACCATCCGCTCCTGGGTGAGCGGGGCGATCCGGGCCAGCAGGTCCAGCTGCTCGGCGGTCGGCTCGGCCGGCAGCAGGTCGGCGCCCTGGAGGAACGGCACCAGCCGGCGGACGAAGTCCTCCGGGGCCAGCCGGCGGACGTGCTCGGCGTTGATCGCCTCGCACTTCTTCAGGTCGAAGCGGGCCGGGTTGGAGTTCACCTTGGCCACGTCGAAGGCGGCGACCATCTCGTCCATGTCGAACAGGTCGCGGTCCTCGGCCAGCGACCAGCCCAGCAGGGACAGGTAGTTGAGCAGGCCCTCGCGGATGAAGCCGCGCTCGCGGTACAGGTTGAGCGAGGACTGGGGGTCGCGCTTGGAGAGCTTCTTGTTGCCCTCGCCCATCACGTACGGCAGGTGGCCGAAGCGCGGGGTGGTGCCCTCGCCGACACCGATCTCGGCGAGCGCCGCGTACAGCGCGATCTGCCGCGGGGTGGAGGACAGCAGGTCCTCACCGCGCAGCACGTGGGTGATGCCCATCAGGGCGTCGTCCACCGGGTTGACCAGGGTGTACAGCGGGGCGCCGTTGGCCCGGACGATGCCGTAGTCCGGCACGTTCTCCGGCTCGAAGGTGAGCGTGCCGCGCACCAGGTCGTCGAAGGCGATGGTCCGGTCGGGCATCCGGAAGCGCAGGATCGGCTCGCGCTTCTCCAGCTTGTAGACGGCGACCTGGTCGTCCGTCAGGTTCCGGCAGTGGCCGTCGTAGCCGGAGGCCTTGCCGGCCGCGCGGGCGGCCTCGCGGCGGGCGTCCAGCTCCTCGGTGCTGCAGTAGCAGTGGTACGCGTGGCCGGCCTCGTGCAGGCGACGGGCGACGTCCGCGTAGATGTCCATCCGCTGCGACTGGCGGTACGGCGCGTGCGGGCCGCCGACCTCCGGGCCCTCGTCCCAGTCCAGGCCGAGCCAGCTCATGGCCTCCAGCAGCTGGACGTACGACTCCTCGGAGTCGCGGGCGGAGTCGGTGTCCTCGATCCGGAAGACCAGCTTGCCGCCGGTGTGGCGGGCGTAGGCCCAGTTGAACAGGGCCGTACGGACCATGCCCACGTGGGGGTTGCCGGTCGGGGACGGACAGAAGCGAACCCGGACGGCCGGGTCAGTGTTAGCCACGCTTGATCACCTTGTTGGTGAGAGTGCCGATGCCTTCGATGGAGACGGCGACCTCGTCGCCGACGTTGAGCGGGCCCACCCCTGCGGGCGTGCCGGTGAGGATGACGTCGCCGGGCAGCAGCGTCATGGCCTCGGAGATGTGGACGACCAGCTCGGCGACCGAGCGGATCATCAGGGAGGTGCGACCGGTCTGGCGGAGCTCGCCGTTGACCGTGCAGGTGACGGCGAGGTCGGCCGGGTCGACGTCGGTCTCGATCCACGGGCCCAGCGGGCAGGCGGTGTCGAAGCCCTTGGCCCGGGCCCACTGGCCCTCGCGCTGCTGGACGTCCCGGGCGGTGACGTCGTTGGCGCAGGTGTAGCCGAGGATCACCTCGGGCACCCGGTCCAGCGGCACCTCGCGGCACATCCGGCCGATCACCACGGCGAGTTCGGCCTCGTGGTGGACCTCCGACGAGAACGGCGGGTACGCGATGTTCTCGGTCGGGCCGATCACCGAGGTGGACGGCTTGAAGAAGGTCAGCGGCACGTCCGGGACGTCGTGGCCCAGCTCGGCCGCGTGCGCCGCGTAGTTGCGGCCGACCGCCACGATCTTGTTGGGGAGCATCGGGCTGAGCAGCCGGACGTCCTGGAAGCGGTAGCTCTCACCGGTGGGCTGGGGTTGGCCGAACGGGTGACCGGCCAGCTCGTGGACGACCAGCGAGTCGGGCTGGGAGGGATCCCCCTCGACCACGCCGAAGGAGACGCTGCCGGCGGCAGGGCTTCCTTCCCGGACGGAAAACCTGGCAATGCGCACGGCTGGGCTACCCCTCGCTTCGTCGGCCGCCCGGGGCGCCCCCGGGCGCTGCTGGGCGCCTCGCCCGTGGTGGGCGCGGCCCCGTCAATCGTCGTCCAGGCTATCGCGTGGGGCCCCTCCGGGCCGCTCTGCCCCGGTTCGGCCCGGTTCGGGCGGAAACGGCGAGCGGGCGAGTCCCCCGCCCCGAGCCGAAGGGGCGCGCCGGTGCCGAAAGGGAGAAGCGAGGGAGCGACGGAGGAGCGAGGGAGCGCCGACCGTCGGCACCGGACGGGAGCGCCCCGGAGGCGAGCGGGCGAAAACCCAGAGGGCGCCGTGGGATCCCGCGGGTGCGGGGTCCACGGCGCCCTCGGCGGCGGCGGTGTGCGTCAGTCCCGGGGGGTGACGACCGGGGCGACCATCAGCTGGACCCGGCGCGGGTTGGCGGTGCTGGCCGGCAGCTCGGTGCCGTAGGTGACGACGTCCTCGGGCTTGCGGGCGCCCGGGATCTTGCTGAAGTCCTCGACCGAGGCCAGCGTGGTCCGGCGCGGGTTCGCCGTGGAGCGGCAGGACAGCGTCGACTTGGTGGCCTTCTTCGCCAGGGACATCGAGAGCACCTCGTGGTCGTGGCCGGGCCGATCACCAGGGACCGCACCGGCCTGCGTGGTTCCGATTGATTCGGAGGGGTTCTGGGCAGGCTGATCGGGGCCGTGCGCCAGGAGACAGCCAGGTTACGAGATCTCATTCCACAGAGGTCGTGACCAAAGCTACACATTAGTCTGTGATTTTACTCACAAATTAGCGTGCAAATCACAGATATCCGACATATCGCCGCATCGGAATTATCCGACATTGCGCACACAACGGGCATTCCAGCAGGTCTGCGACTCTTGTCGATCTCGGCCCACGTTGGCATGTATCAGGCGAGTGTCCGAAAAAGGCGGTATTCCGGTCCGGTTACCGCACAGTCAGTGAGAGCGCGCATGCGTTCGGTAGTACCCGACCGTTGGTTCCAGCGGCCCTTGTTGGGATTCCCTCGCTGTGCTGGAATGCCACGGACCGTGGGTAGGGAGCAGTCCACCCCGGCGACCCGCTCTCCCGGACCGGCCGGGGTGCGGAAGGAAACTCGACACCGTCCAGGCCGTGGCGACGCGGCGGGACGCCCGGTCCAGAGGTTGCGACGCCAGTGCAGGGACGTTTCAAAAGGGGTAGCGGCGCCGCGGGCAACCCGGAGTCGCACGAGCCTGTGGCAGCCCCTCAACCGGCGGCGGCCCCCAGCGGCCCGGCCGACCCCGTAACGCCCGAGGTCCCCCGCCCGGAGGAGGACGGCCCGGACCGGAAGTCCGCCCGGGACAAACTCCGGACCACCCTGACCCGGCGCCGCGCCACCGGTATCAGCCGGCTCGCGATGCGCAACTGGCGCATCCGCACCCGACTGATAGCCCTGCTCGCGCTCCCCGTCATGGTCTCGCTGGTCCTCGGCGGCCTGCGCATCCAGACCTCGCTGGAGAACTCCCAGCAACTCGCCCAGATGGCCAACCTGTCCGACCTGGCCAAGAAGGCGACCAACCTCGCGGACGCCCTGCAGACCGAGCGCGACATCAGCGCCGGCTACATCACCAACCGTCCGAACGACCCGATGGACGACGAGATCGTCGCCGCCCGCAAGTCCACCGACGACCTCAGCCGCACCTTCACCGCCTCCTCCGACAAGTTCGAGAACCTCGAACTGTCCGGCGGGAAGGCCCTGTTGTTCCAGATCCGCAAGGACCTGAACTCGATCGCGGACGCGCGCAACACGCCGTACCAGAACAACCAGAACATCCAGGCGACGATCACCGCCTACGACGTGATCATCCGCGACCTGCTGGGCATCACCCAGGACATCGCGCTCGCGTCCAACAACAAGGACCTGCTGGTCGCCACCCGCGCGCTGCAGCAGTTCTCGCTGGCCAAGGACGCCACCTCGCAGCAGCGCGCGCTGATCAGCGCCGGTCTGGCCAACCCCAAGGCCCCCGACCTGAGCGCGAGCGACGAGTCCTTCGGCATCCGCCTGCGCACCACGTACGACAACGCGCTCACCAGTTTCAACAACATCTACACCGCACACGACCTGGACAACCTGCGCGGCCAGCTGAGCTACAACAACGTGGTCGCCGAGGCCGACCGCTACTCGCGCTCGATCCTCCAGCCGGGCGGCATCCACCAGACCGAGCCGGTCTCGTACAAGGACTGGTACGAGAAGGCCACCACCAAGATCACCGCAGAGCGCCGGATCGAGGCCAAGCTGATCGAGGACCTCGACGGCAAGGCCCAGGACCTCCAGTCCCAGGCCGACACCGAGGCCCTGATCATCGGTGCCGCCGTCGCCCTCACCCTGATCATCGCCCTCGGTGGCGCCGGTCTGATCGCCCGCTCGATGGTGCGCTCGCTGACCCGCCTGCAGAAGGCGGCCGAGGACGTCGCCGAGCGCCGACTGCCCGAGCTGGTCAAGACGCTCTCCGAGAGCGACCCGCACGACGTCGACACCGCCGTCGAACCGGTCGCCGTCGACTCGACCGACGAGATCGGCCACGTGGCGCACGCGTTCGACATGGTGCACAGCGAGGCGGTCCGGCTCGCCGCCGAGCAGGCCCTCCTGCGCGGCAACATCAACGCGATGTTCACCAACCTCTCGCGCCGCAGCCAGGGCCTGATCCAGCGCCAGCTGTCGCTGATCTCCGAGCTGGAGAGCCGCGAGGCCGACCCGGACCAGCTGGCCAACCTGTTCAAGCTCGACCACCTCGCGACCCGCATGCGCCGCAACGGCGAAAACCTCCTCGTCCTCGCGGGCGAGGACCCGGGCCGCCGCTGGACCCGCCCGGTGCCGCTGGTCGACGTGCTCCGCGCCGCCGCCTCCGAGGTGGAGCAGTACGAGCGCATCGAACTGGCCGCCGTGCCGTCGGCCGAGGTCGCCGGCCGCGTCGTCAACGACCTCGTCCACCTGCTCGCCGAGCTGCTGGAGAACGCCACCTCGTTCTCCAGCCCGCAGACCCGCGTCCGGGTCACCGGCCACGCCCTGCCGGACGGCCGGGTGCTGGTCGAGATCCACGACACCGGCATCGGCCTCAGCCCGGACGACCTCGCCGAGATCAACGAGCGCCTGGCCAACCCGCCGACGGTGGACGTCTCGGTCTCCCGCCGCATGGGCCTCTTCGTGGTCGGCCGCCTGTCCCTGCGACACGGCATCCGGATCCAGCTGCGCCCGAGCGACTCCGGCGGCACCACCGCGCTGGTCATGCTCCCGGTCGACGTCACCAACTCCGCCGAGCGCCGCGGCGCCGGCCGCCCCGGCCCCGGCGGCCCCGGCGGGCCCGGCGGCCCGGGCAAGCAGCAGCGCGGGGTCGCCCCGACGCCGCGCCAGCAGCGCCAGATGCCCGGCCGCCAGGGCGGTCCGGCCGCACTCG
The DNA here is from genome assembly GCF_040303245.1 of Kitasatospora sp. NPDC096077. Classification (NCBI taxonomy): domain Bacteria; kingdom Bacillati; phylum Actinomycetota; class Actinomycetes; order Kitasatosporales; family Streptomycetaceae; genus Kitasatospora; species Kitasatospora sp. NPDC096077. The sequence continues at coordinate 2,825 of NZ_JBEOSV010000031.1, read as the reverse complement.
GCCAGGCCGGTCCGGCCGCGCTCGGGCAGGGCCCGGCCGGCGGTGCCCCGCAGGGCGGCCGTCCGCAGCTCGGCCAGGGCGGTCCGGCCGCTCCCGCCGCGCCGACCGCGCCCGGTGCCCCCGGTACGCCCGGTGCCCCCGCCGCCCCGACCGCTCCGGGTGCGCCCGGCGGCCGGACCGGCCTGCCGACCCGGCAGGTCGGGAAGTCGCTGCGCGAGAACCCGGTCCCGCCGGGCCAGCAGGGTCCCGGCCAGCCGGGCCCGGCCCAGCCGCGGCGACGCGGTCAGGGCCAGCCGCCCCAGGCCCCGCAGACCCCGCAGACCCCCGCTCAGTCCGGCCCGCAGGCCCAGGGGCCGCAGGGCCCCGCGCCGCAGGGCCAGCCGCAGCAGTCGCCGCAGGGCGGCCTGCCGCAGCGCACCCCCGGCCGCCAGGGCCCGCCGCAGGGCGGCCCGAACGGTCTGCCGCGCCGCGGCCAGGGCCGTCCCGGCCAGGAACGTCCGCGCCCCAACGGCGAGTTCGACGGCGGTCCGGGCGCCCCGGCGCCGCGGACCGGCGAGCAGCCGCAGCACGGCCGTCCGGGCGGTCCCGGCGCCCCGCAGCAGGGCGCCCGGCCGGGCAACCGTCCGCAGGACGGCCTGCCGCAGCGCACCCCCGGCCGCCAGGGCCCCGGTGCCCCCGGCCAGCAGGGTCCGCAGGGCCGACCGGGTCCGCAGGGCCAGCCGGGCCAGCGCCGTCCGCAGCGCCCCGGTCCGGACGCGCCGCAGCAGCAGGGCCGCCAGCCGCAACTGCCCCCGCAGCAGCAGCCCCAGCCGCTGCCGTCGGCCGAGCCGGCTCCGGTGGAGAGCACCCAGCAGTTCGCCCGGCCGCGCTTCGAGGCCAGCCAGATCGACCCGCGCGACCCGCTGGGCCTCGGCCTGGTGGAGCCGGTGCTGCCGAACGTGCCGACCCCGGCCCAGCCGCAGCCCCAGCCGACCCAGCCGCAGCCGACCCAGCCCCAGCAGGTGCCGCAGCGGCCGGAACCGATGGCCCTGCCGACCGGCCCGTCCGAGGCCGGCGGCGAGCAGCCGTGGTACCCGCAGCAGGCCGACGGCCGGCCGCGGCCCTACCAGCCGCGCCGACCCGGCACCGCCGCACCGGAGTTCCAGGAGCCCGGTCGGCCGCAGCAGGCCCCGCAGCAGCCGCGTCCGGCTCAGCCCCAGGCCCCGCAGCAGGCCCCGCAGGCCCAGGGCGGTCAGCCCCAGCCCGCTCAGCCGCAGCCCGGTCAGCCGCAGCCGCCGCAGCCGGGCGTCGGGGACGCGCCGTGGCGCCCGTCCGCGAACGACGAGCGCTGGCGCCGGGCCGAGCAGGTCCGTGAGCCCTCGACCAGCGGTGTCACGACGTCCGGCCTCCCCCGCCGGACCCCGCAGGCCAACCTGGTCTCCGGCACCGCCGAGGCCTCGCCGCTGAACGGCCCCCAGGTCTCCCGGGCCCCCGAGGAGGTCCGCGGCCGGCTGACCAACCTGCGCCGCGGCATCCAGCAGGGCCGCCGGGCCGGGGCCGAGCAGGCCGCCAACCAGCCGGGCTTCCAGCATGGTGCCCAGCAGCCCGGATTCGATAGTTTCGGTGGCCGGAGCGACGGCAACGGCGCAGATCACCAGGAGCGTTGAGTTGAACCAGATGAGCCAGGCCGCACAGAACCTGAACTGGCTGATCACCAACTTCGTGGACAACACCCCCGGGGTGTCCCACACCGTGGTGGTCTCCGCGGACGGCCTCCTGCTGTGCATGTCGGAAGGCTTCCCGCGCGACCGCGCCGACCAGCTCGCCGCCGTCGCCTCCGGCCTCACCTCCCTCACCTCCGGCGCCAGCCGGATCTTCGAAGGCGGCGAGGTCAACCAGACCGTCGTCGAGATGGAGCGCGGGTTCCTGTTCCTGATGGCCGTCAGCGACGGCTCAGCCCTCGCCGTCCTCGCCTCCCCCGACTCCGACATCGGTCTGGTCGGGTACGAGATGGCCCTGCTCGTCGACCGGGCCGGCGCCGTCCTCACCCCCGCACTCCGCGCGGAACTCCAGGGCAGTCTCCTGCACTGACCGGAACCCACGCGGATCTCCCACCGTTCCATCCCGCACCGGGCCCGACCCGACCGGACCCGACGCACCACCCTCAGCTACCCTCAGGCAGCTGATCCCGCCTCAGCTGGCATCGCCCCAGCTGGAACCGGCTGCCCAAGGCCGCAGCACAAGGAGGACCCATGACCCCGCCCTCGACACCCGCCGGCTACGGCAACGGGTACGGCAGCGGCTACGGCGGGCAGCAGTCCGACGGCTACGAGCAGCAGCCGCTGGTCCGCCCGTACGCGATGACCGGCGGCCGGACCCGCCCCCGGTACCAGCTCGCGATCGAGGCCCTGATCTCGACCACGGGCTCGGCCGAGCGCACCACCGGGCTGCTGCCCGAGCACGCCCGGATCGTCAACCTCTGCCGTGAGGTCAAGTCCATCGCGGAGATCTCCGCACTGGCCGGCGTGCCGCTCGGTGTGGCCCGCATCCTCGTGGCCGACCTGGCCGAGGCCGGTCTCGTCGCCATCCACCAGCCCGCCGCCGCGGGCGAGTCGGGCGGAACGCCCGACGTCACGCTGCTCGAAAGGGTCCTCAGTGGACTTCGCAAGCTCTAACGCGGCCGCCCCCACCCGCGCCACCACCTCCGCGAAGATCGTCATCGCCGGCGGCTTCGGTGTCGGCAAGACCACACTCGTCGGCGCCGTCTCCGAGATCAACCCCCTGCGCACCGAAGCCGTCATGACCTCCGCCTCCGCAGGCATCGACGACATCAGCCACGTCTCCGG
>NZ_JBEOSV010000030.1:0-103042 GCF_040303245.1 Kitasatospora sp. NPDC096077 | reverse complement strand
CACACATGCCGGTGATCTTCGCGGGTCCCCAGACCGCGAAGATCACCGGCATGCATCACGCCACGGAGTTGATCACTTACCCAACACTTTCTGAGGGGGGATCAGTCCCGGCCCGGGAGCGGGACCCCGGAGAGTCGGCAGCGGATCACCCACCGTAGAGTGGGGGCGGTCAGTGTCCATCGAAGCCTGACTCCGAAGGAGTTCGTGGTGAAGCTCGCCTCGGTCGTCGACCTCCAACTGGCTGGCATGTCCAACAAGCTCATCTACTCGGCCATGGCGGTGTACGTCCTGGCGATGTTCGCCCACCTCTTCGAGTGGACGTTCGGCAGCCGGGGAACGGTGGCCCGGCGCTCGATCGAGCAGACGACCCTGGCCGAGACGGTGGCCGCCCACGAGGGCAGGAGCGTCCGGCAGGCCACGGTCACCGTCGCCTCCGGGGACGGCGGGTCCACCACCCTCACCCGCACCGTGGTGGCGGGCGAGGGCGCGACCGTGGTGACCACGGGCCGGGGCGAGGAGCCCCAGGTCGACGGGCCCGGTGCCGCGGGGAGCAGCCCGAAGGCGGACCTCGCGGGGCGGATCGCGATCTCGCTGACCACGCTCGGCGCGCTGCTCCACGTCGGAGGGGTCACCGCCCGCGGGTTGTCGGCGATGCGCTGGCCCTGGGGCAACATGTACGAGTTCTCCTGCGCGTTCGCGCTCGCCATGGTCCTGGTCTACCTGGGGCTGCTGGCGGCCAAGGCCCCGGTGCGCTGGCTGGGCGTGCCCGTCACCGTCGGCGCCGTGCTGACCCTCGGGCTCGCGGTGACGGTGCTCTACACCGGGGCGGACGCGCTGGTCCCGGCCCTGCACTCGTACTGGCTGGGCATCCACGTCACCGCCGCGACGGCCTGTGTGGGCGCCTTCTACACGGCCTTCGCCGCGACCCTGATGTACCTCGGCAAGGACGTGTACGAGAAGCAGCGCGCCCTCGGCGCGCGTGAGACGGGCCCGCTGCGCATCCCCGCCTCCGTCTGGGAGCGGCTGCCCGCGGCGGCCACGCTCGACCGCTTCTCGTACCGGGTGAACGCGATCGTCTTCCCGCTGTACACGTTCACCGTCATCGCGGGTGCCATCTGGGCCGAGGCGGCCTGGGGCAAGTACTGGGAGTGGGACCCGAAGGAGACCTGGTCCTTCGTGACCTGGGTCGCGTACGCGGCCTACCTGCACGCCCGGGCGACCGCCGGTTGGCGTGGCCGCAAGGCCGCCTACGTGGCCCTGGTCGCGTTCGCCTGCATGCTCTTCAACTACTACGGCATCAACATCTTCGTCACCGGCAAGCACTCGTACGCCGGGATCGGCTGACGCCGCCGGCAGTGCGGAACTCCGCCCCGTGATGCCGTGGTGCGCCCCGGGATCACGGGGCGGACCTCGGACCGGTGCCGGGATCGTTTCATGATTCACTCTGTTCCGGGGCTGCGTTCCCGCACGCCCGCACGTTCGTGAACCCCGCGCAGGCGGCTTCGGGGAAGCAGTTCGCCGCCGCTCGGCGCGGGTGCAGACACAAGGGGGAGCTGGATTGACCGCGTCCGACAACGAGCGGAGTCCGGTGGAGCTGGAACTCGCCGACCTGCACGCATCGCTGGCCTCACCGGTCATCGAATCGATGAACTTCCTCAACGAGGTCTCACAGCGCTTCCCGGAGGCCGTCTCCTTCGCCGCCGGACGCCCCTTCGAGGGACTGTTCGACACCGAGCTGGTCCACCGTCATTTGCGCCGGTACACCGAGCACCTGATGGAGCGGTTCGACGGCGACGTCACGCTGGTGCGGCGGACCGTGCTGCAGTACGGCCGGACCAAGGGGATCATCCACGACCTGATCGCGAAGAACCTCGCGGTGGACGAGAACGTGGTGGTCGACCCGGAGTCGATCGTGGTGACGGTCGGCTGCCAGGAGGCGCTGTTCCTCACCCTGCGGGCGCTGCGCCGCACCGAGCAGGACTGTCTGTTGACCGTGCTGCCCTGCTACGTGGGGGTCGCCGGAGCCGCCGAGCTGGTCGACATGCCGCTGCTGCCGGTCCAGGGCTCGCCGGCGGGCATCGACCTGGCGGACCTGGTGGAGGTCGTGCGGCGGGCCAAGGAGTCCGGCCTGCGGCCCCGGGCGCTGTACGTGGTGGCCGACTTCGCCAACCCGTCCGGGATCAGCCTCGACCTGGAGACCCGGCAGCAGTTGCTGCGGCTGGCGGCGGAGCACGACTTCCTGCTGCTGGAGGACAACCCGTACGGGATCTTCCACGCGCCGGACACCGAGCCGCTGCCGACGCTCAAGGCGCTCGACCGCGACCGCCGGGTGGTCTACCTCGGCTCGTTCGCCAAGACCGGCCTGCCGGGCGCCCGGATCGGCTACGTCGTCGCCGACCAGCTGGTGGGCGACGGCAACGGCGGGACCCAGTCGCTCGCCGACCAACTCGCCAAGATCAAGAGCATGCTGACGGTGAACACCCCGCCGGTCGCCCAGGCCGTCATCGGCGGGAAGCTCCTGGAGCACGACTTCAGCCTGCGCGCGGCGAACGCCCCGGAGAACGCGGTCTACCAGGAGAACCTCCGCCACCTGCTGGCCGGGCTGGCCGAGCGGTTCGGGCCGGACCGGCGCCCGGGGGTGAGCTGGAACGTGCCCACCGGAGGCTTCTTCGTCGTCATGGACGTCCCGTTCCCGGTCGACGACGAGCTGCTCGAACTCTCGGCGCGCCGGCACCGGGTGCTGTGGACGCCCATGCACCACTTCTACGGCGACGGCGAGCCGCGCCACCAGATCCGGCTGTCCTTCAGCTACCTGACGCCGGAGCAGATCACCGTCGGCCTGGACCGGCTGGCGGAGTTCGTCGACGAGCAGTGCGAAGAGAACGGCACGACCGCACCGAACCAAGGGGGACACCTGTGAGCGCGCTCGACATACTCGGGGTCGACCACGTCGAGTTGGCGATCGCCGACCTCGACCTGGCGACCGGACTCTTCGCGGACCAGTACGGGCTGGAGGTCTACGCGCGCTCCGCCGACGCGTCGGACGGGGTGCGCGCGGTCGCGGTGGGCCGGCAGGGCGTCCGACTGGTGCTGACCGCGGCCGGCGACGCCGACCACCCGGCGGCCGCCTTCGTCGAGCGGCACGGTGACGGCGTGTCGGCGATCGGCCTCGCCACCCCGGACGCGGCGGCCGCCTTCGCCGAGGCGGTCCGGCGCGGTGCCCGTCCGGTCGTCGAGCCGACCACCCGGGACGGCGTGGTCACCGCCTCCATCACCGGTTTCGGCGACGTCGTGCACACCTTCGTCCAGCGGCTGCCCGGGGTGGACGCCCGCGCCCTGCCGGGGCTGCCGGTGGCCGGGCCGGGCGCCGTCGAGGAGGCCTCCGCCGAGGGGCCCGCCACCGGTGAGCCGCGCCCGACCCCCGGTCTGCACACGGTGGACCACTTCGCGGTGTGCCTGGAGGCCGGTCAGCTGGTCCCCACGGTGGAGTTCTACAAGACCGTCCTCGACTTCGACATGGTCTTCACCGAGCGCATCGTGGTCGGCAAGCAGGCGATGGACTCCATGGTCGTGCAGAATCGTTCCGGCACGGTGACGCTCACTCTGATCGAGCCCGATCTGTCCCGGGAGCCCGGCCAGATCGACCAGTTCATCAAGGACCACGGCGGCGCCGGCGTCCAGCACATCGCGTTCGCCACCGACGACATCGTGCAGGACGTGGCCCGACTGGGCGCGAACGGCGTCGCGTTCCTGCGCACCCCCGGGGCCTACTACGACCTGGTGCCGGAGCGGCTCGACCTGCTGCGCCACTCGGTCGACGGGCTGCGGGAGCTCAACATCCTGGTCGACCAGGACCAGGACGGCCAGCTGCTGCAGATCTTCACCCGCTCCGTCCACCCGCGCGGCACGCTGTTCTTCGAGGTGATCGAGCGGCTGGGCGCCCGGACCTTCGGCAGCGGCAACATCAAGGCGCTCTACACCGCGGTGGAGCTGGAGCAGTCCCGCACCGACGAGGCGGCCCGATGAGCGGCCCCGCTCCGGATCCGGCACCGGTCCCGGCGGTTCCGGCGGTCTGCCTCGCCGACATCGAGCGGCTCGCCGCGGACCGACTGCCCGCCGAGGTGCGGGACTTCGTCGCGGGCGGCAGCGGTGACGAGTCCGTCCAGGCCGCCAACCGGGCGGCGCTGGACCGGGTGCGCCTGGTGCCGCGGGTGCTCGCCGGGACGGACGTCGCGGACCCCTCCGGCCCGCTGCTGCGCGGGACGGCCGCGATGCCGGTCGTGGTGGCGCCGATGGCCTACCAGCGGCTGATGCACCCGGACGGCGAGCTCGCCGCCGCGCGCGCCGCGGCCGAGGCCGGGATCCCGTACGCGATCAGCACCCTGAGCAGCTACCCGCTGGAGGAGATCGCCGCGGTCGGCGGTACGAGCTGGTTCCAGCTGTACTGGCAGCGCGACCGCGCGCAGGTGCTCGACCTGGTCCGCCGCGCCGAGGAGGCCGGCTGCGAGGCGCTGGTGGTCACGGTCGACGTGCCGGTCATGGGCCGTCGACTCCGCGACCTGCGCAACGGGTTCACGCTGCCCGCCGACGTGACCGCGGCCAACCTGGGCGGGGTGCCGCTGGCGGCGACCCACACCCGGCAGCCCGGGGCGTCGGGCGTCGCGACCCACACCGGGCAGGCCTTCGATCCCGCGATCGGCTGGGCGGACCTGGCCTGGCTGCGCGAGCGCACCACGATGCCGCTGGTCCTCAAGGGCGTCCTCGACCCGCGGGACGCCGTCCGGGCGGTGGAGATCGGCGCCGAGGCGGTGGTGGTGTCCAACCACGGCGGCCGCCAGCTCGCCGGTGCGCCGGCCAGCATCACCGCCCTGCCGCCGGTGGTCGAGGCGGTCGGCGGCCGCTGCTCGGTGCTGCTCGACAGCGGCATCCGCTCCGGCACGGACGTCCTGCGCGCCCTGGCCCTCGGCGCCGACGGCGTGCTGCTCGGCCGCCCGGTGCTGTGGGGCCTGGCCGCCGACGGTGAGGCGGGCGCCGCCCGCGTGTTCGAGCTGCTGCAGGCCGAACTCCGGGAGGCCCTGGTCCTGTCGGGGTGCCCCGACCTCGGCGCCGCGCGCGACCTGGCCACCGTGCTGGGCTGAGCCCGGCCCGGCGGGCCCTGTCCGGCCGGGCTCGGCCCGGGACGGACAGGGCCTGACAGCCTGCTAGGCGGCGGCCAGCATCGGGAACAGCTCGATGTTCGCCGCCGCCTTCAGGTAGTCGGCGCCCGTGGTGCCGCCGGTGCCCGAGACCCGGCCGATGATCTTCAGCGTCACGCCCCAGTGGGTGCGCTTCATCGACCGCCAGGCGGCGTCCAGCGCGAGCATCTCCTCCTGGAGCCGGCGCGCCTCGTCCGCGTCCCAGCCGCCCATCCGCGCCAGGAACTCCTCCTGCAGCGTCGCGACGACCGTGAACTCCGGGCCCTTCTCGCTGGAGTACGGGCCGTCCGGCCGCTTCGCGCTGACCAGTTCGATCATCTGGTAGGGCCGGGACTGGATGGCGCTGGCACCGTGGGTGTGGTCCCGGATCACCGCGAAGGTCTCCGGCGGGATCGTGGTCAGGATCCGGTACAGCGCCGAGGTCGCCCCGGTCAGCCGGGCCGCCGTCGCCGACAGCACGGCCGCCGCCTCGACCGGCCGGCCGGCCCGGACCGCCTCGACCGCGTCGGTCAGCGCGGCCGCCACCCGGGCGAAGATCCGCTCGAAGAGCTGCACGGACCGGATGAACATGTGCTCGTCGTGCACGGTGGTCACCGGCAGCAGCCCGATGTCCACCGCTCGCCGCAGTCCGGCCGGCACCCCGGCCCGCAGCAGCGCCACGGTCTCCCGGCCGGCGGCCACCAGCTCCTCGTTCCCGGGCGCGGCGGCGACCGCGGCCCGCAGCGCCTCCAGCGGCGCGGGGTGCGGCACGGCCGCCGGGGCGAACGCGCCGAGCCGGGCCACCGCCTGCAGCACCGCGACCGTCCTGGTCCGCTGCCGGTCGGTCGGCTCGGGCAGGGCCAGGGCGTCCAGCTCGACCGTCGCGAGGTCCGCGAGCAGCGCCACCATCAGCAGGTCCTCGGCGTGCTCCGCGCTGCCGGCGTCCCAGTGCGCGACCTGCAGCAGGTCGTGGCCGGCGTAGCTGTTGTACGCCATCGGCTGGTCGGTGAACGTCAGCGGCAGCCACTGGTCGAACAGCCAGGCGTCCGGGGACGACCACGGCCGGGCCAGCCCGCCGCAGCCGATCCGGACCCGCAGGCCGCGCAGCAGCTCCACCAACTCCGGTGCCACCGCGGCCTTTCCGACCCGCCGGTAGTAGTCGACGACCGCCCGGTACGGAAAGTCCGGGTAGCTCTCCGGCCCGATCGGCCGGTGCGACCAGTCGGTGACCTCCTCGACCGCCCGCCGCAGCGCCCGCGCCGCGTCCGCGGGCGTCCCCACGGTGAGGGCGGGTCCGCCCACGCCCGCGCCGGGCACCGGCCCGCCGGACTCCCCGGTCCGGTCCCGGTCCGCCGCCAATCCCGAGCTCGTCATGTCCGTGCCTCCCCCCTGCTGCCGCAGACCTTAGGCATGTCCCGCATCCATGGCCTCGACCAGGCTCGTGGGCCGCATGTCCGTCCAGTTCTGCTCGATGTGGTCGAGGCAGGCCTGCCGGCTGTCCTCGCCGTGGACCGTGCGCCAGCCGGCCGGCACCTCGACGAAGGCGGGCCAGAGCGAGTGCTGGCCCTCGTCGTTGACCAGCACCAGGTAGGTCCCGTTCTCGTCCTCGAAGGGGTTCGTCGCCATCGTGTCTCTCCTTGTCATCGTCCGGATGTCGGCGACATCCGGTCCCGCAGCACCCCGGCGATCACGTCCAGCGAGGCCGGCGCGGTCATCTCCTGGTGGGTGCAGTCCAGCTCGAACTCGTCGATCCCGCCGGTCACATGGGCGGCCCAGGCCTTGGCCGGGGACAGCGGACCGCCGGGCTGCCGGGCGGCCCGGAAGGCCAGCACGTCGCCGTGGAAGGTGCCGGGGACGAACCCGCGGGCGATCCGCATGTTGTTCGCCGCGACGCGCTTGAGCGCCGCCACGCCCCGCTCCCCGAGAGCGGCCGGCGGGTCGTCCGACCGGGCGGGCGGGCCCGCGGGGTCCGGGGCGCCGGACGGCTCCGCGGCGAGCGCCGCCCGGATCTCCCGGTCGAGGTCGGCCTCGGACACCTCCGGGCCGTCCACCGCCGGGTAGGCGTCGAGCAGCGCGAGCAGCTCCACCTCCGCGCCCTCGTCCTGGAGCAGCGTCGCCACCGCGTGCGCCACCAGCCCGCCGAACGACCAGCCGAGCAGCCGGTACGGCCCGTTCGGCTGCACCGCGCGGATCCGGGCCAGGTAGTCGGCGGCCATCTCCCGTACGCTGCCGGGGAGTTCACCGTCGCCGGTGAGTCCGCGGGCCTGCAGCGCGTAGAGCGCCGACTCCGGGTCGAGCCGGCCGATGAAGCCCGTGTAGCCCCAGCCGAGCCCGGCCGCGGGGTGGAACAGGAAGTACGGCGTGCCGCGGCGTCCGGGGCGCAGCCGCAGCACGGTGTCGAAGGGGTCGTCCTGCCGGTGCAGCCGCTCGGCGAGGGACGCCACCGTCGGCGCCTCGAAGAGGCTGCGGATGGAGGTGTCGGTGCCCAGTTCCGCGCGGATCCGGGTGACCAGCCGGGTCGCCAGCAGCGAGTGCCCGCCCAGCTCGAAGAAGTCGTCGTCGACGCCGATCCGCTCCAGGCCGAGCACCTCGGCGAACAGGGTGCGCAGCACCTCCTCCTCGGCGGTGCTCGGCTCGCGGTCCGAGAGCCGGCCGGTGAGGTCCGGTGCGGGCAGCGCCTTGCGGTCGAGCTTCCCGTTCGGGGTCAGCGGCAGCGCCTCCAGCGGCACCACGGCCGCGGGCACCATGTACTCCGGGAGCCGTCGGCGCAGGGCGGCGAGCGTCTCCGCGGGGTCGAGGGCGGGCCCGGCCGGGACGACGTAGCCGACCAGGCGGCGGTCACCGGGCCGGTCCTCGCGCAGCACCACGACCGCCTGCGCGACCTGCTGCTGGGCGACCAGGGCGGCCTCCACCTCGCCGAGCTCCAGCCGGAAGCCGCGCAGCTTGACCTGGTGGTCGGTCCGGCCGTGGTACTCCAGCCGGCCGTCCTCGGTCCAGCGGGCCAGGTCGCCGGTGCGGTACATCCGCGACCCGGCGGGCCCGTACGGGTCCGCGACGAAGCGGCCGGCGGTCAGCGCCGGCCGGCCCAGGTAGCCCCGGGCCAGGCCCTCGCCGGCCAGGTACAGTTCGCCGGCCGCCCCGGGCGGGACCAGCCGGAGCCGCTCGTCCAGCACGTACGCCCGGGTGTTGCGGATCGGGCGGCCGATCGAGGGCGCCCCCGGGCGGTCCGCGCCGAGGTCGGCGGCGAGGTCGGCGGCGGTCGACCAGACGGTCGTCTCGGTGGGCCCGTAGAGGTTGACGGCCTCCTGGCCGAGCTCCCGCATCCGGGCGGCCAGCGGCGCGGGCAGCGCCTCGCCGCCGACCAGCATGCGCAGCCCCCGGGCGTCCTGCGGGTGCTCGGACAGCAGCGCCTGCCACAGCGTCGGGGTGGCCTGCATGACGGTGGCCCCGCTGCGGCGGAGCAGGGCGGCCAGTTCGGCGGGGTCGCGGACCTGGTCGCGCCCGGCCACCACGACGCCCGCGCCGGCCAGCAGCGGCAGGTACAGCTCCAGCACGTGGATGTCGAAGGCCACCGTGGTGACCGCGAGCATCCGGTCCGCGGTGTCCATCGGGAACAGCCGGCCGGTGCCGCGCAGGAAGTTGACCAGGGCGCGGTGCGGGACCAGTACGCCCTTCGGGGTCCCGGTGGACCCGGAGGTGTAGATCACGTACGCGGGGTGGCCGGGCCGCAGCGCGGCGGCGCGGTCCCGGTCGGTCAGGTCGTCCGCGGCGCACCCGGCCACGGCGGCGGTGAAGGCGGGGCCGTCCACGCACCACCGGGCCTCGCCGGCGGGCAGCCGGGTGAGTCCGTCCCGGGTGGTCAGGGTCACCGCCGGGCGGGCCGCGGCCGTGATCATCTCCACCCGCTCGCGGGGGTGTTCGAGGTCCAGCGGGAGGTAGGCGCCGCCGGCCTTGAGCACCGCCAGCAGGGCGACCAGCAGGTCCGCCGAGCGCGGCAGGGCGAGCGCGACCACCGACTCCGGGCCGACCCCCTGGCCGGCCAGGAAGCGGGCCATCCGGTTGGCCCGGGCGTTCAGCTCGGCGTAGCCGACGGGCGCGTCGTCCTGCCAGAGCGCGGTGGCGTCCGGGGTCCGGCGGACCTGGGCCTCGAACAGCTCCGGGAGGCAACTGCCGTCCGGCGCGGCCGTTTCGCCGCTCCAGCCGACCAGCAGCCGCTGCCGCTGGGCGGCGTCGAGCACGTCCACGGCCCCGGCCGGCTGGTCCGGGTCGGCCACCAGCGCCTCCAGCACCCGGCGCAGGCAGTCCGCCCAGCCGAGCACGGTCTCCCGGGCGAACAGGTCGGCGCGGAAGTCCAGGCGCAGCCGGAGGGTGGCGCCGGGCAGGACGGTCAGGGTCAGCGGGTAGTGGGCGGCGGCCTGGCCGTCCGCGCCGGCCAGCGTCAGGCCCTGGTAGCCGGGGGTGTCGCGCTCGGCCGGGGCCGGGAAGTTCTCGAACACGTACAGCGAGTCGAAGAGTTCGCCGCGCACGCCGCTGAGCTGCTGGAGCTCGCCGAGGCCGAGGTGCTCGTAGTCGGCGAGGGCCGAGCGCTCCTGCTGCAGGTCGGCCAGCAGTCCGGCCAGGGAGCGGTCCGGGTCCGTCCGCACCCGGACCGGGACGGTGTTGGCGAACAGGCCGATCATGGACTCGACGCCGGCGAGGTCGGCCGGGCGGCCGGAGACCGTCGCGCCGAACACCACGTCGGTGCGGCCGGTCAGCCGGGACAGCACCAGCGCCCAGGCGCCCTGGACGGCCGTGTTGAGGGTCAGTCCGCTGCGCCGGGCCACCGCGGTGAGGCCGGCGGTCAGGTCCGCGCCGAGGTCGACCGAGGCCTCGTCCGGGACCACCGTCTCGCGGCCGGCCCCGGCCGGGCCGAGCAGCGTCGGCCCCTCCAGGCCGGCCAGGTGGCGGCGCCAGGCGTCCTGGGCGACGGTCCGGTCCTGGCGGCCCAGCCAGCGCAGGTACTCGCGGTAGGGCCGCACCGGTGCCAGCGCGTGGTCGCCGCCGTCGGCGTACAGGGTGAACAGCTCGTTCAGCAGCAGCGGCACCGACCAGCCGTCCATCAGCAGGTGGTGGCTGGTGAACACGAACCGGTGCTCCCGGGCGCCGAGCCGCACCAGCTGGCAGCGGATCAGCGGCGGGCTCTTGACCTCGAACCGCTTCGCCCGGTCCTCGGCGAGGAGCGTGGCGAGCTCCTGCGCGCGCCGGTCCGCGGGCAGGGCGGAGAGGTCGACCACGCGCCAGGGCAGGGTCACCTCGTCCAGCACGACCTGCACCGACTCGCCGTTGCGGCGCTGGCGGAAGGCCGCCCGCAGGTTGGCGTGCCGGCGCAGCAGGCCGGCGGCCGCCCGGTGGAGCGCCTCGGCGTCCAGCTCACCGCGCAGGTCGAAGGCGAACTGCAGGTGGTAGACGTCCGAGGCCTGCCGGTCGTAGAGGGAGTGGAAGAGCAGTCCCTCCTGCAGTGCCGTGAGCGGCAGCATGTCCTCGATCCGTGCGCGCTTCACCACAGGTCCCCGTCCTCGAGCAACTCGTTCTCGAACTCATCGATCTCGTCCTGGTCCAGCTGCACCAGGTCGAAGTCCGACGTGGTGGCGCCGCCGGCGTCGGCGCGCTCGACGTGGCGGGCCATCGCCTCCAGCACCCGCACCCAGGTGGCGGCGAGCGCCCGCGCGTCCCGCTCGGCCAGGACACCGTCCGGCCAGGTCCAGCCGGCCCGCAGTTCGGCGCCGTCGGCCCCGGGCCGGACCACCGCGTTGACGTCCAGCGCGTGCCGCAGCGGCGTCGGGCCGGCCGACGGCGGGCCCGCCGCGTCGTCCTGCGCGCTCTCCGGGGCCAGGCCCCAGTCGGCGCCCGGTCCGGCGGCGTCGAACCGGCCGAGGTAGTTGAAGCCGATCTGCGGGGCGGGGGTGTCCGCCAGCGCTCCGGCCATCCCGGCGTTCAGGTGGCGCAGCAGGCCGTGGCCGATGCCGTGGTCCGGCACCGCGCGCAGCTGCTCCTTGACCCGCTTGAGCAGTCGGCCGACGGCGGGCCCGGCCGACCAGAGGTCGTCCCAGTCCACCGCGCCGGGGTCGAGCCGGACCGGGTAGACGGTGGTGAACCACCCCATGGTGCGGGACAGGTCGAGCCCCTCCACCAGGTCGTCCTGACGGCCGTGGCCCTCGACCTCGACGAGCACCGGGGCGCCCTCCGGGTCCTCCCGCAGCACGGTGGCGGCGAGCGCCAGCGCGGTCAGCAGGACGTCGTTGACGCCCGCGTTGAACGCCGCCGGGACGGTGGTCAGCACGGCCTCGGTGACCGGTGCGGACAGCGCCACCGTGAGCGAGCGCGCGGTGGCGGTGGTGTCCCGGGCCGGGTCGAGGGCCCGGGATCCCAGCAGCGGTTCCGGTGCCCGGTCCGGTCCGGTCCAGAAGGCGAGCTCCGCCGTCCGGCCGGGGCGCCCGGCCTCCTCGGTGAGGGTCCGCGCCCAGCGGCGGAAGGACGTGGCGACCGGTTCCAGCCGGGGTTCCTGCCCGGCCGCGACGGCGCTCCAGGCGGCCGCCAGGTCGTGCAGCAGGATCCGCCAGGAGACGCCGTCCACGGCCAGGTGGTGGACGGCGAGCAGCAGCCGGCCGGAGCGGGCGGGGCCCGCGTCGAACCGGACGGCCTGCAGCAGCACCCCGGCGGCGGGGTCCAGCCGGTCGCCCGCGGCGTCGGCCTCGACCCGCATCAGCGTGCGGGCCGCCGCGTCGTCCAGCCCGGTGACGTCCACGGTCCGCAGCACGGACCCGGCGTCGACCGAGCCGGCCGGCCGGGTCCGCAGCCGCCAGTCCTGGTCGAGGACCTCCAGCCGCAGCACGTCGTGGTGGTCCAGCACGCTCTGCAGCACGGTGGTCAGCCCGGCCGTGGTCAGCTCGGCGGGGACCTGCAGCAGCACCGACTGCTGCAGGCCGTCCAGCGTGCCGCCGCGCGCCCGCAGGTCGTGCATGACCGGGGTGAGCGGGAGCGGGCCGACCCCGTCGTCGGCGGCCCGGACGACCACCTCGCCCGCCACCAGGGCGAGTTGGGCGACCGTCTTGGCCTGGAAGACGTCCTTCGGGGTCAGTGCCAGCCCGGCCGCGCGGGCCCGGCTGACCAGCTGGATGGAGCCGATGCTGTCGCCGCCGAGCTCGAAGAAGTTGTCGTGGATGCCGACGGTGCCGAGCCCGAGGACCTCCCCGACCAGCCCGCACAGCAGTTCCTCGCGGGCGTTGCGCGGGGCCCCGCCAGAGCCGGCCGGACGCGCCGCGGGGGCGGGCAGGGCCTTGCGGTCCAGCTTCCCGTTGGGCGTCAGCGGCAGCGCGTCCAGCACCACCACGGCGGCGGGCACCATGTAGTCGGGCAGCACGGTGCCGACGAAGGTGCGCAGTTCCGCCGGGTCGAGGCGGTCCGTCGCCGGGTGCTCGGGGCCGGTCGGCCCCTCGTCGCCGGCCGCGACCACGTACGCCACCAGGCGCTGGTCGCCCGGCCGGTCCTCCCGGACGACCACCGCGTTCTGGGCGACCGCCGGGTGCCGGCCGAGCACGGCCTCGATCTCGCCGGGCTCGACCCGGAAGCCGCGGATCTTCACCTGGTCGTCGGCCCGGCCGACGAACTCCAGCGTGCCGTCCGGACGCCAGCGGGCCAGGTCGCCGGTGCGGTACATCCGCTCGCCCGCCGGGCCGAAGGGGTCGGCCACGAAGCGCTCGCCGGTCAGGCCCGGCCGGTCGAGGTAGCCCCGGCCCAGGCCGGCGCCCGCGATGTACAGCTCACCCGCGACGCCGACCGGCACCGCGGACAGCGCGCCGTCCAGCACGTACACCCGGGTGTTGGCCATCGGCCGGCCGATCGGCAGCCGGTCGCCCAGTTCCGCCGGGGCGGTGACCCGGTACTGGGTGGCGCACAGGGTGATCTCGGTCGGCCCGTACAGGTGCCGGACCACGACGTGCGGGGCGGCCCGCAGCACGCTCTCGACGGCGGCCACCGAGACCACGTCGCCACCGGTGAGGATCTCCCGGACCCCGCCGAGGCAGTCCGCCAGGTCGTCCGCGACGACCCGGAAGAGGCCCGCGGTGAAGTGCACCCCGGTGATCCGCTCCTCGACGATCAGCCGCTTCAGCTCGGCGACGTCGACGTCCCCGGGCGGGGCCAGCACGACCTGGCCGCCGGTCAGCAGCGGGATCCACAGTTCGTAGTCGGCGATGTCGAAGGCGTACGGCGCGTGCATCAGCACCCGGTCCTGGTGCCCCAGCTCCCAGCGCGGGTCGAGGACCAGTTCCAGCAGGGCGCGGTGGGTGATGGTGATGCCCTTGGGCTCGCCGGTGGAGCCGGAGGTGTGCATCACGTACACCGCCTGCTCGGGGTGCGCCGGGACGGCCGGGACGGCGGCGCCGCCGGTCGGCGGCAGGTCCGTCTCGTCGACCAGCACGACCTGCGCGGCCTGCGGCACCCCGCGTTCCTGCCAGGCGCGGTCGGTGAGCAGGACGCTCGCCCCCGACCGCCGCAGCACCTGCTGCATCCGCTCGGCCGGGTAGCCCTCGTGCAGCGGCGCGTAGGCCGCGCCCGCCTTGAGCACGCCGAGCAGGCAGACCACCAGCTCGACGGAGCGCTCGGTCAGCACCGCGACCCGGTCCTCGGGCCGGACGCCGAGCCCGATCAGCCGCCGGGCGAGCCGGTCGGCCCGCGCGTCCAGCTCACCGAAGGTCAGCTCCCGCGCGCCCGCCCGGACGGCGACCGCCTCCGGGTGCCGGCGCGCGCGGTCGGCGAAGACCCGGTGCACGGTGGACGCCTCGGCGGGCAGCGCCGCCGCGGTGTCGTTCCACTCCCGGAGCACCCGGTGCCGCTCGGCGTCGCCGAGGACGTCGACCTGGCCGATCGGCCGGTCCGGGTCGGCCAGCACCGCGCGCAGCAGCCGGGACAGCCGGGTGACGAGCAGTTCCGCGCTCGGGCGGTCGAAGAGGTCGGTGCTGTACTCCAGCATGCCCTCGATGCCGGCCCCGCCGTCCTCGCCGTGGGTCTCGTGCAGGCTCAGCGCGAGGTCGAACTTGGCCACCCCGGTCTCGACCGGCTCCAGTCCGATGTCCAGGCCGGGCAGCCGCAGGGCCACCTCCGGGGTGTTCTGGAAGGCCAGCAGCACCTGGAACAGCGGCTGCCGGGACAGCGACCGGACCGGGTTGAGCACCTCCACCAGGCGCTCGAACGGCAGGTCCTGGTGGGTGTAGGCGGCCAGGTTGGCCGCCCGCACGCGGCCCAGCAGCTCCCGGAAGCCGGGGTTGCCGGAGGTGTCGGTGCGCAGCACGACGGTGTTGGTGAAGCAGCCGATGAGGCCGTCCAGCGCCTCGTCGGTCCGGCCCGCGATCGGGCTGCCGACGGGGATGTCCTCGCCGGCGCCGAGCCTGGTCAGCAGGGTGGCCAGGGCGGCCTGCACCACCATGAACACGCTGGTGGCGGTGGTGCGCGCGAGTTCCGTCGCGGCCCGGTGCAGTTCGGCGTCCCAGGCCACCGCGACGCGGCCGCCGCGGTGGCTGGCCACGGCCGGCCGCTGCCGGTCGACCGGCAGCGCCAGCTCCTCCGGCAGGTCGGCCAACGCCTCACGCCAGTGGGCGAGTTGACGGTGGGCGAGACTGTCGGGGTGCTCCTCGTCGCCGAGGAGTTCCCGCTGCCACAGGGCGTAGTCCGCGTACTGCACGGGCAGCGGCTGCCAGTCGGGAGCCGTACCGCCCAGCCGGGCCGCGTACGCGGCGCCCAGGTCGCGGGCCAGCGGGGCCAGCGACCAGCCGTCGGCGGCACTGTGGTGCAGCGCCAGCAGCAGCACGTGCTCCTCCGGGCCGAAGCCGAACAGGGTGGCCCGCACCGGCAGTTCGGTGGCCAGGTCGAACCCGGCCCGCGCCGCGGCGGTGACCAGCTCGGGCAGCTCCGCCGCCGTGGCGTCGACGAAGCTCAGCGGGAAGGGCGTCCGGTCGGCGTCGAGCACCCGCTGCTCCGCGCGCCCGTCGACCTCGACGAGCAGGGTGCGCAGCGACTCGTGCCGGGCCAGCAGGTCGTCCAGCGCCGCCTGGAGGGCGGGCCGGTCGACGGTGCCGGTCAGCCGCAGCGGGACGGGCATGTTGTAGACGGCGTCGGCCTCGTGCAGCCGGCCCAGGAACCACAGCCGGTGCTGGGCGAAGGACAGCGGCAGCACCTCCGGGCGCGGTCCCCGGACGAGTGCCGGGCGGGCGTCCGCCCCGGTTCCGGTGTAGGCCGCGACCGCGGCCACCGTCGGCGCCTCGAACAGCACCGCGAGCGGCAGTTCGAGGTCCAGCACCGATCGGATCCGGCTGACCAGGCGGGTGGCGATCAGGGAGTGCCCGCCGAGGTCGAAGAAGCTGTCGTCGATACCGACCTGCTCCAGGCCGAGCACCTCGGCGAAGAGCGCGCAGAGCACCTCCTCGCGGGCGGTCCGGGGGCCGCGGCCCGAGCGCAGCGTGTCGTACCGGGGGGCCGGCAGGGCCGCCCGGTCCACCTTGCCGGTGCGGGACAGCGGGATGCCGTCCACCACCACGACGGCCGCGGGCACCATGTGCTCCGGCAGCGCGGCGGCGACGTGGGCGCGCAGCTCGGCCGGGTCCGGCGCGGCGCCGTCCGCGGGGACGGCGTAGCCGACCAGGCGCTTGTCACCGGGCTGGTCCTCGCGGACCAGGACGGTGGCGCGGGCCACGGCGGGGTGCCGGACCAGCACGGCCTCGATCTCGCCGAGCTCGATCCGGAAGCCGCGCAGCTTCACCTGGTTGTCGGCCCGTCCTGCGAAGACGAGTTCGCCGTCCTCGGTCCAGCGGGCCAGGTCGCCGGTGCGGTACATCCGGGAGCCGGGCTCGCCGAAGGGGTCGGCCACGAAGCGCTCGGCGGTCAGTCCGGGCCGGCCGAGGTAGCCGCGGGCCAGGCCGTCGCCGGCCAGGTAGAGCTCGCCCACGACGCCGACCGGGACCGGGACCAGGCCCGGGCCGAGCACGAACGCGCGGGTGTTGGCCACCGGGCGGCCGATCGGTGCGACCACCGCGCCGGACAGCGGCCGGCTCAGGCTCGCGCACACCGTCGACTCGGTGGGGCCGTAGGCGTTCAGCATCGTCCGGCCGTCCGACCAGCGGGCGGTGACCTCGGGCGGGCAGGCCTCGCCGCCGGTGATCAGGCCGCGCAGGGTGGTCACCCGTGCCGGGTCGAGGGTGGCGAGGAACGCGGGCGGCAGCATCGCGTGGGTCACCCCGGCCGTGGCGATGAGCTCCACGACCCCCTCGCCGATGACCTGCTCCGGGCGCGGGACGACCAGGGTGGCGCCGGACAGCAGCGTCATGACCAGCTCGCCGGCCGAGGCGTCGAAGCTGAGCGAGGCGAACTGCAGCACCCGGGAGTCGCCGTCCAGGCCGAGGGCGTCCCGGTGCGAGACGGCCAGGGCGGCCAGGCCGCGGTGGCTGACCAGCACGCCCTTGGGCGTCCCGGTGGAGCCGGAGGTGTAGACCACGTAGGCCGGGTGGCCGGTGCGCAGCGGGGTGCGGCGCTCGGCGTCGGTCAGGTCGGCCGCGGGGTACCCGGCCAACTCCGCGACCGTGTCCGGGTCGTCCAGCCGCCAGCGGGTCAGCTCCGCCGGGAGCCGGCCGTCCGATCCGCCGGCGGTCAGCACGCCGACCGGGGCGGCGTCCGCGCACATGAAGCCGGCCCGCTGGGCGGGGTAGTCGGGGTCGACGGCCAGGTAGGCGCCGCCGGCCTTGAGCACGGCCAGGGCGGCGGTCACCAGCTCGGCCGAACGCGGCAGCGACAGGGCCACCACCGACTCCGGGCCGACTCCGCGGTCGACCAGCAGCCGGGCCAGGCGGTTGGCGCGGGCGTTCAGCTCGGCGTAGCTCAGCGCGAGGTCGCCCTCCAGCACGGCGGTGGCCGCGGGGGTGCGGGCGGCCTGCGCCTCGAACAGCTCCGGCAGGGGCGCCGGGGTGACCTGGGCCGCGGTGTCCGTCCAGTCCGCCAGCAGCTGTCGGCGCTCCTCCCGGTCGAGGAGGTCCAGGACGGCGATCGGCCGGTCCGGGTCGGCCACCACCGCGCGCAGCACCCGCTCCAGCCGGCGCACCAGGGTGGCCGCCGTCCCGGCGTCGAAGAGGTCCGTGCTGTATTCGAGGATGCCGTCGACGCCGTCGGTGTCCGGGCGCTCCCGCAGGCTCCACAGCAGGTCGAACTTGGCGATGTCGAGGTCGACGGGTTCCAGGGTGAAGCTCAGGCCCTGGAGGTCGAGGCTGACCTGTGGGGTGTTCTGGAACGCCAGCATCACCTGGAACAGCGGGTGACGGGCCATCGAGCGCGCCGGGTTGACCAGCTCCACCAGGCGCTCGAACGGCGTGTCCTGGTGCGCGTAGGCCGCCAGGTCCACGCTGCGGACGCGCTCCAGCAGTTCGCGGAAGGACGGCGTGCCGGACACGTCGGTGCGCAGCACCAGGGTGTTGGCGAAGAAGCCGACCAGGTCGTCCAGACCCTCGTCGGTACGTCCGGCGATCGGCGTGCCGATCGGGATGTCCTCCCCCGCCCCCAACGCGCTCAACAGCGCGGCCAGCGCGGCGTGGACCACCATGAACACACTGGCCTGGTTCTCCCGCGCCAGCACCTGCAGTGCCCGGTGCAGTCCGGCGTCCCAGTCCAGCACCACCGTGCCACCACGGTGACTGGCCTGCGCCGGCCGCGGCCGGTCCACCGGCAACGCCAGCTCCTCCGGCAGCTCGGCCAATGTCTCGGCCCAATGGGCGAGTTGGCGGCTGGCAAGACTGTCGGGGTGCTCCTCGTCGCCGAGGAGTTCCCGCTGCCAGAGGGCGTAGTCGGCGTACTGCACGGGCAGCGGCTGCCAGTCGGGGGCCGCGCCGCCCAGCCGGGCGGCGTAGGCGGTGCCCAGGTCGCGGGCCAGCGGCGCCATCGACCAGCCGTCACCCGCGATGTGGTGCAGCACCAGCACCAGCACATGATCCGCGCCGTCCAGCGTGAACAGGTGCGCCCGCAGCGGAAGTTCGGCTGCCAGGTCGAACCCGGCCGTCACCGCCCCCCGCACCACCGCGGCCAACTCGCCCTCACCGTCGACCCGTCGACCACTCCACGGCACCTCGACGTCCCCGGCACCCAGCACCACCTGACGCGCCCGACCGTCCACCGGCACGAACACCGTACGCAACGACTCATGACGGCCCACCACATCACCCAGCGCCGCCCGCAACGCAGTCTCGTCCACCGCCCCCGAAAGCCGCAGCACCACCGGCATGTTGTACAGCGCGCCGGCACTCTCCAACTGGCTCACGAACCACAACCGCTGCTGCGCGAACGACAACGGCACCGCCTCCGGGCGCTCCACCGCACGCAACGGCACCCGCACCGGCTCACCCGCCGCACCCACCAGACCGGCCACCGTCGGCGTCTCGAACAACGCCCGCAACGGCAACTCCACACCCAGCACCGCACGCACCCGACTCACCAGACGCGTCGCCAACAGCGAATGCCCACCCAGCTCGAAGAAGTCGTCATCGATGCCGACCCGCTCCAGGCCCAGCACCTCCGCGAAGACCCCGCACAACACCTCCTCCCGCACCGTCCGAGGCCCACGACCCGACACCACCGCACCGAAATCCGGCACCGGCAGAGCCTTCCGGTCCACCTTCCCGTTCGGCGTCAACGGCAGCGCGCCCAGCACCACCACAGCCGCCGGCACCATGTAGTCGGGGAGTGCGGTGGCGACGTGGGAGCGCAGTTCGGCGGCGTCCGGCAGGCTCTCGCCGCGCGGGACGACGTAGCCGACCAGGCGCTTGTCACCGGGCTGGTCCTCGCGGACCAAAACGGTGGCACGGGCCACGGCGGGGTGCCGGACCAGCACGGCCTCGATCTCGCCGAGCTCGATCCGGAAGCCGCGCAGCTTCACCTGGTGGTCCGCACGGCCGATGACGACGAGTTCGCCGTCCGGGGTCCAGCGGGCCAGGTCACCGGTGCGGTACATCCGGGAGCCGGGCTCGCCGAAGGGGTCGGCCACGAAGCGCTCGGCGGTCAGCCCGGGCCGGCCGAGATAGCCGCGCGCCACGCCGTTCCCGGCCACGTACAGCTCGCCGGTCACCCCGGCCGGGACCGGGGCCAGCCCGGCGCCGAGCACGTAGAGGCGGGTGTTCGCGAGCGGTCGGCCGACCGGCAGGATGCCGGTGCCGGGCTCGGTACCCGGCTCGATCCGGTACTCGGCGCAGCTCACCGTGGTCTCGGTCGGGCCGTACACATTGCGCACGGTCACGGCCGGGTGCGCCCGGCGCCAGCTCCGCAGCGTCCCGGCGGTCAGCGGCTCACCCGCGAGCAGCAGGTCTCCGGTGGGCGAGGCGTCGGCGGGCAGGGCCTCCAGCAGCGGCAGGTGGCTCGGGGTGCCCTTCACCAGGGTGGGGGCGGTGCCCGCCGCCGCGGCGTCCTCCAGCTCGGCGATCCGCACGCAGCCGCCGACGGTCAGCGGGGTGAACAGCGCGGTGACCGTCATGTCGAAGGACACCGAGGAGTGCAGCACCGCCGCCCCGGCCGCGCTGGGGTAGCTGCGGCCGGCCCACTCCAGGTAGTCGACCAGGTTGTGCTGTTCCACCAGCACGCCCTTGGGCCGGCCGGTGGAGCCGGAGGTGTAGATGACGTACGCGGGGTGGTGCGGCCGCAGCGGGCGCACCCGGTCGCGGTCCGTCGGGTTGGCGTCGACGGGGGCCGGCCCGTCGACCCGCAGCCCGTCGACCCGCAGCCCGTCGGCCCGCAGGCCGTCGGCGAGGGCACCGTCGGTGGAGATCACCAGGGCCGGTGCGGCGTCGCGCAGCATGTAGTCGATGCGCTCGGCGGGGTAGTCGGGGTCGACCGGGAGGTAGGCCGCGCCGGCCTTCACGACGCCGAGCAGGGCGCACATCAGCTGCGCGGAGCGCGGCAGCGCCACCGCGACCAGGTCCTCGGGGCCCACGCCCGCCTCGATCAGCCGGTGCGCGATGCCGTTGGCGCGGGCGTTCAGCTCGGCGTAGCTCAGCGCGAGGTCACCGTCGAGCACGGCGGTGGCCGCGGGGGTGCGGGCGGCCTGCGCCTCGAACAGCTCCGGCAGGCAGGCGTGGTCGACGGCGGCCTTGGTGTCGTTCCAGTCCAGCAGGAGACGTCGGCGCTCCTCCTGGTCGAGGAGGTCCAGGACGGCGATCGGCCGGTCCGGGTCGGCGACGACCGCGCGCAGCACCCGCTCGAAGCGGACGGCCAGCGCCTGGGCGGTCGACCAGTCGAACAGGTCGCCGTTGAACTCCAGCACCCCGCGGATGCCGTCCGGGCCCTGCTCGCCGTGCTGCTCCTGGACGTTGACGGAGAGGTCGAACTTGGCGATGTCGAGGTCGACGGGTTCCAGGGTGAAGCTCAGGCCCTGGAGGTCGAGGCTGACCTGCGGGGTGTTCTGGAACGCCAGCATCACCTGGAACAGCGGGTGACGGGCCATCGAACGCGCCGGGTTGACCAGCTCCACCAGGCGCTCGAACGGCGTGTCCTGGTGCGCGTAGGCCGCCAGGTCCACGCTGCGGACGCGCTCCAGCAGTTCGCGGAACGACGGCGTGCCGGACACGTCGGTGCGCAGCACCAGGGTGTTGGCGAAGAAGCCGACCAGGTCGTCCAGACCCTCGTCGGTGCGACCGGCGATCGGCGTGCCGATCGGGATGTCCTCCCCCGCCCCCAACGCGCTCAACAGCGCGGCCAGGGCGGCGTGGACCACCATGAACACACTGGCCTGGTTCTCCCGCGCCAGTGTATTCAGTGCCCGGTGCAGTTCGGCGTCCCAGTCCAGCGCCACCGTGCCACCACGGTGGCTGGCCTGCGCCGGCCGCGGCCGGTCCACCGGCAACGCCAGCTCCACCGGCAGATCGGCCAACACCTCGGCCCAGTGGGCGAGTTGGCGGTGAGAGAGGCTTCCCTCGACATCCTCGTCACCCAGCAGCTCTCGCTGCCACAGCGCGTAGTCGGCGTACTGCACCGGCAGCGGCTGCCAGTCGGGGGCCGCGCCGCCCAGCCGGGCGGCGTAGGCGGTGCCCAGGTCGCGGGCCAGCGGCGCCATCGACCAGCCGTCACCCGCAATGTGGTGCAGCACCAGCACCAGCACATGATCCGCGCCGTCCAGCGTGAACAGGTGCGCCCGCAGCGGAAGTTCGGCTGCCAGGTCGAACCCGGCCGTCACCGCCCCCCGCACCACCGCGGCCAACTCGCCCTCACCGTCGACCCGTCGACCACTCCACGGCACCTCGACGTCCCCGGCACCCAGCACCACCTGACGCGCCCGACCGTCCACCGGCACGAACACCGTACGCAACGACTCATGACGGCCCACCACATCACCCAGCGCCGCCCGCAACGCAGCCTCGTCCACCACACCCGAAAGCCGCAGCACCACCGGCATGTTGTACAGCGCGCCGGCACTCTCCAACTGGCTCACAAACCACAACCGCTGCTGCGCGAACGACAACGGCACCGCCTCCGGCCGCTCCACCGCACGCAACGGCACCCGCACCGGCTCACCCGCCGCACCCACCAGACCCGCCACCGTCGGCGTCTCGAACAACGCCCGCAACGGCAACTCCACACCCAGCACCGCACGCACCCGACTCACCAGACGCGTCGCCAACAGCGAATGCCCACCCAGCTCGAAGAAGTCGTCATCGACACCGACCCGCTCCAGGCCCAGCACCTCCGCGAAGACCCCGCACAACACCTCCTCCCGCACCGTCCGAGGCCCACGACCCGACACCACCGCACCGAAATCCGGCACCGGCAGAGCCTTCCGGTCCACCTTCCCGTTCGGCGTCAACGGCAGCACACCCAGCACCACCACAGCCGCCGGCACCATGTACTCCGGCAGTCGACGACGCAGGTCGGCCCGCAGGTCCGCGGCCAGGGCCTCGGCGGCCGGTGCGTCGGCGGCCACGGCGTGGTCGGACGGGACGACGTAGCCGACCAGTTGGCCGGCCCCCCGGTCCGTCCGGGCCACCACGGTGGCCGCGGCCACGCCGGGCCGCGCGGCCAGGGCGGACTCGATCTCGCCGAGCTCGACGCGGTGGCCGCGCACCTTCACCTGGTCGTCGGTGCGGCCCAGGTATTCGAGGGTGCCGTCGGCCCGGCGCCGGGCCAGGTCGCCGGTGCGGTACATCCGCTCGCCCGGCTCGCCGAACGGGCAGGCGACGAAGCGGGTGGCGGACAGGCTCGGCCGCCGCAGGTAGCCGCGGGCGAGGCCGTCGCCGGCCACGTACAGCTCGCCGGGCACCCCGACCGGGACCGGGCGCAGCCGCTCGTCCAGGACGTAGGCGCGCATGTTGCCGATCGGTCCGCCGATCGGCGGCCGCTCGTCGCCGTGCAGCGGCTGGCTCATGGTGGCGCACACGGTGGTCTCGGTGGGGCCGTAGGCGTTGACCAGTCGGCGTCCCGGCGACCAGCGCGCCACCAGGTTCCCGGAGGCGGCCTCGCCGGCCACCACCAGCGAGCGCACCGAGGGCAGGTCCTCGGGTGCGAGGACGTCCAGCGCGGTCGGCGGGAGCGTCAGGTGGCTGACCCGGTGGGCGGCCACCAGCTCGGCCAGCGGGGCGCCGGGCCGCAGCCGGTCCGGTTCGGCGACCACCAGGGTGGCGCCGGAGAGCAGCGCCATGACCAGCTCCCAGAACGCCGCGTCGAAGCTGAACGAGGCGAACTGGAGCACCCGGTCGCCGGGGCCGACGACCAGTCGGTCGCGCTGGGCGGCGAGCAGGCCGGCCACGCCGCGGTGGGTGGCGACGACGCCCTTGGGCCGGCCGGTGGAGCCGGAGGTGAAGATGACGTACGCGGGGTGGCCGAGCCGGAGCGGGGCCCGGCGGTCCCGGTCCCGGACGTCGTGGTCCGGGAGGCCGGCCGACTCGTCGGCGTCGAGCACGATGTGCGCCGTGCCGGCCGGCAGCGGGCCGGCGGCCAGCGCCCCGGTGGTCACGGTGAGCGCGGGGGCGCCGTCCTCGAACAGGTAGGCGATGCGCTCGGCGGGGTACTCGGGGTCGACCGGGAGGTAGCCGGCGCCGGCCTTGAGCACGGCCAGCATCGCGACCACGAGGTCGGCGGAGCGGGGCAGCATCAGCGCGACGACGGACTCCGGGCCGATGCCGCGGCCGATCAGCAGCCGGGCCAACCTGTTGGCTCGGCGGTCGAGTTCGGCGTACGACAGCGCGGTGTCGCCGAACAGGACGGCGGGCGCGTCCGGCGTCCGGCCGACCTGGGCCTCGAACAGGGCCGGCACCGTCAGGGCCGGGACCTCCCGGCGGGTGTCGTTCCAGCCGGTGGTGAGCAGGTCGTGCTCGCCCTCGGTCAGCAGGTCCACCGCGCCGATGGCGCGCGCGGGGTCGGCGACCACCGCGAGGAGCAGCCGCTCCAGGCGCCGCACCAGGGCGGCGACGGTCTCCCGGTCGAACAGGTCGGTGCTGTACTCGACGTAGCCTTCGAGGCCGCCGGGGGCGCCGTCGGCGTCGCGGGTCTCGGCCAGGCTGAGCGACAGGTCGAACTTCGCCCCGCCGGGGTGGATCTGCTCCTTGCGGACCTCCAGGCCCGGCAGGCCGAGCTCGGAGGCGGCGGTGCTCTGCAGCACCAGCATCACCTGGAACAGCGGGTGCCGGTTGGCCGCCCGGCTGGGGTTGAGCACCTCGACCAGGCGGTCGAACGGGAGGTCCTGGTGCGCGAAGGCCGCGAGGTCGGCGGTCCGCACCCTGTCCACCAGCTCGGCGAAGCCCGGGTCGCCCGAGGTGTCGGTGCGCAGCACCAGGGTGTTCACGAAGAACCCGACCAGCTCGTCGAGGGCCTGGTCGGTGCGGCCCGCGAGCGCGGTGCCGAGCGGGATGTCGGTGCCCGCGCCGAGCCTGCTGAGCAGCGCGGACAGGCCCGCCTGCAGCACCATGAAGAGCGTCGCCCGGCGCTCCCGGCCGAGCTCGGCCAGGGCGCGGTGCAGTTCGGCGTCGAACCGTACCGGCAGCGCCTCGCCGCGCCGGCCGGGGACCGCCGGGCGCGGACCGGCGCCGGGCAGCGGGAGCTCCTCCGGCAGGTCGGCCAATGTCTCGCGCCAGAAGGCCAGTTGGCGGCCGGCCAGACTGTCGGGGCGCTCCTCGTCGCCGAGCAGCTCGCGCTGCCACAGCGTGTAGTCCGCGTACTGCACGGGCAGCGGCTGCCAGTCGGGGGCCGTGCCGGCCAGCCGGGCCGCGTAGGCGGTGCCCAGGTCGCGGGCCAGCGGTGCCATCGACCACTCGTCGCCGGCGATGTGGTGCATCACCAGCAGCAGCGCGTGCTCGGTCGGGGAGAGTGCGAACAGCGAGGCGCGCAGCGGGAGTTCGCGGTGCAGCTCGAAGGGGGTGGCGGCGGCCGCGGCCAGCAGGCCGGGCAGCTCCGCCGCGGTGGCGGCGGTCACCGGCAGGGGCAGCGCGCGGGGGTCGAGTACCTGCTGCCGGGCCGACCCGTCGGTCTCGGTGAACAGCGTACGCAGCGACTCGTGGCGGCGGACCACGTCGTCCAGTGTGGCCCGCAGCGCCTCCCGGTCCAGCTCGCCGTCGAGCCGCAGGGCCAGCGGCATGTTGTAGGTCGGGTCCGCGCCCTCGATCTGCTGCAGGAACCACAGGCGCTGCTGCGCGAACGACAGCGGCACGGCGTCCGGTCGCGGCATCGGCCGCAGCGCCGGGCGGGCCGTCTCGGCCTCGGCGATCCGGTCGACCAGCTGGGCCACGGTCGGGGCCTCGAAGAGGGTGCCGAGCGGGAGTTCCAGGCCGAGTTCGGCGCGGATCAGGCCGGCCAGGCGGGTGGCCAGCAGGGAGTGCCCGCCGAGGTCGAAGAAGCTGTCGTCGATGCCGACCCGGTCGACGTCGAGGGCCTGGGCGAACAGCCCGCAGAGGGCCTCCTCCCGGGCGTCGCGCGGGCCGCGGCCGACGGCCTCGGCCTCGAACCGGGGCGCGGGCAGGGCCCGGCGGTCGAGCTTGCCGTTGGTGGTCAGCGGCAGGGCGTCCAGCAGGACCACGGCGGCGGGCACCATGTAGCCGGGCAGCGCCCGGGCGGCGTACGCGCGCAGTTCGGCGGCGTCCAAGACGTCCGAGGCGTCCGAGGCTTCCGAGGCGTCCAGGGCGCCCCGGGCGACCACGTAGGCGACCAGCCGCTTGTCCCCGGACCGGTCCTGGTGGGCGATGACGGTGGCCTGGGCGACCTGCGGGTGGCGGGACAGCGCCGCCTCGATCTCGCCGAGTTCGATCCGGAAGCCGCGGATCTTCACCTGGTGGTCGGCGCGGCCCTCGTAGACCAGCGCGCCGTCCGGGGACCAGCGGGCCAGGTCGCCGGTGCGGTACATCCGCGCGCCGGCCGGGCCGAACGGGCAGGCGACGAACCGGTCCGCGGTGAGCGCGGGGCGGCCCAGGTAGCCGCGGGCCAGCCCGGCGCCGGCCACGTAGAGCTCGCCGGTGACGCCGGGCGGCACCGGCCGCAGGGAGGAGTCGAGGACGTAGGCCCGCAGGTCCGCGAGGGCGGGGCCGACGGTGCTGCCGGTGTCGGTCGCGGCGCCCGCCCGGTCCAGCGCGCGGTGGGTGACGTGCACGGTGGTCTCGGTGATCCCGTACATGTTGACCAGCGTCGGCCGGTCCTCCGGGTGCCGGGCGTACCAGGCGCCGAGCCGGCCGGGGGCCAGCGCCTCACCGCCGAAGACGACGTAGCGCAAGCTGAGCGGGGTGTCGGGGTTCTGCTGGTCGGCCTCGATCAGCTGGTAGAACGCGGACGGCGTCTGATTGAGCACCGTGACGCGCTGCTCGGACAGCAGGGCCAGGAAGTCCTGCGGCGAGCGGGACACCGCGTGCGGCACCACGACGAGCCGGCCGCCGTACAGCAGGGCGCCCCACAGCTCCCAGACCGAGAAGTCGAAGGCGTAGGAGTGGAACAGCGTCCAGACGTCCTGGTCGCCGAAGTCGAACTCGCGGTCGGCCGCCGAGAACAGCCGGGTGACGTTCCGGTGCGGGATCACCACGCCCTTGGGCTTGCCGGTGGAACCGGAGGTGAAGATCACGTAGGCCGGGTGGTCCTGCCGCAGCGGCGTGCGCCGGTCGGCGTCCACCGGGTCGGTGGCCGGGGCGCCGTCGGTGTCCCGCACCGCCTCCGGGCCGTCCAGGACGAGCACCGGACGGCCCTCGGCCAGCACGGCGTCGATCCGTGCCCGCGGGGCGTCCGGGTCGATCGGCAGGTAGCCGGCCCCCGCCTTCAGGACCGCCAGGATCGCCACCACCAGCTCCGGCGAGCGCGGCAGCACGAGGCCGACCAGGTCCTCGGGGCCGGCGCCGCGGGCGATCAGCCGGTGGGCGAGCCGGTTGGCCCACTCGTTCAGCTCCCGGTAGGTCAGTTCGGTGTCCTGCCAGGTGAGCGCGACGGCCTCGGGCGTGCGGGCGGCCTGGGCCTCGAACCGGGCCGTGAGGGTGCCGGCGGCCAGGTCCTCGGCGGTGGGGTTCCAGTCGGTCAGCACCCGGCGGCGTTCGTCCGCGCCCAGCACCTCCAACTGCCCGACCGGGCGGGCGGGTTCGGCGGCGAGCGCCCGCAGGAAGGTCAGGAATCGCCGGCCGTGGTCGGTGATCTCGTCCGCGGTGAAGGCGGACGCGTTGCTGGCGACCCGCAGCCGCAGCCCGGCGCCCTCGCCGCCGCCCTCGAAGGCGAAGGTCAGGTCGTCGACCGGGCCGCTCGGCACGCTGTGGATCTCGGCCGGGCAGTCGCCGAAACGCAGGCCGGGCCGGAGCGGGAGGAAGTTGACGGCGGGTCCGAACATCCGCCGGGAGTGGGCGCCGAGCCCGAGGTCCTTGCGCAGGTCCTCGCCGCGGTAGCGCTGGTGGCGCAGCAGGGCCCGGAGTTCGCGCGCGACGGTGCGCTGGAGGTCGGCGAACGAGGCCTCGGCCCGGACGTCGAGGCGCAGCGGCAGCACGTTGGAGGCCATCCCCGGGGTGGCCTGCATGATGCCGCCGAGGCGGCCGGTGACCGGGAAGCCGAGCACCACGTCCTCGGTACTGGTGAACCGGCGCAGGTACGCCGCGGCCGCGGCGGTGAGCGTGACCTGCCAGGTGGTCCGGGCCTCGGCGGCCAGCCGCTTGAGCTCGGCGACCAGCTCCGGTTCCACCTGCTCGGTGGAGCGCCGGGCCTCGGACCAGAGGCCGAGCTCGCGGTCGGGCAGGCTCAGCAGCTCGGGGTCGTCGGCGAAGCGGTCGAGCCAGTGGGCGCGGTCCTTGCGGCTCTGCTCGGAGGCGGCGTACCGCTCGCTCTCGCCGAGGAAGGCGTCCAGCGGGGCGAACTCCGCGGGCGGGACCTCGGCGCCCGTGGCCAGCGCGGTGTAGCAGGCGGCGACCCGCTGCACCACGAGGTTGAACCCGTAGGCGTCGGTCGCGATGTGGTGGACCCGGGTGTACCAGAGGTGGTGGTCCGGGGCGAGCGCGAACAGGACCTGGGTGAACAGCGGGCCGGCGGCGAGGTCGGTGGTCTCGGTGAGGTCCGCGGCCATCAGGTCGAGCGCGGCCCGGAGCGGATTCCGGTCCGCCGTCAGGTCGTGGACGATGAGCCGCCAGTCGCGCTCGGACCGGACGAACTGCCGGGGGGTGCCGTCCTCTTCGACGAAACGCACGTGCAGTGCCTCGGCCGCGTCGACGGAATGCCGCAGTGCGTGCTCGAACAGCTCGGGATCGAGTGCGCCGCGCAACTCGACGTATCCGCTGATGTTGTAGAGGGAACTCGCCGGGTTCAGCTTCTGGGCGTACCAGACGCGCTGTTGGGCCGCGGACAGCGGGAGGGCAGCGGAATGCGATTCGGCGAACACCGTGAGAATCCCCCATTAATCCTCCGGGGAGTTCCGTTGCCCCCGGTCGCGCAGGACTGCGCAGCACTCGTGAAAATGTCCCAGGTCACCCGCCCGCCTCGGATGCTAAGCACCAGTCAGCGACCGAGTCAATCGTGTTCGGGCTTGAGCCCGCTTCAACATCAGCAGGTCACACCGTCTTTACTGCCGACGGGAAGGCGTACGGCTCGGCCGGGCCGCACGTCGGCCCGGCTGATCATCCCCCCGGCGCCGAGACTACTGCAGGGCTCCGCCACGGCGGGCGGGCGGGGGGCGGGCCCGTACAAGGACTTCACAAGTCGGGCGGCACCGTCCGGCCCCCGGCGGCGGTTTCCGGCAACGTGGTGTCGATCACAGGATAACGCCCGTACCCCTGGGGGGATTTGTCCGGAAGGTCTTCGAGGGGGCGTGATAGGGTCCCTCTGGTTCCAAGTCAAATACTGTTCTTACGGGGTGAATTGAATGACTGACGACCTGTCACTCGCCATTCGCGGCATTCTGGTGGACGACCTGGAGGTCGACGCCGACCAGATCACCCCCGACGCGCTGCTCGATTCCCTCGAATTGGATTCGCTCGCCGCGGTCGAGCTCATCACCCTGCTCCAGGAGCAGTTCGGGGTCGACATCTCCGCCGAGGAGAGCCGACTGGGCAAGATGACCTTCGCCGAGCTGGTCGAGCTCGTGCAGTCCGGCGTGGGCGTGGCATGATCCACCCCTTTCCGGCCGCGGTCACCGGGGCCGGGCTGATCACCCCGGCCGGGATCGGCGTGCCGGAGACCTGGCGGACCGTCCTGGAGCCGCGCGACCTCGCGGTCGAGGACGAGGCGGCGAAGAGCGCGGGCGCCCCCTTCTGCCTGCGGGTGCCGGCCTTCGGGCCCGAGGTCCTCAAGGGCAAGGGCACCGCGCACGTCGACCCGTTCATCCGCTACGCCCTGGTCGCCGTCGAGGAGGCGATCCAGGAGTCCGGGCTCGACCCGGCCGCCTGGGACGGGAACCGGGTCGGCGTGGTGGTCGGCACCGGGATCGGCGGCGTGGGGACCCTCAGCGCCGCCCAGGACCGGTACGCCGCGCGCGGACCCGAGGGCGTCACCCCCTACCTGCACCCGCGGTCACTGGCCAACATGGCCGTCGGCACCATCGCGTCCCGCTACGGCGTCAACGGCCCGTGCCACACCGTGGTGTCCGCCTGCGCCTCCGGCGCCGCCGCCATCGGCATCGCCCGTGACCTGCTGCGCACCGGCGCCTGCGACACCGTCATCGCGGTCGGCACCGAGGCCGCGGTGGTCCCGGTCGTGGTGGCCGGCTTCGCCCGGATGGGCGCGCTGTCCAAGCGGGCCGACGCCCGCGCCTCCCGGCCGTTCGCCGCCGACCGCGACGGCTTCGTCATCTCCGAGGGCGCCGCCGCCCTCGTGCTGGAGACGCCCGAGGCCGCGGCCCGCCGCCGGGCCACGGAGCTCGGCCGGGTCCTCGGATACGGCTGCACCACCGACGCCCACCACCCGACCGACCCCCGCCCGGACGGCGCCCAGGCCGAGGCCGCCGTGCGGCAGGCGCTCACGGACGCCGGCCTGCGGCCGGAGGACGTCGACCACGTCAACGCCCACGGCACCTCGACGCCGAAGAACGACCGGATCGAGGGCGAGCTGCTGGCCCGGCTGTTCCCGCACCGCCCGCCGGTCACCTCCAACAAGGGCGTGCTCGGCCACACCCTGGGGGCCGCCGGCGCGATCGAGGCCGTGCTGTCCCTGTGCGCCCTCCGGGACGGCGTGGTGCCGCCGGTGGCGCACACCGAGACGGTGGACCCGCAGCTGCCCGGGCTGGACCTCGTGCTCGGCGCGCCCCGCCGCGTCGCGCCCTCCGTGGTGGTCAGCAACTCCTTCGGCTTCGGTGGCACCAACTCCGCCCTGGTCCTGGGGAACTGAGCGCCGAACCCTCCCGGCGGCCGGGTGCCAGCGCCCCGGCCGCCGTCGATCGATGGGACCCGACATGACCGACAAGCGCGTGACCGCGCTGACCCGCCTCCTCGCCGAGCCCGACTTCGCCGAGGTCCGGCCCGCCGAGCAGGGGCTGCACGCCTACAGCCTGCAGACGCTGCACCGGGCCCGGATGCTCAACTCCGCCGGTGTCACGGCCAATTCGCTGTGGCTGGGCCGCGGGGACACCGGCGAGTTCGCCGACTTCCTGCGCACGATGGGCTGGATCGGCGCCTACGACGCCTCGCTGGCGAACGTCCTCGTCTCGCACCAGATCGCCGGCGACGCCCTGCTCAGCCACGCCGATCCCGACCAACTCGCGCAGTACGGGCCCGAGATCGACCGGATGACGAAGGTCTACTGCTTCGCGGCCTCGGAGCTGCACGCCGGCTCCGACCTCAAGCGGATCGGCACCACCGCGACCTACCGGCACGCCGACCGCAGCCTGGTGCTGCACACCCCGGAGCCCGCCGACAGCAAGATCTGGATCGGGAACAGCCTGTACACCGGGGACGTCGCCATGGTGCTGTCCCGCGTCGTCGTCGACGGCCGGGACGAGGGGCACCACTGGCTGCGCGTGCCGCTGCGCGCGGACGGCCGGCTGATCGAGGGCGTCACCGTCCGCGGCGCCGAGCCCAAGGGCGGGGTCGAGGCCAACCAGACCGGCATCATCGGCTTCGACCGGTACGTCCTGCCGCTGTCGGGCCTGATGAGCCGCTGGGCGCGGATCGACGAGCAGGGGCGGTACCACTCCCCGCTCAAGCGCTACCGCCGGTTCGACGAGTGCCTGGCCACCTTCACCCACGAGCGGCTCTTCCCGACCGCAGGGTCGGGCATGGCCCAGCGGCTCGCCTGCGCCGTGACCGTCCGCTTCGCCGACCGCAAGAAGGCGTTCGGCGGCCCACTGCTCAGCCACCCCCACTACCGGATGCGGCTGCGCACCGCCGCGGGCCGGGCCACCGCGGCCAAGCACGCGCTGGAGGCGCTGAC
Organism: Kitasatospora sp. NPDC096077; assembly: GCF_040303245.1. Lineage (NCBI taxonomy): Bacteria > Bacillati > Actinomycetota > Actinomycetes > Kitasatosporales > Streptomycetaceae > Kitasatospora > Kitasatospora sp. NPDC096077. Next base: position 72,017 of record NZ_JBEOSV010000030.1, on the reverse strand, counting down.
CGCCGTCGCGGTCGACCGCCACGACGACGGCCGGGCCCCGTCCGAGGACCGACTGCTGCACGCCCTGGTGGCCTGCGGCAAGACCGGCAGCACCGGCGACGCCCGGCACACCCTCGCGGACGCCCGGGAGCTGTGCGGCGGCCTCGGCTACCACCGGCTGAACCAGATCTCGCCGTTGCAGCACGACTACGAGATCGCGGTGACCTTCGGCGGGGACAACACCGTGCTCGGCTACCAGGCCTCGCGCTTCGCCCTGCGCGAGCGCGCGGCGCTGGCCACCCTGCTCGACGCCGCGGTCCGCACCGACCGGGGCGCCCCGCGCCTGCTGGAGGTCATGCGCGCGGTCTGCGAACAGCTGCTGGCGGACGTCGACCGCGAGGGCCCCGGCGCGGCCAGCACCGCCTGGTCCCGGGCCGTCTACCAGACCCTCGCCCTCGGCCACTGGGCCGAGCACGAGCCGACCGGCACCGGACAGGCGCTGCTGCGGCACTACGCGGCCGGCTGCGTCCTGGAGCACGGGGTGACCGCGCTGCGGGCCGGCGTGCTGACCCAGGAGGAGTTCCTGCGGATCGCCGACCTGCACGCGGAGGAGGGCGCGGCACCGCTGGAGGCCGCGGACCTGCTCAAGGTGCTCGACGTGCCCGAGGCCCTCGTCACCGCCCCGATCGCCCACACCGACTTCGCCGAGCGCCACCTCGCGAAGGCCACCGTGCAGCCGGTCGACGGGCCGGGGTCCACGGCCGTCCCGGTCGGCGACCCGGCGTGACCGCCCGTCCGGAGGGACCCCGAGAGATGCCCGCCGGCCGTGCCGTCGTCACGGGCATCGGCAGCTGCCTGCCGCCCGACGTGGTGACCAACGACGACCTGTCCCGGGTCCTGGACACCTCGCACGACTGGGTCTTCAGTCGGACCGGGATCGCCCGACGGCACGTGGTCGGGCCCGGGACGAGCACCGGCGACCTCGGCACGGCCGCCGGGGCCGCCGCCCTGGAGTCGGCCGGACGCCGGGGCTGCGACCTGGTGCTGCTGGTCACCACCACCCCCGACCAGCCGTGTCCGGCCACCGCCCCGCAGATCGCCGCGCGGCTGGGGATGACCGGCGTGCCGGCCTTCGACCTGTCGGCGGTGTGCTCCGGCTTCGTCTACGGGCTCGACGTCGCCTCGGCGATGATCGGCTCCGGCCGCTACGACAGCGTGCTGCTGATCGGCGCGGAGACCTACTCCACCATCATCGATCCGACCGACCGCAACACCGCCGTGCTGTTCGGCGACGGGGCGGCGGCCGTGGTGCTGGAACGCGGGACGGCCGGCGACCCCGGCGAGGTGCTCCACGCCGAACTGGGCAGCGACGGCGGCCGGTCCGAGCTGATCACCGTCCCCGGCGGCGGGTCGCGGGCCCCGCACCCCGTCGTCGACGAGGCCTCGCGCTACTTCCAGATGGTCGGCAAGGAGGTCTACACCCGGGCGGTGGAGACCATGACGCGCTCCGCCCGCGGCGTCGCCGAGGCGGTGGGCTGGCCGCTGGAGCAGATCGACGCGTTCGTCGGCCACCAGGCCAACGCGCGGATCCTGCGCGCGGTGGGCCGACGCCTGGGCGTCCCCACCGAACGGATCGTCTGCCACCTGGCCGAGGTGGGCAACACCGCGGCGGCCTCCATCCCGCTGGCCCTCGCCTGGGCGGCCGGTCAGGACCGGCTGGCCGCCGGTGACCGCGTCCTGCTGACCGCCTTCGGCGGCGGCCTGACCTGGGGGTCGGTCGCCCTCCGCTGGCCCGAGGTCACTGCGGTCCGGGCCGAGGTCGGCCTCCCCGGCGCGCCGGTCGCCGTGGGCGAGGGCCGCCCCGCACGGCCCGTCGCCGGCTGACCGCCGCGCGCGGCACACCGTCGGCCGACCGCCCCGCCGCATCCGGCGGGGCGGTCAGAGCAGGTTGCGCTCGGTGACCCGCTGGCCGAGCTGGAACCGGCTCTGGGCGTCGAACTGCTCCATCAGGTCGGTGATCATCCGGCGCTCGGTGCGCAGCGAGACGCCGAGCCGGCGCGCGGCCGCCTCGTCGGTGAGGCCGGCGGACAGCAGCCGCAGCAGTTCGCGCTGCTGCGGGGTGATCTCGCCGGCCGGGGTGACGGGGGCGGCGCCGAGCACCTCGGACTGCTCCCAGACCTGGTCGAAGAGCGCGCACAGCCCGGCGACGGCGCCGCGTTCGCGGATCACGGCGACGCCCAGGGTCAGGCCCTCCGGATCGACCGGGACCATCGCGACCTCGCGGTCCACGATCTGCATCCGCATCGGCAGGACGCTGGTGGTACGGGTCTCGCCGCCGTGCTCGGCGAGCCAGTTGGCGTGCTCGACGCTGCCCGGGTCGTTGCGGATGCTGCTCAGGTAGATGGTCTTGACCTTGACCCCGCGGTCCAGCAGGGTCCGGGTGATCGGGCGGCTGGCCGCTCGGTTCTCCGGGGTCTGCTTGCCGCCGGGGGCGAAGGACAGGGTCTCGCTGTGCGCCTGGGCGCCCAGTTCCTCCAGCCGGGCCCGGATCTCGTCCAGGCCGGTCAGGTGCTCGATGCCGCCGCTGCCCTCCTCCGGGCGCAGCATGGAGTACTCGGCGACCAGTCCGGCGATCGCGGCCCGGCTCGACTCCATCTCGTGCTGCTTGCGCGCGATCTCGGCCTGCCGGCGGGCGATCAGCGCCTCGAAGGCCACCTTGGGGCTGACCGTGCGCATCGCGCCGCCGCCCTCCCAGGAGGGGCGGATCAGCTCCTGGTCGGCCAGCTCGTCCATCGCGGCCCGCACCTCGGCCTCGACCCAGCCGAGCGACTCGGTGATCCGGGCGACGCCCCAGGTCGGCTGACTCAACATCAAGCGGTAGAGGGTTTCGGCCTGTTGTGAGAGTCCCAGCGTGGTCAGCATGCGATCGGCCCCCCGGCCATGAGACGGTCTGCGTCGCGAACCCTGCCCGTGGTTCGCGCACGCACTGTGTCGGACCCGTCGCCGTGGGCGAGCTTCTGGTCAGGTCCAGACCAGAAAATACCACCGCCCCGGAACACCCAGACACCCCCCGACCAGCGGTAACCCGCCACACTCCGGGAATCGGCCGGGGCCGGGAACGGGCCGCGAACGGGCCGCCGACAAGAGGCGAACGGCCCTCCCCGAACGGGACGCACGGTGGGATTCCGGACGTTCCGACTGGCACAGGCGCGCCATGGCAAGAACGTGCCGACGGATAGCCGCCCCATCGGTTCCCCGCTTCCCCCATCGTTGCAGCGTGCTCGTCATCCCCTTCACGTTGAACCGCCCACGCGCCGCGCCCGTTCCGGCCGACGGCACGGTCACCGCCGCCCTGCGCGCCGCCGCCCTGCTCCACGAGGGCCCGGAGCACCTCCGGGTGCACGAGTCGCGCGCCGGTGCGCGCGGCGTGCTGTTCGCGATCGCCCCGAGCATGGACGCGGCCCGCGCCCTGTGCCTGGCGGTCTGCGCCCGGGCGATCGCCGAAACCCCTGAACTGACAGGGTGGTTAGTGGACGTCCTGTAGTCGGCGCACCGCCGGCACCGTCCGGCCGGAGCCACTGGCACAGTCCGGCCGGAGCCCCCTGACACAGATATGCCAACGGCAGATCGTGTCACCCGAGAGCCGGGACAACCGGCTTGCGAGCCCGGCAGAATCGATCTCGTCGAAGCGCGGCGAGCAGCAGCACCAACCGCCGCCTCGCCACCACCCCTCCCTCAGCCACCGGGCATCCCCATGCCCGAAAGGAGTCACCATGGCCGCCAAGAAGCTCCGTCTCGTCTCCGCCCTCGCCGCCGCCGCCGCCGTCGTCCTGGGCCTCGGCGCCGGACTCGCCGAGGGCACCGCGAGCGCGGCGTCCGACCGCGGCACCGTCTCGGCCGCGGCCCAGGCCGCAGGCGCGGCCGCCCCGCAGGCCGGCAACCCCAAGGGCAACCCGCAGACCGACGACATGGGCTGGCAGTTCTGAACCGGCAGCGGCCCACCCGGGCCCGCCACACCCCCGGTCCGCTCCGACCGGCCCAGGCCTCCTGATCCGTCCCACTCCCCGTCCCGGTTCCCACGACTGCGTCCGAGCCCACCACACCACGCCCGGCTCGGCGGAGGCTGCCATGACCACTCCCCTCCTTCCGACCACCACCACGGACGGCCTCAGCTTCGAACTGCTGGGTGAGGTCCGGGGCTGGCGGGACGGCACCGAGATCCCGCTCGGGGCCCCGCGCCAACGCGCCCTGCTCGCCGTCCTCCTGCTGCGCGCCGGCTCGCCCGTCGGCCGCGACCAGCTGATCGACGGGATCTGGGGCGACACCACCGTCGCGGACGGCGCCAACCTGGTGCAGGCGTACGTCTCCAAGCTGCGCCGGCTCTTCGAACCCGCCCGGGCACCGCGCACCGCCGGCGGCGTCCTCACCCGGGTCGGTGCCTCCTACCGGCTCTCCATCGGTCCCACCCAGTACGACCTCGGCCGCTTCGAGCAGTCGGTGGCCGACGCCCGCACGCTGCGCTCGGCCGGACGGTCCGAGGCCGCCGAGCGGACCCTGGCCGCCGCCCTCGACTCCTGGGCCGGACCGGCGCTCACCGGGGTCAGCGGCCCGCTGCTCGACGTCGAGCGGGCCCGGCTCGCGGAGCTGCGGCTCGCGGCGGTCGAGGAGCACGCCGAGCTCGCGCTCCAACTCGGCGGCCACGCCCGCCTGGTGCCGCACCTGCTCGTCCTCACCACCGAGCACCCGTACCGCGAGCGGCTCTGGGCCCTGCTGATGACCGCGCTCTACCGGGGCAGCCGGCAGGCCGACGCACTCGCCGCCTACCAGCGGGCCCGGCACACCCTGACCGAGAACCTCGGCCTGCTGCCGGGGCCGGAGCTGCGCGGGGTCGAGGAGGCGATCCTCGCCGGTCGCCCCGACCCGCTCGCCCTCGCCCCGGTCCACCCGGTCCACCCGGCGCCGGACGCGGCGCCGGCCCACGACACCCCGCCGTACCGGACCGAGCCGGCGACCCGTCGCCCGCACCTGGCCCTGGTCGGCACCGGCTCGGCCGGGCCCGCACCGCGCGCGTTCGCCCACGGTCCCTGGACCGACGCGGGCGCCCGACTGGCCCGCTGAGCCACCCGGACCTCCCCGTCGCCCGCCCCCTCGTCCCCTCTCGTTCGCTCTCCGTTCCCCGCCGCCGTGCGCTCGTTGCCCGCCCACCTGCGCACGGCGGCGCTCGCCATGCCCGGATCCCCGTCGAGACAAGGAAGCACCGCCCCGTGACAGTCCAGACCGACACCGCCGCGCCGGACGATCCGCGCCCGGCCGCCCAACCCGTTCCGGAGGCCGGGCCCGAACCCTCCGGCACCCTGGCGCCGGCCGCGGACCCCGCCGACCCCGCAGCCGTCCCGGCACCCGACCCCGCAGCCGACCCCGCGCCCGCACCGCCGACCCGGCGCCGGCGCGTGCTGCGGATCCTCAAGCGCACCGCGATCGTCCTCACCGCCCTGGTCCTGCTGGCGGCCGGCAGCCTGGCCGGGTACGCGTACTGGACGGTCGGGCGCTCGCTGCCGCAGCTGTCCGGCGGCACCACCGTGCCGGGCCTGCACGGCGGGGCCCGGATCGTCCGGGACGCCTCCGGCATCCCGCAGATCTACGCCGACAACGCCCACGACCTCTTCCTCGCCGAGGGCTACGCCCAGGCGCAGGACCGGTTCTGGCAGATGGACGTCCAGCGGCACGTCACCGCCGGCCGGCTGGCCGAGATGTTCGGCCCCAGCGAGGTGCAGACCGACAAGGTGGCCCGCACCTTCGGCTGGCGCCGGGTGGCCGAGCAGGAGGTGACGATGCTGTCGCCGCAGACCCAGGAGTACCTGCGGGCCTTCTCCGACGGCGTCAACGCCTACCTCGCCAAGCACCAGGGCGCCGAGCTGTCGGTGGAGTACCCGGTGCTCGGCTTCGTCTCCGGGGACTACCGCCCGGAGCAGTGGACCCCGGCCGACTCGGTCTCCTGGCTGAAGACCATGGCCTGGAACCTCAACACCGGCATGATCGACCAGTTCCAGCACGCGATGCTGCCCGCCGACCTGCCGGACGGGGCGTCCGACGACCTGTTCCCCGGCTACGACTACCAGCGCTGGGCGCCCATCGTCGCCGACCCGGCCCCGGCCGCCCCCGCCGCCCCGGCCGCGCCCGCCACCCCGGCTGCGCCCGCCGACCCCGCGCCCGGCGTCCCCGCCGCGGCCTCGGCCGCGCTGGCCGACAGCGCGCGCGTGCGCACCGTGCTGGCCGCCGTGCTCGGCCCCCAGGGCACCGGCATCGGGTCCAACTCCTGGGTGGTGAGCGGCAGCCGCACCACCACCGGCAAGCCGCTGCTGGAGAACGACCCGCACCTGACCCCGTCGCTCCCGGGCGTCTGGTACCAGGTCGGTCTGCACTGCACCACGATCGGCCCGGACTGCGCCTACGACGTCAGCGGCTTCACCTTCGCCGGCATGCCGGGCGTGGTGATCGGCCACAACGCCACCATCTCCTGGGGCTTCACCGACCTCGGCGCCGCCGACTCCGACCTGTTCGTGGAGCGGGTCAGCGGCTCCGAGTACGAGCACGAGGGCAAGCAGCTGCCGCTGACCGTCCGGCAGGAGACGATCAAGGTGGCGGGCGGGCGGCCGGTCGACCTGACCGTCCGGTCCACCCTGCACGGCCCGCTGATCTCGGACGTGCTCAAGTCCGCGGGCGAGGTGGCCGACCACGGCCGGGTGCCGGACGTCCCGGCGCACGGCGACCAGGACGGCTACGCGGTGGCCATGCAGTGGACCGCGCTCGACCCCGCCCCCACCGTGGACGCCCTGTTCGCCCTGGACCGGGCCAAGGACTGGAACGAGTTCCGCGCCGCCGCCGCGGTCTTCGCCTCCCCGGTGCAGAACATGATCTACGCGGACACCGCCGGCAACATCGGCTACCAGACGCCCGGCCGGATCCCGGTCCGCAAGGCCGGCGACAGCCGCCGCCCCGTCCCGGGCTGGACCGGGGCCTACGACTGGACCGGCTACCTGCCCTTCGACCAGCTGCCCACCAGCTTCAACCCGCCCGAGGGCTACATCGTCACCGCCAACAACGCGGTCGTCGGCCCGAACTACCCGCACCTGATCGGCAGCGACTGGGGCACCGGCTACCGCAGCAAGCGGATCGCCGACCTGATCGAGCAGGGCGGCAAGCTGGACGTCGCCGCGATGGAGCGGATCACCCAGGACACCTGGAACGGCAACGCCGCCACCCTGGTGCCCCACCTGCTCCAGGTCCAGGTCGCCGACGGCACCCGCCCGGCCCAGGAGCTGCTGCGCGGCTGGGACTTCACCCAGGGCGCCGACTCGGCACCGGCCGCCTACTTCAACGCGGTCTGGCGCGAACTGCTCAAGGAGGCGTTCACCGACCGGCTGAGCCGGGCCGGGGTCAAGAGCTACGCCTACCCGGACGGCGGCGGCCGCTGGTTCGACGTGGTGCGCGGCCTGCTCGACAAGCCGGACAGCCTCTGGTGGACCAGCACCGCCGACCCCTCCGTCCAGGGCCGCGACGCGATGCTGCGCCGGGCCATGGACCAGGCCGCCACCGACCTGCGCAAGCGGCTGGGCGACCAGCCCGCCAAGTGGCGCTGGGGCGCCCTGCACACCCTGACGCTGGAGAACCCGACCCTGGGCACCGCCGGCCCGGCCCCCCTGCAGTGGCTGCTGAACGCCGACCCGGTCGGCGTCGGCGGCGGCACCGACACCGTGCTGGCCAACGGCTGGGACCCGCAGAAGGGGTACGACGTGATCTGGGTCCCCTCGATGCGGATGGTGGTCGACCTGGCGGACTTCGACCGCTCCCGCTGGATCAACCTGACCGGGGCCTCCGGCCACGCGACCTCCGACAACTACACGGACCAGGCCGGCCCGTGGGCCAGGGGCGAGAGCCTCGCCTGGCCGTACGGGGCCGCGGCGGTGGACGCCGCCGCCCGCCACCGGCTGAACCTCACCCCCTGAGTCCCAGCCGCTGAGTCCCCGCCCCTCCCGGTGCCCGGTCCCGCCCACGCGGGGCCGGGCACCGGCGTGCCCACGTTCGTCAGCGGACGTTCAGTGGACCGTCAGTGGGCCGTCAGTGGACCGTCAGTGGGCCGCCGGTGGCCGCCCGGTGGGCCGTCAGCGGCACCGCCCCGGGCGGTCAGCCGGCCGCCCGCACGCCGTCAGCCGGACACCAGCCGGCCGCCAACCGGGCGCCAGTGGAGGGCAACCGCGCGGCAGGCGACGGACGGAAGCATCGTCACCGACAGTCGCCCCGGCAGAGCGCTGCCATGGGGCCGGAGATCGGAGGGACATGCGCTGGGAGCAGGTGTACCTGGCCGGCACAGGTGTCTGGCTGGCCGACCGCGCGAACGCCGCGGACGCGGTCGCGGCCGGTGCGTACGACGCCGGGGAACACGCCGTCAACCGGATCGACTCGGTCAGTGCGGCCACCGCCGGCGGGCCGGACGACCTCGCCGCGCCGGAGATGGCGGTCCGCGCCGCCCGCACCGCGCTGCGCCGGTCGGGCCGCTCGGCGGAGCACGTCGGCACCGTCTTCCACAGCTACCTGTGGTTCCAGGGCGCCGAGTTGTGGCCGGCCGCCGCCTACGTGGCGCAGCACACGGTCGGCCCGGCGGTGCCCGCCTTCGACCTGCTGCAGCAGTGCAACGCCGGCCTGTCGGGGATGGAGCTGGCGGCCCGGCAGCTCCGGTCCGCCGAGCCCGGCCGGGACGAGGCCGTACTGCTGACCACCGCCGACCGCTTCGCCCCGCCCGCCTTCGACCGCTGGCGGGCCGAACGCGGCATGGTCTACGGCGACGGCGGCACCGCACTGGTGCTGAGCACCTCGCCCGAGCACGCGGTCGGCCAGCTGCTCGCCACCGCCACCAGGGTGGACAACTCCCTGGAGGGCCTGGCCCGGGGCACCGGGTTCCGGCCCGGCCCGGACGCGGCCGACCGGCCGGTGGACCTGGGCGCGCGGACCGAGGAGCACTTCCGGGAGCACCGCAACCTGCGGGCCGCGACGCTGCGCACCGCCGAGGTGGCGGCGGAGTCGATCCGGGCCGCGCTGGCCGAGGCCGACACCCCGATCGAGCGGATCGCCCGGGTGGTGCTCAACGCCACCGGGCACCAGCGGATGCAGTGGCAGCTGGAACAGCAGCTGGGCGTCGACGAGCGGCGCTCCACCTGGGAGTTCTGCCGCGAGGTGGGCCACCTGGGCGCCGGGGACCACGTCGCCGGGCTGAACGAGCTGCTGGAGACCGGCGAACTGGACGGCGGGGACCGGGTGTTGCTGGTCGGCGGGGGCACCGGCTACAGCTGCACCAGCGCGGTCGTCGAGATCACCGACCCCGCGGGCTGGTGCTCGTGAACACCGCCGTGACCGCGGGGACGTTCCCCGCCGATGCTGCGGCCGACGACGGCACCCTGGTCGTCGACCTGCTGGACGCGACCGCCGCCGCCCGCCCCGACGCCCCGGCCGTCCGGGACGACGGCGGCGCCTGGAGCTACGCCCAACTGGCCGACGCCAGCCGGACGGTGGCCGCCCGACTGCGGGGCCGCGGCGTCCGGCCCGGAGACCGGGTGGTCCTGCGACTGGGCAACCGACGGGAGTTCGTCGCGCTGTACTACGGCGTGCTGCGGGCCGGCGCCGTCGCGGTGCCGCTCAACCCGGAGCTGAAGCCCTTCGTGCTGCGCGGCGTGCTGGCGGACGCCGCACCCACCGTGGTGGTGCTCGACCCCGCCGAGGCCGAACCGGTCCGCGCAGCGGTCGCCGCCTGCGGTGCCCGGGCGGCCACGCCCGCCGAACTGCTGGCGGACGACGGGGTGATGGAGCACGGAACCGATGCCGTACGCCCGTCCGCCGACGCCGTCGCCCAGCTGATCTACACCTCGGGCAGCACCTCCGCGCCCAAGGGCGTGGTCTGCACCCACCGCCAGGTGGTCTTCGCCGCCCGCGCGATCGCCCGTCGGCTCGGCTACCGGCCGGACGACGTGGTGCTCACCGCGCTGCCGCTCTCCTTCGACTACGGCCTCTACCAGCTGCTGCTGGCCGCGATCGGCGGCTCCGCGCTGGTGCTGACCGACGCGAGCGCGCCGGTGCGGACCCTGACCGCGCTGCGCGAACACCGGGCCACCGTGGTGCCGGTGGTGCCCTCGCTGGCCGAGCTGCTCTGCCGGCTCGCGGCCCGCGGCACCCCGCCGGCGCACGTCCGGCTGTTCACCAACACCGGTGCGGCGCTCGCCGGTTCGACCATCGAGGCGCTGCGCTCCGGCTTCCCGGGCTCGGCCGTGGTGGCGATGTACGGGATCACCGAGTGCAAGCGGGTGACCGTGGCGGAGCCGGACGTCGACCGCGAACGCCCCGGCTCGGTGGGCCGGGCCCTGGACGGCACCACGGTCGAGGTGCTCGACGACCGGGGCCGCCCGCTGCCCCCGGGCGAGGTCGGCGAGATCGTCGTCGGCGGCCCGCACGTGATGTCCGGCTACTGGAACGCGCCCGACCTCACCGCCCGCCGCTACCGCCCCGACCCGCGCACCGGGCGGATCAGGCTGCACACCGGCGACCACGGCCGGCTGGACGAGGACGGCCACCTCTACTTCGCCGGGCGCCTCGACGACCAGTTCAAGCGGCGCGGCGTGCGGATGGGGACGCCGGAGATCGAGGCCGCCGCCCTGGACGTACCGGGCGTCCGGGCCGCCGCCGCGCTGCCGCCCCGGGACGGACTCGACCTGCGCCTGGTCGTCGCCGGCGAGGACGGCCTGACCGAGCGCGCGGTGATCGAGGGCCTGGAGCAGCGGCTGGAACCGGCGAAGGTGCCCGCCGGCTGCCGGATCCTCGCCCAACTGCCGCTCACCCCCAACGGCAAGATCGACCGGAAGGCGCTGGAGCACGATGCGCACTGACCACTCCCCCGCGCCCGAGCGGACGGCCGACCAGGACGAGCTGGCGGCCGACCTGGTCCGCCGCTACGGCAGCCCGCTGTACGTCTACGACCTGGACCGGGTCGCCCGGGCCGCCGCCGACCTGCGGGCGGCCCTGCCCGAACACTCCCGCCTCTACTACTCGTTGAAGGCCAACCCGCACCCCGAACTGGTCCGCGCCCTGCGGCTGGCCGGCTGCAGCCCGGAGATCTGCTCGACCGGCGAGCTCACCGCCGCGCTCGCGGCCGGCTTCGACGGGGCCGACTGCCTCTACGGCGGCCCGGGCAAGACCGCCGGGGAGCTGCGCACGGCCCTGGCCGCCGGGGTACGCACCTTCTCCGTCGAGTCGCCGGCCGACCTGCGCCGGGTCGGCGCCGAGGCCCGGGCCCTGGGCGTGACCGCGCGCTGCCTGCTGCGGATCAACGGCGCCGGGGCGGGCGCGGGCGTCGGCCTGCGGATGACCGGCGGGGCCTCCCAGTTCGGCCACGACATCACCGACGGCCTGCCGGACCTCGCCGAACTCACGGTGGAGGGAACGGAGTTGTGCGGGCTGCACTTCTTCCCGCTGACCAACGCCGGCGACCCGCAGGGGCTGCTCGCCGAAGCGGTCGCCTCGATCCGTACCGCCGCCGCACTGGAGGCCCACTGGGGCGTGCCGCTGCGGCTGCTCGACCTCGGCGGCGGCTTCGCCTGCCCGTACGCGGCACCGGGCGGGCGACCGCGCTACGACGAGCTGCGCGAGCCGCTGACGGCCGCGCTGGACGAGCACCTGCCGGGCTGGCGGGACCGGTTGGAGCCGGCCTTCGAGTCCGGCCGGTACCTGGTCGGCGACAGCGGGCGGCTGATCTGCACCGTCACCGAGGTGAAGGAGAGCCGGGGCACCACGTACGGCGTGCTGGACAGCGGGATCAACCACCTCGGCGGGCTCTCCGGGGTCGGCCGACTGCCGTCGCTGCGCGCCGAACCGCTGCGCCTGACCGGCACCGGGCCGGACACCGGAGCGGAGGCCGGAGCGGAGGCCGGACCGGACGCCGGACCGGATGCCGGGACCGGTGGCGCCGAACCGGCCCGGCGGGTCGCCCTGGTGGGGCCGCTCTGCACCCCCGCCGATGTGATCAGCCGAGCCGCCGAGACCGTCCCGCCGCGGGCCGGTGAGCTGCTGGCCGTGCCCAACGTCGGCGCGTACGGCGCCACCGCGAGCCTGCTCGGCTTCCTCAGCCGTCCGGCCCCGGCCGAGATCACCGTCCGGGACGGGCGGGTGGTCAGCGCCGACCGCCTCGTCCTCGAACGCGAGCCGCTCGCCTGACCCCGGCCCCCTCGTTCCACCGGCCACTCGGGACGGCCGGACCACGACCGCACCCATCGCACCGACCACCACCGCGACCACCACCGCGACCCCCTCCGGGTCGCCCCGCAAGGAGCTGAACACCATGACCACCACCGCCCCCTGGGACGAGCGGTACGAGGCCGTCCTGACCGACCTGCTGCCGCGCCTCGCCGAGGAGCGCCCGCTGCCCGCCGACCGCGAGCTGCGGACCGCCGGACTGGACTCGATGGCCACCGTCGAGCTGCTGGTACGGCTCGAAGAGGCCTACCGGATCGCCATCCCCGACGAGGAGTTGGACCGGGAGGCGTTCGAGACCGTCGGCAGCCTGTGGGCCGTGGTGGCCGCACAGCTCGACGCCGCACAGCTCGACCCCGCCCGCCCCTGACGCCCGTCCCGCGACGACCACGAGAAAGGCCGATACCCGTGCCGGTTGCACCGGACATCGACATCTCGGCACCGGACCTGGTGCTGACCGGGGCCGAGCGCACCGCGACCGAGCAGGTCGCCGCGCTGCTCTGCGCCCCACCGCAAGGCCTCGTCGACGACCCGGCCTGGGTGGCCGCGGTCCGCGACCGCTGGGAGGAGCTGCCCGCCCGGCTCCGCCGCACCCTGCGCGCCTTCCGCCGCGACCCCGGCGCGGGCGGCGCCCTGCTGGTGCGTGGCCTGCCGGTCGCCGCGTCCGCGCTCGGCCGCACCCCGCTGACCGGCGGCTCGGTGCAGCGCACCGCCACCGTCCCGGCCGCGGTGCTGATGCTCGCCGCGTGCGGGCTCGGCGACCCGGCCGCCTTCCGCCCCGAGAAGACCGGGGCGCTGGTGCAGGACGTCGTCCCGGTGCCAGGGCAGGAGGAGTTCCAGGGCAACGCCGGCTCGGTGCTGCTCACCTTCCACAACGAGAACGCCTTCCACCCGCACCGCCCGGACTTCGTCATGCTGCTCTGCCTGCGCGCCGACCCGGACGGGCTCGCCGGACTGCGCACCGCCTGCGTGCGCGAGGTGCTGCCCCTGCTGGACGAGCGGACCCGGGCGGACCTGCGGCGGCCGGAGTTCCGCACCGCCGCACCGCCCTCCTTCGGCTCCACCGACGGCACCCCCGCCCCGCACCCGGTGCTCGGCGGCGCGCCCGAGGACCCGGACCTGCGGGTGGACATGGCCGCCACCGAGCCGCTGACCGAGCGGGCCGCGGCCGCCCTGGCCGAGCTCCAGGACGCCTTCGAGCGCACCGCCCGGACCGTCCGGCTGGAACCCGGCGACCTGGCCGTGGTCGACAACCGGATCACCGTGCACGGACGCACCGCGTTCAGCCCGCGCTTCGACGGCACCGACCGGTGGCTCCAGCGCACCTTCGTCCTCGCCGACCTGCGCCGCTCGCGCGCCCACCGCGCCGAGGACGGCTACGTCCTGGCCGATCCGGCCCGGCCGGGCGACCCGGTGGACCCGGACGAGCCGCACGGCTGAGTCCCGCTCCACCACACCCCGCCTGCCCCGCCGCACACCAGCCACGCCACCCCCACAGCCTGGCCGGCCGCGGACCACCCGGTCCCCGGCCGGCCGGGCTGTGCCGTCCTGCCCACGCGCAGCCGCGCGCGGCAGCGCCACACCCCGGGCCGTTCCCGGCCCGACCGTCCACCGAACGGAGCCCCGATGACCACCGCCCTCTCCCCGGCCCCGCCCACCGGGCCGGTCCCCGACGCCACCCCCGCCCCCGGGGTCGACGGCCCCAGCCTGGCCGCCGCCCGGCCGGACCGGGCCGACCTCGACCCGGGCCACGCCCTGGGCGAGCTGGCCCGCTGGCGGCGCGAGGACGCGGCCGCCGACCGCTTCCCGTACCGGGCCGTGCTCGGCCACTACCGGGCGGTCGGCAAGAACGCGGTCGGCGAGGAGCTGCTGACCGCCCTGCGTGCCGTCGAACCCCACGGCCCCGCCGGGGCGGTGGACCCCGCGGCGCAGCTGCTCGCGGACTGGCTGCCCCAGGTGGTGGACGGCCAGCAGGGGGACTACGACAGCTACCTGGGCACGCCGGTCTACACCTCGCTGACCGCCGCCGGGGCGGGCCCGGACCAGGTGATCACCGCCCTGCTCGCCGAGGTGGTGGCGACCGAGGCCGCCGTCCTCGCCGGGAACCCGGCCGGCCTGCCCCGCACCCGGGCCGCGCTGCGCGCCCTCGCGGCGGCGGCCGGGATCCCGGCGCTGATCCCCGGCGAGTCGGAGGACCTCGTCGCGGCCTGCGCCGAGGCGGTCGCCGTCGCGCGGCAGGCCGTGCCGGCCGGGGTGCTGCGGGCGGTGGAGCTGACGCTGACGCCGACCACCCGCGGCCACGACGAGCAGATGTTCATCCGGGTGATCCAGATCTTCGAGGCGGTCTTCGCCGCCGTCGGCCGGGCCGTGGCCGGGGCGACCGAGGCGGTGGCCGCCGGCCGGGCCGACCTGGCCCGGGACCTGCTGGCCGAGGCGGTCCGCCAGCTGGCCGGGACGTCCGGGGTGTTCCGGGTGCTGACCACCATGCCCAAGGACGCCTTCGCGGTGATCCGGGCCAACACCGACGGGCGCAGCGCCGTCCAGTCCAGGTCCTACCGGGGCGTCGAGCGGTCCTGCCCCACGCTGCACCTCGCGCTGCTGGAGAGCGGCCTGCCGCAGGAAGAACTCCAGCCGGTCATGGCCGAGTTGGACGAGGCCTGGGGAGCGATGAAGCGCACCCACTGGGGCATCACGATGAAGATCATCGGCTCGGTGCCCGGCACCGGCGGCACGGCCGGCGCCGCCTATCTGCGCGAGGCCGCCGAGGCCCGGCTGTTCCCCGCCCTCCGCCGGGCGCAGCCGGCCGGCTGAGGGCTTCGGTCGACGTTCAGTGGGCCTTCAGTCGGCCTTCAGTCGACCGTCAGTGCGCCGCCGGTCGGCCCCCGGCCGGCCGTCGGTACGGCGTCGGTGCGCGGCCGGTGCCCCACCGGTCGGACGCCGGAGCCGCGTCCGGATCCCCCCAGCTCGGGCCCAGACCCGGCCAGGTCCGCGGTCAGGCCGGGCCAAGGCCGCGGTCAGGGCGGAACGACAGCCTTGAGCACAGGTCGCCCGGCCCGCGCGGACCCCGCGCCGGGCGGCGACCGGACCCCGCCACCCGCACACCCCGGCACATCCCGGAACACCTCCACCGATCGGAGCGCAGTCATGAGCAACGAGGACACCACCGTCTACCAGGTCGTCGTCAACCACGAGGAGCAGTACTCGATCTGGCCCGCCGACCGGGAGCTGCCGGCCGGCTGGCGGGCCGAGGGCCCGCAGGGCGAGAAGGCCCAGTGCCTGGCCCACATCGACGAGGTGTGGACCGACATGCGGCCGCTGAGCCTGCGCCGGGCGATGGAGCAGCAGGCCGGGGCGGTCCCGGCCGCCGGCTGACCCCCGGGGCGGCCGCCACCGCCGACCCGGCACCACGGCGGCCGACCCCACACCGTCCGCCACCAGGACGGCAGGCACAGCACGACGGCCGCCACCACGACGGCGGACACAGGGCATCGGACACCGAACGGTGAGGGAAGAACGCGTGGACCCGCGACTTGAGCACCAGGACTGGATCTCGGCGATCGCCGCCACCGCGGCGGTGGATCCGGACCGCACGGCCTTCGAGTTCTCCGGGAAGGAGGACGCCCCGGCCGAGCGGCTGAGCTACGGACAGCTCGACCGCCGGGCCCGGGCCGTCGCCGCCCGGCTGCAGCGGCTCGGCCTGACCGACCGTCCGGTGCTGCTGCTCCAGCCGCCGGGCCTGGACTACGTGGTCTCCTTCGTCGGCTGCCTGTACGCGCGGGCCGTCGCCGTCCCGGTGTACCCGCCCAACCGCCGGCCGCGCTCGCTGGAGCGGCTGGTCGACATCGTCGCGGACTGCGGGGCGACGGTGGCGCTGACCACCGCCGCCGTCCGGGACCGGCTGCTGCCCGGCGACCCGGACGGCGCGGTGATGGACGTGCTGCGGCTGGTGGCGACCGACCAGGTGCCCGAGGCCGAGGCGACGGACTGGGCGCACCCGCGGGTCGACGCCGACACCGTGGCGTTCCTCCAGTACACCTCCGGCTCCACCTCGGCCCCGCGCGGCGTGGTGCTGACCCACGGCAACCTGCTGCACAACTCGGCGCTGATCCAGCGGGCGTTCCGCACCACCGAAGCCACCCGCGGCATGTCCTGGCTGCCGCTCTTCCACGACATGGGCCTGATCGGCGGCATGCTCCAGCCGCTGTACTACGCCGGCTCCTGCTCCCTGATGGCGCCCACCGCCTTCGCCCAGGACCCGCTGCGCTGGCTGCGCGAGATCAGCCGCACCCGGGCGACGGTCAGCGGCGGCCCCAACTTCGCCTACGACCTGTGCGCGGACCTGGCCACCCCCGAGGTGCTGGCCGGACTCGACCTGAGCAGCTGGGAGGTGGCCTTCAACGGCGCCGAGCCGGTGCGCGCCGAGACCTTCCGGCGCTTCGCCGAGGCCTACGCCCCGGCCGGCTTCCGGGCCGAGGCCTTCACCCCGTGCTACGGGCTGGCCGAGGCCACGCTGATCGTCTCCTGCAAGCCGCACGGCACCGCCCCGGCCCGTTACGACGCCCCCCACTCGCTGCTCGAAGGCGTCACCGGAGCCGACGGCACCGCCGCCGGGAGCACCGAACTGGTCAGCAGCGGGCGGCCGGACGACTCCCAGCGGCTGGAGATCGTCGACCCGGTCACCCGGCGTCCGGTGCCCGCCGGCGCGATCGGCGAGATCTGGCTCTCCGGGCCGAGCGTCGCCCAGGGCTACTGGAACCGGCCCGAGCACAGCGCGGCCACCTTCGGCGCCCGGCTGGCCGACGAGGAGACCGCCGACGACGAGGGCCCGACCTTCCTGCGCACCGGCGACCTCGGCCTGCTGCGCGACGGCGACCTGTACGTCACCGGCCGGCTCAAGGACCTGGTCATCGTGCGCGGCCGCAACCACTACCCGCAGGACATCGAGCAGACCGTCGCCGCCGTCCACCCCGCGCTGCGCGCCAACTGCGGCGCCGCCGTCCAGGTCGAACTGGCCGGTGCGGCCGAGCTGGTGATCGTCCACGAGGTCTCCCGCGACCACCAGGACGGCGACCTGCCGGCGCTGGCCCGCGCGGTGCGCGAGGCGGTCGCCGAGGCGCACGGGGTGCGACCGGCCGCGGTGGTGCTGATCCGCGCCGCGACGCTGCCGCGCACCTCCAGCGGCAAGGTCCAGCGCCATGTGTGCGCCGCCTCCTACCGGGAGGGCGCCCTCACCGCGCTCGCCCACAGCGGCCGTCCGCAGGGCGCCGCGGCCGAGCGGTCGGTGGCGCTGGACGCCGCCGCGCTGCGGGCCGCCGACCCGGCCGACCGCCCGGCGCTGCTGCTCGCCGCGCTGCGCGAACTGCTCGCCGCCCGGCTCGGGTTGACCGCCGGGGAGCTCGCGCCGGAGCGCCGGCTCGCCGAACTCGGCCTGGACTCGCTGGGCGCGGTCCGGCTGCGGCACGAGCTGCGTGCCGCACTGGGTGTCGACCTGGCGCTGACCGAGGCGCTCGCCCTGGACCTGGCCGGACTGGCCGACCTGCTCGCCGAGCGGCTCGACGAGCCGGCCGACGCCACCGCGGGGACCACCGCCGTCCGGGACGCCGCCACCGAGCCCGGCGACCACCCGCTCTCCCCCAGCCAGGCCGCCCTCCTGCTGCTGCACCGGGTCGCCCCGGACAGCCCGGCCCACCTGGTCTCCGCCGCCTTCCGGGTGCACGACGGACTCGACCCCGCCGCGCTGCGCGGCGCGCTGGACGGGCTGGTCCGCCGGCACGCCGTGCTGCGCAGCACCTTCCCCCGGACCGACTCCGGCCCGGTGCAGCGGGTGCACGCCGAACTCCCGCCCGTCTTCGAGCAGTTCGACGCCGCCGACTGGAGCGCGGCGGAGCTGACCGCGCGCCTCACCGAGGCCGCCGAGCAGCCCTTCGACCCGGAGACCGGCCCGCTGCTGCGGGCCCGGCTGTTCACCGGTGCCGAGGACGGCCACCGACTGGTCCTGACCGCCCACCACCTGGTCGCCGACCTGTGGTCGCTGTCCCTGCTGCTGGACGACCTGGCCACCGGCTACCCGGCGGTGCTGCGCGGCGCCGCGCCCACCGCGGTCGACGCCGCCGCCCCCTTCGCGGCCTTCGCCCGCCGCCAGGCCGACCTGCCCGCCACCGCCGCCGGACGGCGCGCCCTGGACCGCTGGCGCACCGCCCTCGCCGGGGTCCGCAGCGGGACCTCGCTGCCCGCCGACCTGCCGCTGCCCGAACGCCCGCGGATGCGCGGCGCGGCCGTGCCGCTGACCGTGGACGCCACCACCGCCGAGGCGCTGACGGCGCTGGCCCGGCGCGAGGGCGGCACCCTGTACACCGTCCTGCTGGCCGCCTTCCAGCTGCTGCTGGCCCGCTGCACCGGGGAGTCCGACGTGGTGGTCGGCAGCCCGACCCACGGCCGCGCCGACGCCGGGTTCGCCGACACCGTCGGCTGCCTGGTCAACACCGTGCCGCTGCGCGCCCGGATCGACCCCGCCGAGCCGTTCACCGCGCTGCTGGCCCGGGTGCGGGAGGACGCGGGCCGGGCGCTGGACGACGCCGAGCTGCCGTTCCCCTCGCTGGTCGAGCTGGTCCGCCCGGACCGCGACCAGGGCGGACGGCCGCTGGTGCGCAGCCTGTTCAGCCTCCAGCAGGCGCCGGGCGGGCACGCCGAGGCGCTGGTGGCGATGGCCACCGGCCGCGACGGCGTCCCGTTCGCCCTCGGCCCGCTGGCCTGCTCGACCCTGGCGCTGCCGGTCGGCGGCAGTCAGTTCGACCTCCAGCTGACCCTGGGCTCGGCCGCCGACGGCCTGGCCGGCTCGGTCCGCTACGACACCGACCGGTACCTGCCGGTGACGGCCGAGCGCTTCGCCGCCCGGTTCACCACCCTGCTGGCGGAGCTCGCGGCCGACGCCACCCGGCCGGTCGGCGCCCTGCCGCTGCTCACCCCCGCCGAGCGGGCGGCGCTGCTGGCCGGCGGCAACGACACCGCGCTCGACTACGACCCCGCCGACGGCGTGGTGCGCCGCTTCGAGGCCCAGGCCACCCGCACCCCGCAGGCCGTCGCGGTCCGCGCCGCCGGCCCCGACGGCGGCGAGCAGCTGGACTACGCCACCCTGGACGGGCTGGCCGACGGCGTCGCCGAGCGGCTGCGCGCCCTGGGCGTCGGCCCCGGCCGGACGGTCGCCGTGCTGCTGCCGCGCACCCCGCGGCTGCTCGCCGCACTGCTCGGCGTGCTCAAGTCCGGCGCCGCCTACCTGCCGCTGGACCCCGGCCACCCGGCCGAGCGGCTGGCCCTGGTGCTGGCCGACGGCGCGGCCGCCGCCGTGCTCACCGACCTGCCCGCCGACCGGGTGCCGGCCGGCGACTGGACGGTGCTGGCGGTCGACGGCATCGGCGGGGCCCGCCGCACCGGCGACACCCCGATCGACCCCCGGGCAGCCGCCTACGTGCTGCACACCTCCGGCTCGACCGGCCGCCCCAAGGGCGTGGTGGTCCCGCACCGGGCGCTGGCGAACCTGCTGGCCTCCTTCGAACGCGATCTGCGCACCGCCCCCGGGAGCGGCTGGCTCTCCGTCACCACCCCGGCCTTCGACATCGCCGCGCTGGAGTACTTCCTGCCGCTGGCCACCGGCGCGACCGTGCACCTGGCGGACGCGGCGGCGGCCGGCGACGGCTCCCGGCTGCGGGCCTGCCTGGAGGCCGGCGGGATCAGCCACCTCCAGGCCACCCCGGTGACCTGGCAGCTGCTGCTGGACGCGGGCTGGTCGGGCACCCCCGGGCTGACCGCGCTGTGCGGCGGGGAGCGGCTGCCGGCCGAACTGGCCGCCGCCCTGCTGGCCCGCGGCGTCCGGCTGTGGCAGGTCTACGGCCCGACCGAGACCACCGTCTGGTCGGCGCGCGGCGAGCTGACCCGCGCCGACCGGGAGCTGCCGCTCGGCACGCCGGTCGCCAACACCCGCCTCCACCTGGTCGATCCGTCGCTCCAGCCGGTCCCGGACGGGATCACCGGCGAGCTGCTGATCGGCGGCGACGGCCTGGCCGACGGCTACCTCGGCCGGCCCGGGCTGACCGCCGAGCGCTTCGTCCCCGACGCCTTCGGCAGCGGGCCCGGCGCCCGGCTCTACCGCACCGGGGACCTGGTGCGGCGCGGCCCGGACGGCGTGCTGCTCTTCGTCGGCCGCGCCGACACCCAGGTCAAGGTGCACGGGCACCGGATCGAACTGGGCGAGATCGAGGTCGCGTTGGAGCGGCTGCCCGCGGTGCGCCGGGCGGCGGTCGTGGTGGACGGTACGGGTGCCGGGGCGCGGCTGGTCGCCTTCCTGGAGCAGCACCGCGCGCAGGAGCACGGTCGGTCGGCGACGCCCGCCGAACTGCGCGAGCAGCTGCGCCGCACCCTGCCCGGCTACGCCGTCCCCGCGCTGCTGGTGACCCTGGACGAGCTGCCGCTGACCGCGAACGGCAAGGTCGACCGGCGGGCGCTGCCCGCGCCGGAGGCCGCCCCCGCGCAGGACGGGGCCGAGGGCGCGGCCGAGCCGCCGGCCGGGCCGACCGAGGAGCGGATCGCCGCACTGCTGGCCGACCTGCTCGGCACCGGCCCGATCGGCCGGCACGAGGACCTGTTCGACCGGGGCGCGCACTCGCTGCTGCTGGCCCGGTTCGCCGAGCGCGCCCGGACCGAGTTCGGCGCCGAGCTGCCGCTGCACCGGCTGTTCGAGCGGCCGACGGTCGCGGCCGTGGCCGCCATGGTGGACACGGCGGCCCGGGAGCGGCGGACCGCCGGCCCGGCCCGACCGGGGCTGACCCGGGTGGACCGCTCCCGGTACGCCGTCAGCCGCGGCACCGACGGCACGCTGCGCCCGCGGGCCGCCTCCGCCTCCGCCTCCGTCTCCGTCTCCGTCTCCGCGACGACCGTCGCGTCCACCGTCGGGGAGGGCCGATGACCTCCGCCCCCCAGGCCCCGGCCACCGGGCCGGCCACCGCGCCCACCGGCCGCGCGGACCGCCCGTACCTGCTGCGATGTCCGGTCTGCCGGGCGGACTACCAGGACGACGGGCTGCGGCTGGACTGCGACGCCGCGCACCGGCCGGGCCTGCTGAGCACGGAGTACGCCACCGCGTTCACCCCCGGCCCCGGCAGCGGCCCGTTCCGCTACCGCGACTGGCTGCCGACCGCCGGCCGGGCCCTGCCCGAGGGCAGCGGCGGCGCCACCTACCGGGCCGAGCGACTGGGCCGCGCACTGGGCCTGGCCGAGCTGTGGGTCGCCTTCAGCGGCTACTGGCCCGAGCGCGGCGCGGCCCTCACCACCGGCAGCTTCAAGGAGCTGGAGGCACAGGCGGTGCTGGCCCGGCTGCCCGAGCGGCCGCCGGTGCTGGTGGTGGCGTCCGCCGGGAACACCGCCGCGGCCTTCCTGCGGGCCTGCTCCCGCCAGGGCGTGGCCTGCGTGCTGGTGGTGCCGGAGACGGCGCTGCCGCTGCTCGCCGCCGCCGGTGAACGGGCCGACTGCGTCCGGCTGGTGACGGTGGCCGGCGACTACACCGACGCGATCGAGCTGGCCGACGCGATCGCCGCCCGGCCCGGCCACCGGGCCGAGGGCGGCACCCGCAACGTGGCCCGGCGCGACGGCCTGGGCACCGCGCTGCTGGCCGCCGCCGAGAGCATCGGCCGGCTGCCCGACCACTACGTCCAGGCGGTGGGCAGCGGGGCCGGCGCGATCGCCGCGCACCAGGCGGCCGGACGGCTGCGAGCGGCCGGCTTCCCGACCGCGGCCGACCCGGCGGGCCGCTCCGGCGGACTGCCCCGGCTGACGCTCTGCCAGAACACCCCGTTCGCACCGATGGTCCGGGCCTGGCAGGAGGGCCTGGCCGAGCCGGTGGTCGACTCCGGCCCGGCCGTGCGGAAAGCGATCGCCGCCGCCCACGCCCAGGAGCTCACCACCCGCAAGCCGCCCTACGCGGTGGCCGGCGGGGTGCGCGAGACCCTCACCGAGAGCGGCGGGGAGCTGCTGGCCGCGGACACCGCCGAGGCGGTCGCCGCCGGACGGCTGTTCGCCGAGGTCGAGGGCATCGACCTCGCGCCGGCCGCGGCGGTGGCCCTGGCCGGCCTGCGGCGGGCCGTCGCGGCCGGCCGGATCCCGGCCCGGGACACCGTGCTGCTGCACGTCACCGGTGGCGGCCGGGCCCGCCGCGCGGCCGAGCGCCCGCCGTCCGCCGCCGTCCGGCCGGACCTGCGGATCCCGGCCGGGCTGGGCGCCGAGGCCGCCGCCTACCTGGTCACCGGCGCATGACCGCCCCCGCCGCCACCTTCGTCCCCCACCCCACCCCCGACCGCGAACCCGAGCCGGCCGACCGGCAGAGAGCAGAGCAGACCATGCAGCAGTTCGCCTTCCCCGCCTCCTCGGCGCAGCGCCGGATCTGGCTGGTGGAGCGACTGACCCCCGGCACCAGCGCCTACCACCTGCCGTTCGCCCTGGAGCTGGCCGGCCCGCTCGACACCGCCGCGCTGACCGCCGCGCTGACCGAACTGGTCCACCGGCACGAGTCGCTGCGCACCTGCTTCGACCAGGTCGACGGCGAGCTGGTGCAACTGGTCGGCGAGCCGCAGGAGTTCACGCTGGAGACCCGGCCGACCGAGCCCGCCGAACTGGACGCCGTGCTGGCCGCCGACGCCGCCCGCCCCTTCGACCTCGCCCGCGGCCCGCTGCTGCGCGCGACGCTGCACCGGCTGGCGCCGGAGCGGCACGTGCTGGCCGTCACCGTCCACCACCTGGTGGCCGACATGTGGTCGGTCGGCGTGCTGCTCGCCGAGCTGGCCCGGTGCTACGCCGGCCAGGGCGACGAGCTGCCCGAACTCCCCGTCCAGTACGGCGACTTCGCGGTCTGGGAGGCCGAGACCCAGGCGGCCGACGACGACCGGGAGCGCGCCCACTGGCACCGGGCCCTGGCCGGCGCGCCCGAGCTGCTGGAGCTGCCCTGCGACCGCCCGCGCCCCGCGGCGCAGTCGCTGCGCGGCGCCACCCTGCCGGTCGAACTGTCGGCCGAACTGTCCGACGCCGTAAAGGCCTTGTGCCGTCGCTCCGGGGTGACCCCGTTCATGGCCCTGCTGGCCGCCTTCCAGGCGGTGCTGGCCCGGCACAGCGGCAGCGAGGACATCGTGGTCGGCACCGGCACCGGGGTGCGCCCGGCCGAGGCCGAGGGACTGATCGGCTGCTTCGTCAACATCCTGCCGATCCGCACCGCGCTGACCGGCGACCCCACCTTCGCCGACCTGCTGACCCGGGTCCGCCGGTCCGCGCTGGACGCCTTCGAGCACCAGCGGCTGCCGTTCGAGCGGATGCTCCCGGAGCGGTCGACCGGCCCGGCGCTCAGCCACAACCCGGTGGTGCAGTCGCTGCTGCTGGTGCAGAACGCCCCGCTGGCCGCCCCCGAGCTGCCCGGCCTGGCGGTGACCGTCCGGGAGGTGCCGCGGGGCGGCGCGCAGCTCGACCTCAACCTCCAACTGCGCGAACTGGACGGCGCGTTCACCGGCACCGTCGAGTACGCGAGCGACCTCTTCGACCCGGCCACGGTGGAGCGGCTGCTCGGCCACTGGCGGACCCTGCTGGCCGCCGCCGTCGCCGCCCCCGACACCCGGCTGTCGGCGCTGCCGATGCTGACCGCGGCCGAGCGCCACCGCGCCCTGGTCGAGTGGAACGACACCGCCCACGACTACCCGCAGGCCGGGGCCTGCCTGCACCAGCTGTTCGAGGCCCGGCTGGCCGAGCGCCCGCAGGCACCGGCCGTGCTGCACGCCGAGGGCGAGCTGAGCTACGCGGCCCTGGACGGGCTGGCCGAGCGGATCGCCGGGCGGCTGGCCGAACTGGGCGTCGGCCCGGACACCACGGTCGGCGTCTGCCTCGCCAAGGGCCCGGCCCTGATCGCCGCCGTGCTCGGCGTGCTCAAGGCCGGCGGCGCCTACCTGCCGCTCGACCCGTCCTACCCCGAACAGCGGCTGGCCTTCATGCTCCGGGACGCGGCGCCGCCGGTGGTGCTCACCGAACGCGCCCTGGCCGGACTGCTGCCGGCCGAGGGCACCGCGCTGCTGGAGGTGGAGGACGCCGACCGGTGGCCCGCCGAGCGGCAGCCCGCCGACCGCCCGGGCCCGGCCCCGGACAACCTGGCCTACGTCATCTACACCTCCGGCTCCACCGGCGCCCCCAAGGGCATCGCCGTCCCGCACCGCGGCGCCGTCAACAACCTGCTGGACCTCAACGACACCTACGGCGTCGGGCCGGACGACCGGGTGCTCGGCCTCTCCTCCCCCAGCTTCGACATGTTCGTCTACGAGACGCTCGGCATCCTGGCGGCCGGCGGCGCGGTGGTCATGCCGCACCCCGACCGGGCCCGCGACCCGCACCACTGGGTGGACCTGGTGCGCCGCCACCGGGTGACGGTGTGGAACTCGGCGCCCGCGCTGGCCGACGCCTTCGTCCGGGCCGGGGAGGAGCGCAACGTCCGGCTGCCCAAGCTGAAGGTCGCCTTCTTCGGCGGCGACTGGATCCCGGTCCCGCTGCCCGGGCGGTTCCGCCGGCTGGCGCCTGGGCTGGCCTTCATCGCCCTCGGCGGCGCCACCGAGGCCTCCGTCCACTCCATCACCTACCCGGTGGGCGAGGTCGACCCGGCCTGGACCAGCATCCCGTACGGCCGCCCGATGGTGAACCAGCAGGCCGTGGTGCTGACCCCGGCGCTGGAGCCGGCCCCGGTCGGGGTCCCGGGCGAACTCTGCCTAGCCGGAACCGGGTTGACCCGCGGCTACCTGGGCCGCCCGGGCCTGACCGCGGACCGCTACCGCCCGCACCCGGGCGCCGGCGACGGGCCGGTGCCGGCCGGCGCCCGGCTGTACCGCACCGGCGACCTGGCCCGCACCCGGGCCGACGGGGTGATCGAGCTGATCGGCCGGCTGGACCACCAGGTCAAGCTGCGCGGCCTGCGGATCGAGCTGGGCGAGATCGAGTCGGTGCTGCGCCGCCACCCCGGCGTCGAACGGGCCGTGGTCGCGGCCCGCGGCAGCGGGGACGAGCGCCGGCTGATCGGCTACCTGGTCGCCGCCCCGGCCGACGCGCCGACCCCGACCGCCGCCGAGCTGCGCGCCCTGCTCCGGGCCGAACTGCCCGAGTACATGGTCCCGTCGGTGTTCGTGACGCTGGACGCGCTGCCGCTGTCGCCCAACGGCAAGGTGGACCGCGCCGCACTCCCGGAGCCCGACGCCACGGCCGAGCGGGCCACCGCCGCGTACGTCGCCCCCCGGGACGACACCGAGCGGGTGCTGGCCGCGCTCTGGGCCGAACTGCTGGAGGTCGAGCAGGTCGGCGCCGAGGACGACTTCTTCGCCCTCGGCGGGCACTCGCTGCTCGCCACCCGGCTCGCCTCGGCGGTGCTGGAGACCTTCGGCGTCGAACTGCCGCTGCGCGAGCTGTTCGAGGCGCCCACCCTCGCCGAACAGGCGCAGCGGCTGGCCGCCCGGGGCCGGGAGACCGGCACCGACGTCGCGGCGGTGGCCCGGATCGCCGCCGCCCTGCTGGAGATGACCGACGAGGAGGCCCACGGACTGCTCGCCCGAGCGGACCGGCCCGTGGAGCACGAGGAGAGCCACGCATGAGCATCACCACCACCACGAGCACCGACACCCTGGCCCGTCACGCCGCACTCGGCGCGCACCGCCTAGCCGCCGCCGACCCGCTGCTGGCCGACCTGCTGGAGCGCGAGCACACCCGGCAGAACGAGACGCTGGCCATGGTGGCCGCCTCCAGCAGCGCCGACCCCTCGGTGCTGGCCTGCGCCGGCGCGAGCATCTCCAACGTCACCACCGAGGGCTACCCGGGCGCCCGCTACCACGCGGGCTGCGAACTGGTCGACGAGGTCGAGCGGTTGGCGGTGGCGCGGGCCCGCGCGCTGTTCGGCGCCCGGTACGCCAACGTGCAGCCGCACTCCGGCAGCACCGCCAACCAGATCGTGCTGTGCACCCTGATGAAGCCGGGCGACACCCTGCTCGGCATGGAGCTGAGCGCGGGCGGCCACCTCACCCACGGCTCGCCGGCCTCGGTGTCCGGGCGGTTCTTCCACGCGGTCGGCTACGGCACCGACGCCGACGGCCTGCTGGACTACGAGCAGGTCGCCGAACTGGCCCGGACCCACCGGCCCAAGGTGATCGTGTGCGGTGCCAGCGCCTACCCGCGCACGGTGGACTTCGCCCGCTTCCGCCGGATCGCCGACGAGGTCGGCGCCTTCCTGCTCGCCGACATCTCGCACATCGCCGGACTGGTCGCGGCCGGACTGCACCCCAGCCCGGTGGACCACGCGCACGCCACCACCACCAGCACCTACAAGCAGCTCTACGGCCCCCGGGGCGGCCTGATCCTGCTCGGCCGGGACGCCGACCTGCCGCTGCCCGGCACCAGGCGCACCCTGGCCCAGGCGATCTCCCACGGCACCTTCCCGTTCCTCCAGGGCACCCCCGACCTGGGGGCGGTGGCCGCCAAGGCGCGCGCCTTCGACATCGCCGCCCAGCCGGAGTTCCGCGCCCTGGCGCAGCGGGTGGTCACCGGCGCCCGGGAGCTGGCGGAGGCCTTCGCCGGCCTCGGCCACACCCTGGTCACCGGCGGCACCGACAACCACATGGTGCTGCTGGACGTCGGCCGGCGCGGGCTGACCGGCGCGATCGCCGAATCCGCGCTGGCCGGCTGCGGGATCGTGGTCAACCGCAACCGGATCCCGGGCGACCCGCACGGCCCCCGGATCACCAGCGGCGTCCGGTTCGGCACCAACACCCTCGCGCTGCGCGGCATGGGCCCGGCCGAACTGCGCCGCTGCGCCGCCCTGGTCGACCGGGTGCTCACCGCCGTGGTGCCGCACGGCACGGACGGCTTCGCCCTCGACCCGGCCGTCCGCGCCGAGGTGCGCGACCAAGTCGCCCGGCTCTGCCGGGAGTTCCCGCTGCCGCACCACACCTCCTGACCGCGCTCGCCGACCCTCCCGGGACTCCCCAATGACCCAGTCACCCCAGCGCCCCGCGCTCTCCGCCGAGAAGCGCCGGCTGCTCGCCCAACTGCTCCAGCAGCAGGGCCTCGCCCGTACCGACGCCGCCGGTCCGATCACGCCCCGCGCCGAGGGCGTCCGGCTGCCGCTCTCCTTCGCCCAGCAACGGCTGTGGTTCGTCGAGCAGTTCGCCGGCCCGAGCCCGCTCTACAGCATCGCCTGCACCGTCCGGTTCGCCGGCCGGCTGGACGCGCCCGCCCTGGAGCGGGCGCTGAACCTGGTGGTGGCACGGCACGAGGCGCTGCGCACCACCTTCCGCGCCGAGGACGGCCGGCCCGAGCAGGTCGTGCACGCCCGGGCCGAGGTCGCGCTGCCGCTCACCGACCTGTCCGCGCTGGCCGGGGACGAGCGGGCGGCCGCGCTCGCCGAGCTGACCGAGCGGGAGAGCCGCCGTCCGTTCGACCTGACCACCGGACCGCTGCTGCGCGGCCGGCTGGCCCGGCTGGGCGAGGAGGAGCACGTCCTGGTGCTCGCGCTGCACCACATCGTGGCGGACGGCTGGTCGCTGGACATCCTGGTCCGCGAGCTGGCCCACCACTACCGGCCGGCCGCCGACGGGCGCCCCGCGCCGGCTGAGCTCCCGGAACTCCCCGTCCAGTACGCCGACTTCGCGCTCTGGCAGCACGAGAAGGTGTCCGGCGAGGCACTGGACGCCCAGCTGGCGCACTGGCGGGAGCGGCTGACCGGCGCGCCCAGCGCGGTGGACCTGCCCACCGACCGCCCGCGCACCGCCCGGCAGGGCTTCGCCGGCGCCTCCTTCCCGTGGCGGCTGGACGGCGACCTCGCCACCCGGCTCACCGCGCTCGCCCGGGAGCACGACGCCACGCTGTACATGGCGCTGCTGGCCGGCTTCACCGCCGTGGCGCAGCGCTGGAGCGGGCAGAGCGACCTGGTGGTCGGCTCGCCGGTGGCCAACCGCAACCAGGCCCGGACCGAGGGCCTGATCGGCTTCTTCGTCAACATGCTGCCGCTGCGCACCGACCTGTCCGGCAACCCGACCTTCCGCGAACTGCTCGGCCGGGTCCGGGAGTCGGCGCTCTCCGCGTACGCCCACCAGGACGTGCCGTTCGAGCGGATCGTCGAGGAGGTCCGCCCGGACCGCGACGCCGGCGGGCGCACCCCGTTCGCCAATCTGCTGCTGGTGCTGCAGAACACCCCGGAGACCAGGATCGAGCTGCCCGGGCTGCGGATGGACGTGGCCGCGGTGGACACCGGCACCGCCAAGTTCGACCTGCACCTCCAGGTCACCGAGACGCCGCAGGGCCTGACCGGCCTGGCCGACTACCGCACCGAGCTGTACGACGAGCGCACGGTGCGCCGGTTCATCGACCAGTGGCTGCACCTGCTGGCCGCCGCGGTCGCCGCCCCGGACACCCGGCTGGACGCCCTGCCGCTGCTGGACGCGGCCGGCCGCGCGGCCGAGCTGGCGGCCGGCACCGCGCGGACGGCTGCGGCCCCCGGGCCCGTCAGCCTGCCGGCCGCGTTCGCCGAGCAGGTCCGGCTGCGCCCCGACGCGATCGCGGTCAGCTGCGGCCCGGAGCGGCTGAGCTACGCCGAGCTGGACCGCCGCTCGGACGCCCTCGCCCGACGGCTGCGCGCCCTGGGGGTGGGCCCGGAGAGCCGGGTGGCGATCTGCGTCGACCCCTCGACCGCGCTGGTCACCGGCATCCTGGGCATCCTGAAGAGCGGCGGCGGGTACGTCCCGCTCGACCCCCGCCACCCGGCCGACCGGCGGGCCTACACCCTCGCCGACTCCGGCGCGGTGGCCCTGGTCGCCGATCCGGAGCACACCGCGCTCGCCGACGGCATCCCGGTGCTGACCGTCGACCAGCCCGCGGACGGGCAGCCGCTGGAGCCCGCCCCGCTGCGCCCGGACCACCTCGCGTACGTCATCTACACCTCCGGCACCACCGGCCGCCCCAAGGGCGCGCTGCTCACCCACGCCAATGTGCTGCGGCTCTTCGAGGCCGCCGCCGCGGACGTGCCGTTCGGCCCGGAGGACGTCTGGTCGCTGTACCACTCCGCCGCCTTCGACTTCTCGGTCTGGGAGATCTGGGGCGCCCTGCTGCACGGCGGCCGGGTCGTGGTGGTGCCGCAGGAGGCCCGGCAGAACCCGGCCGCCTGCCACGCGCTGGTGCGCGCGGAGGGCGTCACGGTGCTCAGCCAGACCCCCACCGCCTTCCGCCGGTTCGCCGACGCGGACGCAGAGGCGGGCAGCCCGCCGCTCGCCCTGCGGCACGTGGTGTTCGGCGGCGAGGCCCTGGAGCCGGGCGCGCTGCGCGCCTGGGCCGCCCGGCACCCCGACGGCCCGCGGCTGGTCAACATGTACGGGATCACCGAGACCACGGTGCACGTCACCGCGCACCCGCTCGGCGCCGCCGACCTGGCCGCCCCCGGCAGCGTGATCGGCCAGCCGCTGGCCGACCTGGCGGTGCACCTGCTGGACCGTCGCGGCGAGCCGGTGCCGCCCGGCACGCCCGGCGAGCTGTGCGTCGGCGGCCCCGGCCTGGCCCGCGGCTACCTGGGCCGCCCGGGCCTGACCGCCGACCGCTTCGTCCCCTCCCCCGTCGGCGACGGCGAGCGGCTCTACCGCAGCGGCGACCTGGCCCGCCGGCTGCCGGACGGCACGCTGGAGTACCTGGGCCGGATCGACCAGCAGGTCAAGGTCCGCGGGCACCGGGTGGAGCTCGGCGAGATCGAGGCGGAGCTCGGCAACCACCCGGGCGTGCGGCACGCGGCCGTGCTGCCGCGCGAGGCGCCGGGCGGCGACCTCGGGCTGGTCGCCTACGTCGTCCCCGAGGAGACCCCGAACGACACCCAGGCGACGGACGACACCGAGGGCACGGACACCGAGGCGACCGGCGACGCCGCGCAGGTCGCCCAGTGGCGGACCGTCTTCGACACCGCCTACGAGCAGTACGAGCAGGTGGGCGGCGCCGACCCCACCTTCAACATCCGCGGCTGGACCAGCAGTTACACCGGCGAGCCGATCCCGGCCGAGGAGATGCGACGCTGGGTGGACGACACCGTCGCGCTGATCCGCGGCACCGGCCCGCGCCGGGTGCTGGAGATCGGCTGCGGCACCGGCCTGCTGCTCTTCCGGCTGGCCGGCCACTGCGAGCAGTACACCGCCCTCGACCTGTCGGACAGCGCCGTCGCGCACGTCCGCCGCCACCTGCCGGCCGACTGGGAGCACGTGCGGCTGCTGCGCCGGGCCGGCCACGAGCTGGACGGCCTGCCGGTCGGCGGGTTCGACACCGTCGTCGTCAACTCGGTCGCCCAGTACCTGCCGAGCGCCGGCTACCTGGTCGAGGTCCTCACCGGGGCCGCCGCGCTGCTGGCGCCCGGCGGGCGGATCGTGGTCGGCGACGTCCGGCACCTGGCCCTGCTGGACGCCTTCCAGGTGTCCGTCCTGCAGCCCGGCCTGCCCGCCGGGACGGCCGACGCCGAACTGGCCCGGCAGGTCCGCCAGGCCGTCCGGCAGGAGGACGAACTGCTGCTCGACCCGCGCTTCTTCGCCGCGCTGCGCCGGGAGGTCCCGCGGATCGGCCGGGTCGAGGTGCGGCCCAAGCCCGGGCGCGACCGCAACGAGATGACCCGCTACCGCTACGACGTGGTCCTGCACCTGGACGCCGAACCGGCCCCGGCCGAGGTGCGCACGGTGCCGTGGACCGGCGGCGAGCTGGGGGCGCTGCTGGACGGCTCCCCACTGGTGGTCACCGGCATCCCCAACGCCCGGGTGGACGCCGACGCCCGCACCGCCGCCCGACTGGTCGGCGCGGTCGGCGGGGCCGAGCAGGCCGGCGCGGCCGGGGCCGTCCAGGCCGACCAGGCCGACCGGCCCGCCGCCCTCGACCCGCAGGAACTGCGCGAACTGGCCGAGGAGTTGGGCCACTGCGTCGAGCTGAGCTGGGCGACCGGCGACCCGACCGGCCGCTTCGACGCCGCCTTCCGCCCGGCCGGCACCGAGCCGCACACCGCGCCGGCACCCGCCGGGGACGACGCGGGCCTGCCCTGGCCGCACTGGGCCAACGACCCGCACCGCGGCCGGGCCGCCCGCCACCTGGTCCCCCGGCTCCGTTCCCACCTGCGGGAACGGCTGCCGGAGTACATGGTCCCGGAGGCCTTCGTCACCCTGGACGCGCTGCCGCTGACCGGCAACGGCAAGCTCGACCGGGCCGCCCTGCCCGCGCCGGACTGGTCCACCGGCTCGACCGCACTGCTCGCCCCGCGCGACGGGACCGAACGGGCGCTCGCCGAGATCTGGAGCACCGTCCTCGGCGTGGCCCGGATCGGGCTGGCCGACGACTTCTTCGACCTCGGCGGCCACTCCCTGCTGGCCGTCCAGGTCACCGCCGCCGTCCGCGAGTCGCTGGGCCGCGAGCTGCCGGTCCGGGCGCTGTTCGAGGCACCGCTGCTGGGCGAGTACGCCGAGGCGGTGCGCCGCGCCCCGGCCGCCGAGGCACCGGTCACCGCCGCCGTCCCGGTGCGCGAGGCCGTCCCGGCCGACGACACCGGCTTCGACGACCTGTCCGCCGAGGAGCTGGCGGAGCTGATGGGCGGCGACCGGTGACCCCCGCCCCGCACGCACCCGTTCCCACCACCACGAAGGAGCACCCCGTGGCCCCCGCCCCCCGCAGCGCCGAGGTGCTGCCGGCCTCCGCCGCCCAGCGCCGGTTCTGGCTGATCGACCGGCTGGAGGGCCCGAGCGGCGTCTACAACACCGCCGCCGCCCTGCGGCTGCGCGGACCGCTCGACGTCGACCACCTCCGGCAGGCCTTCCAGCAGCTGGTCGACCGGCACGAGGCGCTGCGCACCGTCTTCCCGGCCCGCGACGGCGTCCCGGTCCAACTGGTGCTGCCCCGCCGCGTCTTCGAGCTGGGCCTGACCGAGGCCCCCGGCGCCGACCCGGCCGAGGTCGAGGAGCTGACCGGCCGGCTCGCCGAGCAGCCCTTCGACCTGGCCAAGGGTCCGCTGCTGCGGGCCGAGCTGATCGCCCTCGGGCCGCAGGAACACCTGCTGGTCGTGGTGCTGCACCACATCGTGGTGGACCGCTGGTCCTTCGGCCTGCTGATGTCCGAACTCTCCGAGTGCTACGGCGCCCTGGCCGAGGCCCGCCCGGTCCGGCTGCCCGAACTGCCGCTGCGCTACGCCGACCACGTCGCCCACCGGCAGGCCGTGCTGGACGGCGGCCTCGGCGACCGGCTGCTCGCCCACTGGCGCGAGCGGCTGGCCGGCGCGCCGCAGGCCCTGGAGCTGCCCGGCGACCGGCCCCGCCCGGCGGTGCGCAGCTTCCGCGGCGCGACCGCCCCGGTGCGCCTCGGCCCGGCCGCCTCGCAGGCCGTCCGCGACCTCGCCCGGGCCGCCGGGGCCACCCCGTTCATGGTGCTGCTGGCCGCCTTCCAGGCGGTGCTGGCCCGGCACGCGGGCACCGCCGAGGTCGTCGTGGCGACCGGGCCCGCCACCCGCGCGCCGGGCACCGAACTGCTGGTCGGCGCGCTGGTGAACACCGTGCTGCTGCGTACCTCGCTGGCCGGCGACCCGAGCTTCACCGAACTGGTGGAGCGGGTGCGGGGCACCGCGCTGGAGGCCTTCGAGCACCAGGAGCTGCCCTTCGACCGGCTGGTCGAGGAGCTGGCGCCCAGCCGGGACCTCTCCCGCAACCCGCTGGCCCAGGTCGGCTTCGTGCTGCAGAACGCGCCGGCCACCACGCCCGCGCTGGCCGGCCTGGCCGTCGAGCCGGTGGCCGTCGCCCGGGACAGCGCCCACCTGGACCTCGACCTCCAACTGACCGAGGAGGAGGGCTGCTTCACCGGCTTCGCCGAGTTCGCCCGGGACCTCTTCGACACCCCCACGGTGGCCCGGCTGCTCGGCCACTGGACCACCCTGCTGACGGCCGCCGTCCGGACCCCGGCCACCCGGCTGTCCGAACTGCCGCTGCTCACCGCCGCCGAACTGGCCCGGGAGCTGCACGACTGGAACGACACCGACCGCGAACTCCCGGCCGGCCGGCGGGTGGACGAGCTGTTCGCCGCCCAGGCCGCCCGTACCCCGCAGGCGCTCGCGACGGTCGACGAGTCGGGTTCCCTCGACTACCGGGAGCTGGACGCCTGGGCGGGCCGGATCGCCCACCGGCTGCGCGCGCACGGCGTCGGGCCGGAGGTGCCGGTGGCGCTCTGCCTGGAGCGCGGCGCCGGGCTCAGCGCCGCCATGCTCGGCACGCTGCGGGCCGGCGGCGCCTTCCTCGGCCTGGACCCGTCCTACCCGGCCGACCGGCTGGCCTTCATGATCGACGACGCCCGGCCCGCCGTGGTGGTGGCCAACCGGTCCACCGCGAACGCGCTCCCGGCCGGCGTCGAGGTGCTGCTGCTGGAGGAGATCGCCGAGGACGGACCGGAGTTCGGCCGCGGCGAGGACGACGGCAGCGGCGACCCGGCCGGAACCGGCGAGGCCGACCTCGCCTACCTGGTGTACACCTCCGGCTCCACCGGGCGCCCCAAGGGCGTCGCCGTCACCCACCGCGCCATCGTCAACACCTTCGCCGGGCTGGCCCGTTCGCACGGCTTCGGGCCCGGCGACCGGATGATCGCGCTGCACTCGCCGAGCTTCGACCCGGCCGTGCACGACTGCCTGGCCCCGCTGGTGGTCGGCGCCGCCGCCGTCTTCCCCGCGCCGCACGCCGCCCGCGACCCGCGGCACTGGGCCGAGCTGGTCGCCCGCCACCGGGTGACCGTCTGGTCGATGGGACCGGCCGGCACGGAGGCGATGCTGACCGCCGCCGAGGAGCACGGCCTGACCGTGGACAGCCTGCGCGCCGCGCTGATCGGCGGGGACGTGCTGCCGCCCGCGCTGCCGTCCCGGCTGCGGGCCGCCGCGCCCGGCTGCCGGGTGGTCAACTCGGCCGGCGTGGCCGAGGCCGCCTTCTGCAACAACGAGTACCCGGTGCCCGAGGACGCCGACCCGGCCGCCCCGGTGCCGTACGGCCACCCGCTGGACAACCAGCAACTGCTGGTGCTGGACGGGCTGCTGCGCCCGGTGCCGGTCGGGGTGCCCGGCGAGCTGTGCGTGGCGGGCGAGGGCCTGGCCCGCGGCTACCTGGGCCGCCCCGGCCTGACCGCCGAGCGCTTCGTGCCGCACCCGTACGGCCGGGTGCCGGGCGCGCGCCTCTACCGCACCGGCGACCTGGCCCGCCGCCGGGCCGACGGCGAGCTGGAGCTGCTCGGCCGGGCCGACCACCAGGTCAAGATCCGCGGCTTCCGGGTCGAGCCGGGCGAGGTGACCGGCGTCCTGCTGGGCCACCCCGCGGTGGCCGACGCGATCGTGGTGGCCCGCGAGACCGCCCCCGGCGACAAGCGGCTCGCCGCCTACTGGACGGCCGCCACCGCCACCCCGGCCACCGCCACGTCACACGCCACCGCCGCCGAACTGGCCGCCTGGCTGCGCGAGCGGCTGCCCGGCCACCTGGTCCCCGCCCTGTGGACGGAGCTGGCCGCACTGCCGCTCACCCCCAACGGCAAGGTGGACCGCGCCGCCCTGCCCGAGCCGGCCGCCCCCGCCGGGCCCGCCGACCGGCTCGCCCCGCGCACCGCCGCGGAGGCCGCGATCGCCGGGATCTGGCAGCGGCTGCTGGAGCTGCCCGAGGTCGGCGTGCTGGACGACTTCTTCGCCCTCGGCGGCCACTCCCTGCTGGCCAACCGCCTGGTCGG
The DNA here is from genome assembly GCF_040303245.1 of Kitasatospora sp. NPDC096077. NCBI lineage: Bacteria > Bacillati > Actinomycetota > Actinomycetes > Kitasatosporales > Streptomycetaceae > Kitasatospora > Kitasatospora sp. NPDC096077. Next base: position 36,953 of record NZ_JBEOSV010000030.1, on the reverse strand, counting down.
CGCGGTGCGCGCCGAGTTCGGCGTGGAGCTGCGGCTGCGCGAGGTGTTCGGCGCGGTCACCGTGGCCGCCCAGGCCGAGCTGGTCGAGCGGCTGCGCGCCGAGGCCGACGGCACCCCGGCGACCGGCGCCGCCGCACCGCTGCCACCGGTCCTCCCGGCCGACCGCACCCAGCCGCTGCCGCTCTCCTTCGCCCAGCAGCGGATGTGGCTGTTCGACCGCTTCGCCCCCGGCAACCCGGCCTACCACGTGCCCACCGCGGTGCGGATCGGCGGCGAGCTGGACCAGGCCGCACTGGCCGCCGCGCTGCGCGGGCTGACCGCCCGGCACGAGGTGCTGCGCACCGTGCTGCCCGAGGTGGACGGCGTGCCGACCCAGCGGGTGCTGCCGGTCGGCGAGGCGCCGCTGACCGTCCGCGACCTCGCCGACGGCGAGCAGGCCCGGGCCGTGGTCGACGCCTTCGTCACCCGCCCGTTCGACCTGACCGCCGAACTCCCGATCCGCGCCCTGCTGCTGCGGGTCGCGCCGGCCGAACACCTGCTGGTCCTGGTGATCCACCACATCGCGCTCGACGGCTGGTCGATGGGCGTGCTGGTCGAGGACCTGGGCGCGCTCTACGACGGCCGCGAGCTGCCCCCGCTGCCGGTGCAGTACGCCGACTACGCCCGCTGGCAGGCCGACCGGGCCGCCGAGGGCCGCTGGACCGACCAGCTGGCGCACTGGCGCGAGCGGCTGGCCGGCCCGCTGCCGGTGCTGGAGCTGCCCACCGACCGGCCCCGCCCGGCCGTACCGACCCTGGCCGGGGCGGTGCACGGGTTCGAGCTGCCCGCCGAGCTGACCGAGCGGCTGCGCGCCCTCGGCACCCGGCACGGCGCCACCCTGTTCATGGTGCTGCTGGCCGGCTACCAGACGCTGCTGGGCCGGCTCTCCGGCGCCCAGGACGTCCTGGTCGGCACCCCGGTCGCCGGCCGCGGCCAGCGCGAACTGGACGGCCTGGTCGGCTGCTTCGTCAACAGCCTGGCGCTGCGCGGCGACCTCTCCGGCGACCCGGCCTTCGCCGCCCTGCTGGAGCGCACCCGCGACCGGACCCTGGCGGACTTCGACGCCCAGGAGGTGCCGTTCGAGCAGGTGCTGGACGCCGTCGGCGCCGAGCGCGACCCGGCCCGGCACCCGGTGTTCCAGACCATGCTGACGCTGCAGAGCGCCCGCCCGCCCCGGGCCGGCTTCGCCGGGCTGCGGGTGGACCCGCTGGACGCGGACACCGGCTCCTGCCTGATGGACCTGATGTTCACCGCCGTCGAGCGGGACGGCGGGCTGGCCTTCACGGTCGAGTACGCGACCGACCTGTTCGACCCGGCCGGCATCGCCCGCCTGGCGCACCGCTTCGGCGTGCTGCTGTCGGCCGCCGCCGACGCGCCGGACACCCCGCTGTCCGGGCTGCCGCTGCTCGACGCCGCGGAGCGCCGCACCGTGCTCACCGAGTGGAACGACACCGCCCGCCCGGTCCCCGCCGGGGGCCTGCACCAGCTGGTCGCGGCGGCCGCCGCCCGCACCCCGGACGCCCCGGCGCTGGAGCACGAGGGCCGCACCACCGGCTACGCCGAACTGGAGGCCGCCGCCGAGCGCTGCGCCGCCCGGCTGCGCGCGCTGGGCGTCGGCGGCGGCAGCGTGGTCGCGGTGCACGCGGCCCCGACCCCGCGGCTGGTCGCCGCCCTGCTCGGAGTGCTCAAGGCGGGCGCTGCGTTCACCACGCTGGACCCGGAGCTGCCCGAGGAGCGGCTACGGCTGCTGCTGGAGCTGTCCGGCGCCGACCTGGTGCTCACCGACGGCCCCACCGCCCTCCCGCTGCCGGACGGGCTGCGGACCGCCCCGATCGACGGGCCGGACGAGCCCACCGCTGCGGTCGGCCCCGCCCTGGCGACCGAACCGGACGCGCTGGCCTGCGTGTTCTTCACCTCCGGCACCACCGGCACCCCCAAGGGCTCGATGTTCACCCACCGGGGCCTGGTGAACTTCGCCCTGGCGATGGCCGAGGAGTTCCGGCTCGCCCCCGGCGACCGCTTCCTGCAGCTGGCCTCCACCGGCTTCGACGTCCTGCTGGAGGAGCTGTTCCCGGCCCTCGCGGCCGGCGCCACCGTGGTGCTGCCCGGCGCCCGGCTGCTGGCCGGCGGCGTCGACCTGACCCGCTACCTGGCGGAGCACCGGATCACCGGCCTCGAACTGACCACCGCCTACTGGCACGACTGGACCGCCGAGCTGGAGCGCACCGGCGCCGCGCTGCCGCCGTCCCTGAAGTTCGTCGCGATGGGCGGCGAACGCGTCCGCCGCGACCTGCTGACCGCCTGGCAGCGCCTCGGCGTCCCGCTGGTGCACGTGTACGGGCTCACCGAGGTGACCTGCACCTCGGCCACCCGGCGGGTCACCGACGAGCCGGTGGCCGGCGAGGGCCTGCCGATCGGCCGTCCGCTGCCCAACACCGCCGTCTACCTGCTGGACCCGGCCGGCCGGCCGGTCCCGGTCGGCTCCCCCGGCGAACTGTTCCTCGGCGGCACCGGCCTGGCCCGCGGCTACCTCGGCCGCCCGGGCCTGACCGCCGAGCGCTTCGTCCCGGACCCGTACGGCGAGCCCGGCGCCCGGCTCTACCGCACCGGCGACCTGGCCCGCCACCGGGCCGACGGCGAGGTGGAGTTCATCGGCCGCGCCGACCAGCAGGTGAAGATCCGCGGCCACCGGATCGAACCCGGCGAGGTGGAGGCCCGGCTCGCCGAACTGCCCGGCGTCGGCACCGCGGCGGTCGTGGTCCGCGAGGACGAGCCCGGTGAGAAGCGGCTGGTCGGCTATGTGACGGCCGCCCCCGGCGGCACCCCGGACGTCCTCGAACTGCGCACCGCGCTGCGCGAGCGGCTGCCCGAGTACCTGGTGCCCTCGGCCGTCGTGCTGCTGCCCGCCCTGCCGCTGAACGGCAACGGCAAGCTCGACCGCGGCGCCCTGCCCCGGCCCGGCCGGGCCGAGCTGGCGGACGGCGCCTTCCAGGCCCCGCGCACCCCCGCCGAGACGGAACTCGCCGAACTGGCGGGCGAGTTGCTCGGCCTGTCGGCCGTCGGCGTGCACGACGACCTGTTCGACCTGGGCCTGCACTCGCTGCTGGCCGCCCGCTTCGCCGCCCGGGTCCGGGAGACCTGCCGGGTCGAGATGCCCCTGCGGGTCTTCTACGAGGCGCCCACCGTCGCCGAGTTGGCCCTGCGCGTGGTCCAGCTCCAGGCCGAGGAGACCGACCCGGACGACCTGGCCGCCCTGCTCGCCGAACTGGAGGCCGAGGACGGCCTCGCCACCGCCTGACCTTCCGACCCGGCCCCCTGGAGGAACCCGTGACCATCGCCCCGGCACTGCTCGAAGACTGGCTCCGCGAGCGGTACTTCACCACCACCTACGACATCAGCAGCAGCGGTGTCGAGAACTACACCGTCGACCAGGTCCTCGCCCTGGCCGGCACCGACGCCGCCTCGCTCGGCGACATCGTGTTCCGCGACAGCCACTCGCTGGGCGGCGAGCCGCTGCGCGCCGCGCTCGCCGAGCGGCACGGCACCGACCCCGGCTCGGTGATCGCCACCCAGGGCTCCAGCGAGGCGATCTACCTGGTCGTGCAGGCCCTGCTGAAGCCCGGCGACGAGGTCGTCGTCCAGGCGCCCGCCTACCACGCCCTGGTCGAGGTGGCCGCCTCGCTGGGCTGCCGGATCGTCCCCTGGGCGATGCGCACCGAGCACGGCGTCGTCACCAACGAGGACGAGCTGCTGGCGCTGATCGGCCCCGCCACCGCCATGGTGGTGGTCAACTTCCCGCACAACCCGACCGGCGCCACGGTGACCCCGGACCAGCAGACGGCGATCGTCGACGCCTGCGCCCGCTACGGCACCTGGCTCGCCTGGGACAACGCCTTCCAGCACCTGGTCTACGACCGCGAGCCGCTGCCCGACCCCGCCCCCGGCTACCCCCGGGCGATCTCCTTCGGCACCCTGTCCAAGGCCTACGGCCTGCCGGGCCTGCGGGTCGGCTGGGCGCTCGCCGCCCCCGAGGTGCTGGCCGGCTGCGTGCGCCGCCGCGACTACACCAGCCTGGCGCTGTCCCCGCTGGTCGAGGCGGTGGCCACGCACGCCGTCCGGCACGCCGACGAGCTGCTGCGCCCGCGCCTGGCCCAGGCCACCGCCAACCGCGCGGTGCTGGCCGAGTGGCTGGCCGAGCACCGCGACCGGGTGACCGCCGACCTGCCGGCCGGCGGGGTCACCGCCTTCCCCGAACTCACCACGGTGGCGGACGTCACCGCGTTCGCCGACCGGCTCGACCGCGAGCACGGCGTCCTGGTCGTGCCCGGCGCCTGCTTCGGCGCCCCCCGGCACATCCGGCTCGGCTTCGGCGGCGCCTCCGCCGAACTGGCGGCCGGCCTCGACCGGCTCGCCGCCCTGCTGCCCGAGGCCCGCTGAGACCGTCCGCCGTCCCACCTACCTTCCCGAGGTCGACCCCATGAACACGCTCACGCTCACCCCCGCCGACGCCGACGCCGTCGACGCCCTCCTGGACGAACTGACCGGACGCCACGGCGACGTGGAGGACCAGGCCCTCCAGGACGAGCTGACCGTCCAGTCCCACCGGCTGCCCGAGGCCCTGCGCCGCTTCCTCACCGACTTCCGGCTGCACGAGCCGACCGGCGTCTGCGTGGTCTCCGGCTACCGCGTCGACCAGGACCGGATCGGCGCCACCCCGGCGCACTGGCAGCACCGCACCGGAACCTCCCCGACGCTGCGCGACGAGATCTTCCTGCTGCTGTGCGCGTCGCTGCTCGGCGAGCCGATCGCCTGGGCCACCCAGCAGGACGGCTACCTGGTGCACGACGTCCTGCCGGTGGCGGGCCACGAGGACGAGCAGATCGGCACCGGCAGCAACCAGACCATCTTCTGGCACGTCGAGGACGCCTTCCACCCCTACCGGGGCGACTACGTGGGCCTGCTCTGCCTGCGCAACCCGGACCGGGTGCCGACCACCTTCCTCGGCGTGCAGGACCTGGTGATCTCCGCCGAGGACCGGCGGGTGCTCGCCGAGCCGCGGTACTACATGCTGCCCGACAACTCCCACCTCCAGATGCTGGACAGCGGCCCCGGCCGGACCCTCCCCGGCCAGGCCGAACTGCTCCACCAGGCGCACGAGCGGCTGAAGCGGATGCGCGACGACGCCGCGCCCGTCCCGGTGCTGTTCGGCTCGCCGACCGACCCCTACCTGTGCCTGGACCCGTACTTCATGGACCTGGACCGGCTGGACCCGGAGGCCCGGGGCGCGCTCCAGCGGCTCTCCGACGAGATCGACCGCAAGCTCGGCGGCGCCGCGCTCGCCCCCGGCGAGATCGTCTTCGTCGACAACTACCGCGCGGTGCACGGCCGCAGCTCCTTCGCCGCGCGCTTCGACGGCACCGACCGCTGGCTCAAGCGGGTCAACGTCGCCCGCGACCTGCGCCCGTCCCGCGACGCCCGGGCCGCCGCCGGCTCCCGCGTCCTGTTCTGAGCGCGACACCGCCGGCCGCCCGGCGCCACCACCCGCCGCGCCCGCCGCCGCACCGACTCCGCCGTCCGTTCCGCGCCTCCGGGCGTGTCCGACACGCCCCAGCCGGCCAGACCTTCTCCGGGAGAGCACCATGAGCACCACCCAGTCCGCCACCGCGCCGTCCACCGACCGCACCGCCGCCGCCGTCGCCGGGGCCACCGGCAGCGCCGCCGACACCGCCCGCCGGATCGCCGAGCTGTCGCCCGAGCAGCGGGCCCGGCTGGAGGCCCGGCTGCGCGAGCGGCTGGCCGGACGCCCGGCCGCCCCGGCCGGGGTGCCGCGCCGCGCACCGGGGGCGCCGGTGCCGCTCTCCTTCACCCAGGAGCAGATCTGGCTGGCCCAGCAGCTCGCCCCGGAGTCGGCCGCGTACAACGTGCCGATGGCGGTGGCCTGCACCGGCCCGCTGGACCCGGAGCGGCTGGCCGGCGCGTTCCGCACGGTGATCGCCCGGCACGAGGTGCTGCGCACCACCCTCGCCGCCGGCGCCGACGGCTCGCCGGTCCAACTGGTACGGGACGGCACCGGGTTCACCCTGCCGGTGACCGACCTGCGGTCGGCTCCGGGCGGCGTCGAGGCCCGGGCGCGCGAGCTGCTGGCCGAGGAGGCGCACACCCCGTTCGACCTGGCCGCCGGACCGCTGCTGCGGGCCGCACTGCTGCGCACCGGCGAGCAGGAGCACGTACTGCTGCTGACTGTTCATCACATCGCGGTCGACGCCTGGTCGGTGAACGTGCTGCTGGGCGAGGTCGGGGCGGCCTACCGGCTGGCCGACGGACCGGCCGGCGTCGAACTCCCGCCGCTGCCGGTGCAGTACGGCGACTTCGCCACCTGGCAGCGCGGGCGGCTGGACGGCACCGCGTACCAGGAAAGCCTGGACTACTGGCAGCAGCGGCTCGACGGCCTGACCGACACCCCGCCGCCCGCCACCACCACCGGCCGCCCCGCCGGCCGCCCGGGCGCCGGCTCGCACGGCCTGGAGCTGCCCGCCGAGGTGGCGACCGGCCTGCGGGCCCTGGCCGCGCGGCACCGGACCACGCTCTTCACGGTGACGCTGGCCGCGCTCCAGGTCCTGCTGCACCGCTACGGCTGCGGCCCGGACCCGGTCGTCGCCACCCCGGTCGGCGGCCGCGAGCGCACCGAACTCGAAGGCCTGATCGGCTGCTTCGTCAACACCCTGCTGCTGCGCGGAGACCTTTCCGGCGAGCCGACCTTCGCCGAACTGCTGGACCGCACCGCCGAGGCGACCCGCCAGGACCTCCGGCACCAGGAGGTGCCCTTCGAGCAGCTGGCCGCGGGCCTGCGGGCCGGCTCCCCGGACGGACTGGCCCGCACCATGCTGGTGCTCGACCAGGCCGCACCGGGCACCGCCCCCGAGGACGCCCCCGGCGACCTGGTGCTGCGCCCGCTGGACGGGGCCGGCCCGGCCGACGCCAAGCGGGACCTGACCTTCACCGTCTCGGAGACCGGCGACACCCTCGCCCTCACCCTGACCTACCGCACCGACCGCTACCAGGAGCGCTCCGCCGAGCGCCTGCTCGCCCACTACGCCACCCTGCTGCGCGAGGCCTGCGCCGACCCGCACCGCCCGATCGGCCGGCTGCCGCTGCTCACCGCCGCCGAACGCGCGCTGGTGCTGGACACCTGGAACGCCACCGCCCTGGACGTGCCGGCCGGCACCTTCCACGGCCGCTTCGCCGAGCAGGCCGCCCGCACCCCGCAAGCCGTCGCGGTGGTCGGCGCCGACGGCACCCACCGCTACGCCGAGCTGGACCGGCTCGCCAACCGCCTGGCCCACCACCTGCGCGGGCTCGGCGTCGGCCCGGAGACCCCGGTCGGCATCTGCCTGGAGCGCGGCGCCTGGACGGTGACGGCCCTGCTCGCCGTGCTCAAGGCCGGCGGCTGCTACGTGCCGATCGACCCGGCCCAGCCGCAGGAGCGGATGGCGATGATGCTCGCCGACACCGCCGCGCCCGTGGTGATCACCCGCGCCGCCTCGGCCGACCGGCTGCCGGCCGGCGTGCGGGCCGTGGTGGTCGAGGAGCTGGCCCTCGACGCGCTGCCCGACACCGCCCCGGAGGTCGCCGTCGACCCCGGCCAGGCCGCCTACGTGCTGTTCACCTCCGGCTCCACCGGGCGCCCCAAGGGCGTGGTGGTCGAGCACCGCCAGGTGCTCAACTACCGCACCGCCGTGGTCTCCGCGCTCGACCTGGCGGCCGGGGCCGGGTACGCGATGGTGCAGCCGTTCACCTTCGACTCCTGCGTCACGGTGCTCTCGGCCGCCCTGCTCGGCGGCGGCACGCTGCACATGGTGGACGCCGACACCGCCTCGGACGGCCGACTGCTGGCGGCCTACTTCGCCGAGCACGCGATCGACTACCTGAAGATCAGCCCCTCCCACCTGGCGGCCCTGGAGGGCCCGGCCGCCGAGCACCGGGTGCTCCCCCGCCGCGGCCTGATCCTCGGCGGCGAGGGCTCCACCAGCACCCTGGTGCGGGACCTGCTGGGCCGGGCCGACTGCGCGGTGCTCAACCACTACGGCCCCACCGAGACCACGGTCGGCGTGACCACCCACCGGCCGCAGGCCGAGGAGCTCGCCACCACCCCGACCGTCCCGATCGGCCGACCGCTCGGCAACGTGCGGGCGTACGTCCTCGACGAGCGGGGCGAGCCGGTGCCGGTCGGCGTGCCCGGCGAACTGCTCATCGGCGGCGCCCAGGTCACCCGCGGCTACCTCGGCCGCCCGGGCCTGACCGCCGAGCGCTTCGTCCCGGACCCGTACGGCGCGCCCGGCGCCCGGCTCTACCGCACCGGGGACCTCTCCCGCCGGCTGACGGACGGCGCGATCGAGTTCCTCGGCCGGCTGGACGACCAGGTGAAGATCCGCGGCTTCCGGATCGAGCTCGGCGAGGTGGAGTCGGCGCTGGCCGCGCTGGCGCCGGTGGCGGCGGCCGCGGCGGTGGTCCGCGAGGACCGGCCGGGTGACCGGCAGCTGGTCGGCTACCTGGTCCCGGCGCCCGGCGCCGAGCTCGAACCGGCCGCCCTGCGCGCCGAGTTGGCCACCGCGCTGCCCGGCTACATGGTGCCGTCCGCGCTGGTGGTGCTGGACGCCCTCCCGCTCACCGCGCACGGCAAGCTGAACCGCCGGGCGCTGCCCGCCCCGCCGCGCCAGGAGGCCGCCGCGGGCCGGACCGCGCGGAACGAGCGCGAGGCCGCCCTGAGCCGGATCTTCGCCGAGGTGCTGGGCACCGACCGCGAGCCGGGCATCGACGAGAGCTTCTTCGACCTCGGCGGCCACTCGCTGCTGGCGATGCGCCTGGTCGCGGCGGTGCGCTCCGGGCTGGCGGCGGAGCTGGGCGTGCGGGACGTCTTCGAGGCGCCCACCGTCGCTCTGCTGGCCGAGCGGCTGGAGCGGGCCCGACCCGCGGCCGCCCTGCCGGAGCTCGTCCCGGCCGAGCGCCCCGCACGGATCCCACTCTCCCACGCCCAGTCCCGGCTCTGGTTCCTCAACCGGATGGAGCGCGGGGCCGGGGCCTACGCGATGCCGGTGGTGCTGCGCCTGCCCGGCACGGTGGACCCGATCGCGCTCCAGGCCGCACTGGACGACGTGGTGGAGCGGCACGAGACGCTGCGCACCCTCTTCCCGGAGACCGACGGCGAACCCCAGCAGTCCATCCGCCCCGCCACCCCCGGCCTGATCCCGCTGGCCGTCCTGGCCGTCGACGGCGACACCGCGGCCCACGCCCGGATCGCCGAACTCTCCGCCCGGCCGTTCGACCTGACCACCGAACTCCCGCTACGCGCCGCCCTGTTCACCACCGCACCCGACACCCACCTGCTCACCCTCGTCCTCCACCACATCGCCGGCGACGGCTGGTCCATGCGACCCCTCACCGAAGACCTCACCACCGCCTACCACGCCCACACCACCCACACCACCCCCACCTGGCCCCAACTCCCCATCCAGTACGCCGACTACACCCTCTGGCAACACCACCACCTCGGCCACCCCGACACCCCCCACACCCCCCTCCACACCCAACTCACCCACTGGACCACCCACCTCACCAACCTCCCCGAAGAAATCCCCCTCCCCACCGACCACCCCCGACCCACCAACCCCACCCACCACGCCCGCACCCACACCACCCACACCGACCCCACCACCCACCACAAACTCACCACCCACGCCCACACCCACCACGCCACCCTCTTCCACACCCTCCACGCCGCCCTCGCCACCCTCCTCACCCGCAACGGCGCCGGCACCGACCTCCCCATCGGCACCCCCACCGCCGGCCGCAACCACCCCCACCACGACCACCACATCGGCTTCTTCATCAACACCCTCGTCCTGCGCACCGACACCACCGGCAACCCCACCCACACCCAACTCCTCCACCACACCCGCGACCTCAACCTCACCGCCCTCACCCACCAGGACCTCCCCTTCGACCGCCTCGTCGAAGCCCTCAACCCCACCCGCACCCCCCACCGCCACCCCCTCTTCCAAACCATCCTCACCCTCAACACCACCCGACCGGGAGGAACCGAACTCGACGTCGAGCAGGTCGACTTCGAGAGCGCGGCCAAGTTCGACCTGTCGTTCTCCGTCGCCGAGCAGCACACCGCCGACGGCACCCCGGACGGCCTCGTCGTCACCATCGAGTACGCCGCCGAGCTCTTCGAGTCCGCCACCGTCGAGCGGCTCGCCGAGCAGTTCCAGCGCATCCTGCGCAGCGCCGCCGAACACCCCGACACCCCCATCCAGGACGTCGACCTGCTGGGCGACTCCGGCCGGGCCGAACTGACCGCGCTGGCCACCGGCGCCGTCCACCCGCTGCCCGCCGCCGCCCTGCCGGAGCTGTTCGCCGCCCAGGCCGCCCGCACCCCCGACGCCACCGCCGTCAGCTGCGGCAGCGACACCCTCAGCTACGCCGAACTCGACGCCGTCACCGCGCGGTTGGCCCACCACCTGGTGGCGCTCGGCGCGGGCGCGGAGCGCCGGATCGCCGTGCTCCAGCAGCGTTCCACGGCCCTGGTGGTCAGCACGCTGGCCGTCGTCCGGGCCGGCGGCGCGTACGTGCCGCTGGCCGAGAACTGGCCGGCCGAGCGGATGGACCTGGTGCTCGCCGACACCGGCGCCGAACTGCTGCTGGTCGACGCCACCACCCGCGACCTCCCGTACGTCCGGGCCCGGGCGGCGGCCGGCGGGCAGGTGGTGGACGTCTCGGCGCCGCTGCCGGACGCCCCCGCCACCGCACTTCCGACCGTGCAGCCCGCGCAGCTCGCCTACGTGATGTACACCTCCGGCTCCACCGGCACCCCCAAGGGTGTCGCCGTGACCCACGCGGACGTGGCCGCACTGGCCGCCGACCGCTGGTGGCAGCGCGACGGCCACCACGAGCGGGTGCTGTTCCACTCCCCGCACGCCTTCGACGCCGCGACCTACGAACTGTGGGTGCCGCTGCTCGGCGGCGGCCAGGTGGTGGTGGCGCCGGCCGGTGAGCTGGACGCCGAGCGGATCGGACGCCTGGTCGCCGACCACCGGGTCACCGCGCTCTGGCTGACCGCCGGCCTGTTCCGGCTGCTCGCCGAGGACGCGCCGCAGAGCCTGACCGGCGTCCGCGAGGTGATGACCGGCGGCGACGTCGTCCCGGCCGCCGCCGTGCGCCGGGTGCTGGAGGTCCACCCGACCCTGCGGGTGGTCGACGGCTACGGGCCGACCGAGACCACCGTGTTCGCCACCCGGCACCCGATGGCCGCCGGGGACGCGATCGGCGGCACCGTGCCGATCGGCCGCCCGCTGGACAACATGCGGGTCCAGGTGCTGGACGCCGCACTGCGCCGGCTGCCGGCCGGGGTGCCGGGTGAGCTGTTCATCGCCGGTGCCGGCCTGGCCCGCGGCTACCTCGGCCGCCCGGGCGCGACCGCCGAGCGCTTCCTCCCGGACCCGTACGGCGAGCCCGGCGCCCGGATGTACCGCACCGGCGACCTGGCCCGCTGGCGGCGCGACGGCGAGAGCGGGGGCCACCTGGAGTTCCTCGGCCGCACCGACGACCAGATCAAGCTGCGCGGCTTCCGGATCGAACCCGCCGAGATCGAGGCGCACTTCACCGCCCGCCCGGAGATCGCCCAGGCCGCCGTGCTGCTGCGCGAGGACCGCCCGGGTGACCGCCGGCTGGTCGCCTACCTGGTGCCGGCCGCCGGCGCCACCGCCCCGGACCCGGCCGACCTGCGGGCGGCGGCCGCCGCCCAGCTGCCCGGGTACCTGGTCCCGTCCGCCGTCGTGCTGCTCGACACCCTCCCGCTCACCCCCAACGGCAAGCTCGACCGCCGCGCCCTGCCCGCGCCGAGCCTCACCAGCGCACCCGCCCGCGAGCCGCGCACCCCGCGCGAGCAGGCGCTCCGCGAGGTCTTCGCCACCACGCTCGGCGCGGAGACGGTCGGCATCGACGACAACTTCTTCGACCTCGGCGGCCACTCGCTGCTGGCGATGCGCCTGGTCGCGGCGGTGCGCTCCGAACTGGCCGCCGAGATCGGGGTCCGCGACCTCTTCGAGGCGCCCACCGTGGCCCTGCTGGCCGAGCGGCTGGAGCGGGCCCGACCCGCGGCCGCCCTGCCGGAGCTCGTCCCGGCCGAGCGCCCCGCACGGATCCCGCTCTCCCACGCCCAGTCCCGGCTCTGGTTCCTCAACCGGATGGAGGAGACCGAGCGCGCCTCCTACAACATCCCGGTGGTGCTGCCGCTGCCCGGCGAGATCGACTCCATCGCGCTCCAGGCCGCGCTGGACTCCGTGGTGGAACGGCACGAGACGCTGCGCACCCTCTTCCCGGAGACCGACGGCGAACCCCAACAGTCCATCCGCCCCGCCACCCCCGGCCTGATCCCCCTCACCACCGTCCACACCGACGAGGCCGACGCCCGCACCCGGATCGCCGAGCTCTCCGCCCGACCTTTCGACCTGACCACCGAACTCCCGCTACGCGCCGCCCTGTTCACCACCGCACCCGACACCCACCTGCTCACCCTCGTCCTCCACCACATCGCCGGCGACGGCTGGTCCATGCGACCCCTCACCGAAGACCTCACCACCGCCTACCACGCCCACACCACCCACACCACCCCCACCTGGCCCCAACTCCCCATCCAGTACGCCGACTACACCCTCTGGCAACACCACCACCTCGGCCACCCCGACACCCCCCACACCCCCCTCCACACCCAACTCACCCACTGGACCACCCACCTCACCAACCTCCCCGAAGAAATCCCCCTCCCCACCGACCACCCCCGACCCACCAACCCCACCCACCACGCCCGCACCCACACCACCCACACCGACCCCACCACCCACCACAAACTCACCACCCACGCCCACACCCACCACGCCACCCTCTTCCACACCCTCCACGCCGCCCTCGCCACCCACCTCACCCGCAACGGCGCCGGCACCGACCTCCCCATCGGCACCCCCACCGCCGGCCGCAACCACCCCCACCTCGACCACCTCATCGGCTTCTTCATCAACACCCTCGTCCTGCGCACCGACACCACCGGCAACCCCACCCACACCCAACTCCTCCACCACACCCGCGACCTCAACCTCACCGCCCTCACCCACCAGGACCTCCCCTTCGACCGCCTCGTCGAAGCCCTCAACCCCACCCGCACCCCCCACCGCCACCCCCTCTTCCAAACCATCCTCACCCTCAACACCACCCAACCCGGCAACGACCGACTCGACGTCCAGGAGGACGAGTCGGGCCGGACCGCGAAGTTCGACCTGTCCTTCACCGTGACCGAGCAGCACACCGCCGACGGCACCCCGGACGGCCTCGTCGTCACCATCGAGTACGCCACCGATCTGTTCGAGCCCGCCACCGTCGAGCGCCTCGCCCGCCAGTTCCAGCGCATCCTGCGCAGCGCCGCCGAACACCCCGACACCCCCATCCAGGACGTCGACCTGTTCGACGAGCGCGAGCGCGCGGCCGTGTTCACCGACTGGAACGGCCCCACCCGGGAACTCCCCGGCCGGACGCTTCCAGAGCTGTTCGCCGCCCAGGCCGCCCGCACCCCCGACGCCACCGCCGTCAGCTGCGGCACCGACACCCTCAGCTACGCCCAGCTCGACACCGCCGCCAACCGGCTGGCCCGCCTCCTGGTGGCGCGGGGCGCCGGCCCCGAGCGGCTGGTGGCCCTCGCCGTCCCGCGCTCGGTGGAGACCCTGGTGGCCGTACTGGCCGTACTCAAGTCCGGTGCGGCGTACCTCCCGGTCGACCTCACCCACCCCGGCGAGCGGATCGCCTACACCCTGGGCGACGCCCGGCCGCTGTGCGTGCTCACCACCGCCGAGGCGGCCGGGCGGCTGCCCGCCACCGAGCACCCCCGGCTGCTGCTGGACGCCCCGGAGACGGTCGCCGCGCTGGCCGCACTGCCGGCCCACGACCTCACCGACGCCGACCGCTCGGCGCCGCTGTCGCTGCGCAACCCGGCCTACGTCATCTACACCTCCGGCTCCACCGGGCGCCCCAAGGGCGTCGTGGTCGAGCACCGCTCGCTGGACGCCTACCTGGCCTGGGCCCGTGAGGCCTACGGCAGCGTGGCCGGCCGGGCGCTGGTCCACTCGCCGGTGTCCTTCGACCTGACCGTGACCGGCCTGTTCGCCCCGCTCACCAGCGGCGGCACCGTCCAGCTGATCGAACTGGACGACCAGGCCCCCACCGCACGGGAGTTCGACCGCCCGACCTTCGTCAAGGCCACCCCGAGCCACCTGGCGCTGCTGACCGCGCTGCCCGAGCGGTTCTCGCCCAGCGAGCAGCTGGTGCTCGGCGGCGAGTCGCTGATGGGCGAGGTCCTGGACGAGTGGCGCCGCCGCCACCCGGGCGCCACCGTGATCAACGAGTACGGCCCGACCGAGACCACGGTCGGCTGCACCGAGTTCCGGATCGAGCCCGGCGACGCCGCGCCCTCCGGCGTGATCACCATCGGACGGCCGATCTGGAACACCCGGATGTACGTCCTGGACGAGGCGCTGCGCGCGCTGCCGATCGGCGTCGGCGGCGAACTCTTCATCGCCGGCGACCTGGTGACCCGCGGCTACCTCGGCCGCCCCGGCCTGACCGCCGAGCGCTTCCTGCCCGACCCGTTCGGCGAGCCCGGCTCCCGGATGTACCGCACCGGCGACCTCGGCCGCTGGCACGAGGACGCGCACGGCGAGGGCCGGCTCGAATTCCTCGGCCGCACCGACGACCAGATCAAGCTGCGCGGCTTCCGGATCGAACCCGCCGAGATCGAGACCCACTTCACCACCCGCCCGGACATCGTGCAGGCCGCCGTGCTGCTGCGCGAGGACCAGCCCGGCGACCAGCGCCTGGTGGCCTACCTGGTCCCGGCCGACGACACCACCGCGCCGGACCCGGCCGAACTGCGCGCCACCGCCGCCGCCCAGCTGCCCGCCCACCAGGTGCCGTCCGCCGTCGTGCTGCTCGACACCCTCCCGCTCACCCCCAACGGCAAGCTCGACCGCCGTGCCCTGCCCGCGCCGAGCCTCACCACCGCACCCGCCCGGGCGCCCCGCACCCCCCGCGAGTCCGTCCTCTGCGGCCTGTTCGCCGCCACGCTCGGCGCGGAGACCGTCGGCATCGACGACAACTTCTTCGACCTCGGCGGCCACTCGCTGCTCGCCGCCCGGCTGACCGCCCGGATCCAGGACGAGCTGGGCGTCCGGATCGGCCTGCGGGCCCTGTTCGAGACCCCGACCGTGGCCCTGCTGGCCGAGCGGCTCGACGCCGAGGGCGGCGCCGAATCCGGCAACGGGCTCGGGCAGTTGCTGCCGCTGCGCACCGGCGGCAGCCGGCCGCCACTGTTCGCGGTGCACCCCGGCGGCGGCCTGGGCTGGTGCTACTCCGGCCTGGTCCGCCACCTGGACCGGGACCGGCCGGTCATCGCCTTGCAGGCCCGCGGGCTGGACGGGGACGACCGACTTCCGTGCAGCGTCGAGGAGATGGCGGCCGACTACCTGCGGCTGATCCGCGAGGTGCAGCCGAGCGGCCCGTACCACCTGCTCGGCTGGTCCTTCGGCGGCACGGTGGCCCACGAGCTGGCCCGTCAACTCCAGGCGGCGGGCGAGGAGGTGGCCCTGCTGGCGATGCTCGACTCGCACCCCACCGGCCGCTTCCGGCACGCCGGCCGCCCCAGCGACGCGGAGATCCTCTCGCTCGCGCTGGACGGCCTCGACCTCGACGAGCTGGACGCCCTCGCCGCCGACGGCACCTCGGCAGGCGGCGGCACCCCGGCGGCCGACGGCACCGAGCCGCTCGGGGCCGGACTCCCGGGCGCCGAAGCCGTGTTGGAGCTGCTGCGGGAGCGCGGCAGCGTGCTGGCCGGGCTGGACCCGGCGGCGCTCGGCCGACTGGTCCGGGTGACCGGCAACAACCTCGCCCTGGCCGCCGGCGAGGCGCCGGGCCGCTACCGGGGGTCGGTGCTCTTCTTCGAGGCCCTGCCCGGCCGGGGAGCGGACGGCGCGCCGCTGACCGATCTGTGGACCGCGCACGTGGACGGCCCGATCGAGAACCACCCGCTGGACATCCCGCACAGCCGCTTCACCACGCCCGAGGCGCTGGACCTGATCGGGCCGGTGCTGGCCGCCCACCTGCGCTGAACCGGCCGCCCCGGGGTGGTGCGGCCGACCCCGGCCGCACCGCCCCGGCAGCCGCCACACCTCGCCACCGCCTCGCCATCACCTCGCCGCCACCGGAGCTATGCCATGCACCTGCCAACCACTCCTCCCCCACCCCCTCCGGAGGCGCCGTGACCACCTTCCTGATCGTCTGGGCCGGACGCCTGCTCACCGCCCTCGGCTCCGGCATCTCCGGCTTCGCCCTCGGCCTGTGGATCTACCAACAGACCGGCTCCGTCACCCAGTTCGCCACCGGCCTGCTGCTGGGCTTCGCCCCCGGCATGCTGGCCGCCCCCGCCGCCGGCGTCCTCGTCGACCGGCACCGCCGCCGCACCGTCCTGCTCTGTGCGGACACCGCGGCCATGCTCACCGCCGTCGCACTGACCGCCGCCGAGCTGACCGGCCACCTGGCCGTCTGGCAGGTGTACGCGACCACCGTCGTGGAGTCCCTGTGCGCCGCCTTCCAGTGGCCCGCGCTCGCCGCCGCCGTCACCGGCATGGTCCGGCCCGAACAGCGCGGCCGGGCCGGCGCGATGACCCAGACCGCCCTGGCCGCCGCCCAGTTGCTCGGCCCGATGCTCGCCGCCGTCCTGCTCGGCGCGGGCGGACTGCGCGCCGTCCTGGTGGTCGACGTGGTCTCCTTCGCGCTGGGCCTGCTCACCCTGCTGGTCGCCCGCTTCCCCGAACCGCCCGGCCGACCGCGCCGGGAGACCGACCGTCCCGGTGAACGCCTGGGCTGGCGAGCCGAGTTGGCCGAGGGCCGCCGAGTCCTCACCGGCCAATCCGGCCTACGGCACCTGCTCCGGGTGGTCACCGTGCTCAACGGGGCCGAGGCCGCCGCCACCGCCCTGCTGCTCCCCCTGGTGCTGTCCGGCACGCCGGCCTCCGAGCAGAACGCCGCCGTCGCCATGGTCAGCACCTCCGGCGGCCTGGGCCTGGCGTTCGGCAGCGTCGCCATGTCGATCTGGTCCGGTCCGCGCCGCCCGCTGGCCTGGGTCACCGGGGCCACCGTCCTCAGCGGCGTCGCGGTGCTGGCCGCGGGCCTCCACCCCCGGCCCGCCGCACTGGCGGCGGCCGCCTTCACCTTCTTCCTGGGCCTCCCGGTGGTGTCGAGCTGCGCCCAGGTGCTCTGGCAGGCCGCGGTCGCCCCCGAGGCCCAGGGCCGGGTGTTCGCCCTGCGCCGGATGTTCACCCAGGGCGGCACCCTGCTCGGCTACCTGCTGGCCGGGCCGCTCGCCTCCCGGGTCTGCGAACCGCTGGTCGCCCCCGACGGCCCGCTCGGCTCCACCGTCGGCCGGCTGCTCGGCACCGCCCGGGACCGCGGCAGCGCCCTGCTGCTCTGCCTCACCGGCCTGTTCCTCGCCGTCGTCGGCCTGCTCGGACGCCGTCACACCGTCGAGCCCTTGCCACCGGCCGACCCGATCGTGTGCGATAGAACGCCATCGACCAGGATTTCCGCCAACTCCACCGATCCGGAGCCGATATGATCGCCCGTCCGACCACCGCGTCCGAGCTCGACCGCGTCCTCCCGCTGATCGCCCCCGACCCCGGCGCGGCCCTGACCGCCGACACCTACCGGTCCCGGCTCGCCGACGGCCAGTACCGCCCCGCGTGGACCTGGATCGCGCAGAAGGCCCCCGACGGCACCCCGCTCGCCCTCGCCGTCTGGTGGGGCGACCCGGCCGACGCCCTGCCCTCCGCCCTCGACGGCGTCTTCGTCCACGACTCGGTGCGCTCCGCCGCCGACCGCACCGACCTGGCCGCGGCCGTGCTCACCGCCGCCCACGCCGACTACGCCGCGGCCGGCGCGGACGCCGCCCCCGAGTACCACCTGTCCCTGCCCGGCGACTGGCGCGACCGCCCCGAGACGGTCGCGGCGGTGGCCTGGCGCCAGGACGCGGCCCGCCGGGCCGGCCTGCCGGTGAGCCTGGAACGCCTGCGCTTCGAGTGGACGCCCGAGGCCGGCCTCCCGGAGCCGTCCGGCCGCCTCCTCCTCCAGCCCGAGCCCGACGACGAGGTCTTCGTCGACCTGTTCCGCCGCGCCCTGGTCGACACCCTGGACGCCGACACCCGCAAGGAGGCCGAGCGGCTCGGCGCCGAGGCCCAGGCCCGCGCCGACGTCGCCTTCTACCGCGACACCATGCGCGGCGACCGCTCCTGGTGGCGGGTGGCCCGCACCCCCGACGGCGAACCGGTCGGCTTCGGCATCCCCTCCCGCAACCACTCCTCCCCCGTGGTCGGCTACCTCGGCGTCCTCCCGGAGCACCGCGGCCGCCACTACGCCGACGACATCCTCGCCGAGATCACCCGCGTCCTCGCCGCCGACCCCGCGGCCACCGACACCCCCACCCGTATCCTGGCCGACACCGACCTCACCAACACCCCCATGGCGGCCGCCTTCACCCGCCTCGGCTACCACAACAACGCCCGCCGGCTGGTCCTCTCCCCGCACTGACCCGCCCTGCCCCGACCCGGCCCGCCCCGACCCGGGCGGGCCGCCTTTCGTGACCTCAACTGGAAGATTGTGTAAAGAGATCGAGGGAAATCGTGCCGGTTTCCCGAATGCCGGGCACCTCGGACGGACGGTCCCGGCAGCAGCATCCGAGGGTGGCACCCGGTGCCATCAACCTTGGTGCTATGCGCGCGCCCGTGCCCTGTCGAAGTGTGTGACGCTGCCATGGCAAGACGTCGGGGGCGTTCTTGGTGTCCGACGTCGTCAGCAGTTCCTGCCGCGCCTCCCCACAGGAGTAGGTTGTGACGAACTCGACCGCGTCCCTCTACATGCCTTCCGTACGAACGAGTCCACCGGCACCCGTCCCGCCCGCACCCGGTCCCGGACCCGCATTCGTGTCCGCACCACCGACGCGCGTCGCGGTCCCCGCCGCCGAGTCCTGGCGGGTGCTCGTCGTGGAGAGCAACGAACAGGACGCCCAGGCCCTGGCCTGCAACCTGCGCCGCTACGGCCACGAGACCCACGTCGTCACCACCGGGGCGGCGGCGCTGCGCAGCCACCACTGCGCGGAGGTGATCCTGCTCGACTGCGACCTGCCCGACGCCGACGCCCTGGAGGTCTGCCGGTCCGTCAGGGCGACCTCCAACGCGCCGCTGCTGGCCCTGAATTCGGTGGACAGTGAGCTCGACCGGGTCCTCGGCCTGCAGGCCGGCGCCGACGACTACCTGGTGAAGCCCTACGGGTTCCGCGAGTTGCTGGCCCGGATCGGCGCCGTGATGCGGCGCGTCCCGGTGGACCGTCGATCCGCCTGTCCGACCGCGCCCGGCCCGCTGCACGTCGAACCGAGCACCCGCGAGGTGCGACTGCAGGGCAAGCCGATCCCGGTCACCCGCAAGGAGTTCGACCTGCTGCGCCTGCTCGCCGACGCCCCGGGCTCGGTCATCACCCGCCAGCAGATCCTGCGGCACGTGTGGCAGGACACCGAGGACAGCCGCAGTCGAACCGTGGACACCCACGTCAACAGCCTGCGGCGCAAGCTCGGCGACCCGGGCTGGATCATCACCGTGCGCGGCGTCGGGTTCCGGCTCGGCCAGGTCTGACCGGACTGCCGAGGAGGGGCGCCCGACCCCCTCCCCCCGCACCGCAGCCCCAGCGCACCGCAGCCCGACGAGAGAAGGACCACCGTGCCCGGACCGACCCGTGCCGACGCCGTCAACTGCCCCGGAACCCACTGCCGCCGGAGCCCCGACCCCGGCCCCGCGCCGACCGCCCCGCCGCGGCCACCGCTCTGCACGTCCTGCCGCGACGGGCTGGCCGCCGACATCCGCGAAGCCACCCGGCTGTACCACGAGTGCGAACACCTGTTGAGCAGCTCGCCGCCGGGCCGACTACGAGAACGGACCACGGGCGGCCTGCCCTCGGGCCTCCCGTTCAACGCCGCCGCCGCCCAGGCCCGCACCGACGTCCTCGCCCTGCTCAGTTCGTGGAGCGGACTGGTGGCGGCCGAACGCTCGCTGCCCGCACCGGCCCGCACCGCCACCGGGCTGGCGGACTTCCTGCTGCGCCAACTGCCGTGGCTGGCCGACCACAACGCGGCCGGCGAGGCCTGCGAGGACTTCCGCCGGGTGGTCGGCACCGCCCGCCGCGCCGCCCGCGCCACGCCCGCACCGCAGCGGGCCCGGCTCGGTGGCTGCCCGCACCCGGACTGTCCCGGTCAGCTCACGGCCACCGCGAGCTCCTCGTTGGCCGACACCCCGGACGAGGTCGCCTGCGACACCGATCCGGCGCACGTCTGGCCCGCCGACCAGTGGACCAGCCTCGTCCGGCAACTCGGCGGCACCGGCGGCCGGGCCACCGGACGCTGGCTCACCGCCGAGCACATCTCCCGCCTGTTCCGGACCCCGCTGGGCACGGTGTACCGGCTGGCCTCGAAGGAGGGCTGGCGCCGGCACCGCAACGGTCACACCTACTACGACGAGGCGGACGTCCACGCCACCTTCAGCGCCCGGTCGCGCCGGGCCGGCTGAGGCCCCGCCGGGACGGGCCGCCGCGCCCGGTCACCCGGGCGGCCGGGCGCGACCGGGCGCGCTGTCACCCGGTGCCTCCGCCGCCCCGGCCGCCGGGCCGGGTGGTGCGCAGGCCGCCCGCCGCCGCGACCAGGCCCAGCAGGCCGACGCCGGCCACCAGGGCCTCGGCCGGCCGGTAGGCGCCCGCCGTGGCGGCCCCGACCGGCCCGGTCGGCAGGACCAGCGCCACCAGCGCCGGCACCACCGCGGCGCCGGCCTGCACCGCGGTCTGGTACGTCGCCCCCGCGGCGGCCTTCTCGCCGTCCGGGAACCCGGAGACGGCCTGGGTGTTCAACGCGGTGAAGGCCAGCACGAACGCCGCGCCCAGCAGCAGCACGGTGGGCAGCAGACCGCTCGCGTACCGGGTCGGCAGGCCCTGCCGCAGCAGCAGGAGTTCCCCGGCGAAGGCGGCCAGCGCGCCCAGGGCGATCAGCGGCCGGGCCCCGAACCGGGCCACCACGGCCGCGGACCGCAGGGCGGTGAGCGCCAGCGGGGCGCTGGCCGGCAGCATCGCCAGCGCCGTCCCGAGCGGGGACCAGTGCAGCCGGTCCTGCAGTTGCACGGTGACGACGAGGAGCAGACCGAGGTAGGAGCCGTTGAGCGAGGCGGCCCCGAGCGCGGACCTGGCCAGCGCGCCGTTCCGGAACAGCGACGCCCGCAGCAGCGGTTGCGCGGCGGCCCGCTCCACCGCGACCAGCAGGACGCCCATCAGCACCGCGGCGCCCAGCGGCAGGAGCGTGCGCGGCCCGGTCCAGCCGTGCCCCGGGACGGCGGCCAGGCCCGTCACCAGGGCCACCAGCGTCCCGGTGAGGGCCACCGCGCCGGCCACGTCCAGCGGCGGCGCCGGCGCGCCCGATCCCCGGGCCGGCCCGGGGATCAGCCGGGCGCCCGCGAGGAGCAGCACCAGGACGATCGGGGCCGGGAAGGCCAGCGTCCAGTGCCAGTTCCAACCGGTCAGCGCCCCGGACAGCAGCAGGCCCGCGCTGAAGCCGCAGGCGCCGAAGAAGGTGTAGACGGAGATCGCCCGCCGCCGCGCGGGGCCGTCCGGGAAGGCGCCCAGGATAATGGCCAGGCCCATCGGCGCGGTCAGGGCCGCGCAACAGCCCTTGACGAAGCGGGTGGCCACCAGCACGCCGGGGTCCCGGGTGACGCCGGCCAGCAGCGAGGCGGCGGCGAAGACCGCCAGCCCGCCCAGGTAGACCCGCCGCCGGCCCCACCGCGCGGCGAGCCGCGGGCCGAGCAGCAGCAGCCCGGCGAAGCCGAGGGCGAAGCCGGTGAGCAGCCACTGCAGGCCGGCCGGCGGCAGCCCCACGGCCCGCCCGACCGTCGGCGCGGCCACCACCAGGGTGGAGACCTCCAGGGCGTCGATGAGCATGTTCCCGGCCAGCACGCCCAGCAGGGCCCAGGTCCGGTTCCCCGCTCCGGCGGGGCCGCCGGGTGCGCTGACCCGGGTGTCGACGTCGGCCATCTCAGCCCCGTGCCCCGGCGATCAGCCGGTGGACGTCGGCGGCCGGCGCCGGGGCGGTGGCCTCGTGCGCCACCTCGCGGGTGCGGTGGTCGCTCGGCCGGTTGTCGGTCATGCGGGTGCCTGCCTTCTCGGTGGTGGGACGACGGGGTGGCCGGGCCCGGCGGGGGCCGTCCGGCTCAGGAGTTGCCGAGGCCGGCTCAGAAGTTGCCCAGGCCGCCGCAGACGTTGAGCGCCTGCGAGGTGATGGAGGCGGCCAGGTCGGAGGCGAGGTAGTCGACCAGGCCGGCCACCTCCTCGGGGGTGGAGTAGCGGCCCAGCGGGATCTTGGCCCGGAACCTCTCCAGGACCGCCGCCTCGTCGGTGTCCCAGGCGGCGGCGTAGCCCGCGCGCACCCGCTGGGCCATCGGCGTCTCCACGTAGCCGGGGCAGACGGCGTTGACGGTGATGCCGGTGGGCGCCAGCTCGTTGCCCAGGGCCTTGGTGAAGCCGACCACGCCGTGCTTGGAGGCCGAGTACGGGGCTCCGAGCACCACCCCCTGCTTGCCCGCGGTGGACGCGATGTTGATGATCCGGCCCCGGGTCTTGTAGCGCATCCGGCCGGTGTTGAGGACCTCGCGGGTCATCCGGAACACGCTGGTGAGGTTCGTCTCGATGACGTCCTGCCAGAGCTCGTCGGCGAGGTCCGCGGTCACCCCGCCGCCGCTGCGCCCGGCGTTGTTGACCAGGACGTCGACGCTGCCGTAGCGGCCCACGGCGGCCTGGACGAAGGCCCGCGCGCCGGCGTCGTCGCGCACGTCCAGCACGGTTCCGTCGGCCCGGACGCCCTCCTCGCACAGGTTCTTGACGGTGGTGGCGACGTCCTCGGCGTTCCTGGCGCCGAGGAAGACGGTGTGGCCCCGCCGGCCCAGCAGTCGGGCGGTGGCGAGGCCGATCCCGCTGGTGGCGCCGGTGATCAGGGCGAGCCGCTTGGTGGTGGGCATCGGAACTCCTCGGGTCGGTCTCAACGGCGCACGGCGCCATGGGAATCGGGCGGATGCGGGGCGCCGCTCCCGGGGGCGGCGGCGCCCCGGGAACGGCCGGCGCGGGTCAGACGGCGAGTGCGGCGAGGTGGGAGTTGACCAGCAGGACCAGTGCGTCCGGTGTGACGGCGTCGGTCAGCGCGGCGTCGTCCAGGGTGATGCCCCACTCGATCTCGATCCGGCCGCCGGCCTCCAGCAGCGCGATCGAGTCGTAGCCCAGGTCGCCGAAGCTGCGGTCGCGGATGTCGGCGTCGAGGTCGACGCCCTCCCCGGCGCCGGCGGCCGCCAGCAGGATGCGCCGGACGTCGTCCAGGGTGAACTCGCGGATGGCCATGGGGAACTCCTCAGGGTCGGGGGTGGGTGCGGGAGGGGGGAAGGGTCCGGTGCGGCCCGGACCACGAGTGCCGGGTTGGAGCCGCCGTACCCGGACCGTCGGGTGGGGCGATGCCGAGGCCGGTCACCACCGCGGTCGCGGTCATGCCGCCGTCCGCTCGGGTCGGGCCAGCACCATGGCGCTCTGGAAGCCGCCGAAGCCGCTGCCCACCGTCAGCACGGCGTCCGTCCGGTGCTCGCGGGCGGTGAGCGGGACGTAGTCCAGGTCGCACTCGGGGTCCGGCGTGTGCAGGTTGGCGGTCGGCGGGACGACGTGGTGCTCCATGGCCAGCGCGGAGGCGGCGATCTCGATCGAGCCGATCGCGCCGAGCGAGTGGCCCACCATCGACTTGATGGAGCTGACCGGTACGGCGTAGGCGTGGGCGCCCAGGCTCCGTTTGAAGGCGGCGGTCTCGTGCCGGTCGTTCTGCTTGGTGCCGGAGCCGTGCGCGTTGACGTAGTCGATCCGGTCGCCGTTCATCCGCGCCTCCGCCAGCGCGGCCCGGATCGCCTCGGCCATCTCCAGGCCGTCGGGGCGCAGTCCGGTCATGTGGTAGGCGTTGGACCGGGTGGCGTAGCCGGCGATCTCGGCGTAGACGTGGGCGCCGCGCCGGCGGGCGGCCGTGAGCTCCTCCAGCACGAAGAAGGCCGATCCCTCGCCGAGCACGAACCCGTTGCGGGTGTCGTCGAAGGGCCGGGAGGCGTGCTCCGGCTCGTCCTGGCGCGGGGTGGTGGCCTTGATCGCGTCGAAGCAGGCCATGGTGATCGGTGAGATCGGGGCGTCCGAGGAGCCGGCGACCATCACGTCGGCGCTGCCCTCGCGGATCAGGTCCGCCGCGTAGCCGACCGAGTCGATGCCGGAGGTGCAGCCGGTGGAGACCACCGTGCTGGGGCCCTCGGCGCCCACCGCCCAGGCCACTTCGGCCGCGAAGGAGCTCGGCACGAAGTGGTCGTAGAGGTGCGGGACGGCGTAGCGGTGGTCGACGAGGTCCAGTCGGCCGCCGTCGCTGACCACCCGGTACTCCTGGTCCAGGCCCATGGTCGCGCCGACCGCGCTGCCGACCGTGACGCCCGTGCGGTACGGGTCCAGCGCGGCGGCCAGCCCGCTGTCCCGTACCGCCTCGCGGGCGGCGACCACGGCGAACTGGGCGGCCCGGTCCATCCGCCGCACCTCCTGCGGACCCAGGCCGTGCCGGTGCGGGTCGAAGTCGATCTCGGCCGCCACCTGGGAGCGGAACGCGGAGGGGTCGAAGAAGCTGATCCGCCGGGTCGCGGTGCGGCCCTCGCTGATCAGCCGCCAGAAGTCCGCGGTGCCGACGCCCATCGGGGCCAGCACCCCGATGCCGGTGATGACGACACGCCGTGCCGTCATGCCGACGCCTTCCCGAACCACCGTTCCAGGGACATCGGCAGGTCCTGGGTGCTGCCGGGGGCGGCCCAGGCGACGTGCCCGTCGGGGCGGACCAGGACGGCGGCGGTGCGGGCCAGCGGGTCGTGCTCGTCGAGCCCGTGCGGTGCGGCGGTGACCACGTCCACCCGGTCGCGCCAGCCGACGGTCCGCCCCCGCAGCACGGGGTTGTCGGCCAGGTCGAGCAGCACGCCGCGGCCGGCCCGCAGCAGTGCCGTGCTGCTGGTCTTGCCGCCGTCCGCGGTGACCAGCTCCAGGTCGGGCATCCGGAAGCCGAGCAGCGGGTGGCGCCCGCCGCCCATCGGGTAGCGGATCTCCAGGCCGCTGACCATCGCGGCCAGGTGGCGGGAGACCTCCGGGAACTCGATCAGTTCGCCGAGGACGTCCCGCAGCGGCTGGACCTCGGCGCCGGACAGGAAGAGCAGCCCCTGCGCCCGGGTGTTCATCAGCAGGCGGCGGCCCACCGGGTGCCGCTCGTCGTGGTAGGTCGCCAGCAGGCTCTCCGGCGCGCGGCCGCGGGCCACCGCGCCCAGCTTCCAGCCCAGGTTGACCGAGTCCTGGATGCTGGTGTTCATGCCCTGGCCGCCGGCCGGGAGGTGGATGTGGGCGGCGTCGCCGGCCAGCAGGACCCGTCCGCGCCGGTACTCGGTGACCTGCCGGGTGGCGTCGCCGAACGAGCTGACCCAGACCGGCTCGCCGTGCGAGATGTCCTGCCCGGTCACCCGCTTCCAGCCGTCGACGACCTCCTGGTAGGACGGCGGGCCGGTGCGCCGCTGCGGCGGGACGCCGCGCTCGCAGAGGATCAGCCGGGTGACGCCGCCGGGCAGCGGCCCGACCATCACCATGCCGCCGGGCAGGGTCTCCCCGATCATCCGCGGTTCCAGGTCGAGGCCGGTCACGTCCGCCAGGAACATCTCCATCGTGGCGGCCGTGCCGGGGAAGTCGAACCCGGCCGCCTTGCGCACCATGCTGCGTCCGCCGTCGCAGCCGACCAGGTACCGGGTGCGCAGGGTCCGTTCGGTGCCACCGGGCTCGCGCACGGTGAGCCGGACGGCGTCGCCCTCGTCGGCCACCGAGAGCACCTCGTGGCCGCGGCGCAGATCGGCCCCGAGCTCGGTGGCCCAGGCCTCCAACACCGCCTCGGTGTGCGACTGGGGGACGGTCTTGGCGGCCTGGTGGGCGCCCGCCAGCACCCCGAAGTCGACCGGCAGGCCGCCGAAGTGGCCGACGGTGCTGGTGTCGATCGGGCCGAAGCGCGGCAGCAGCCCGCGCTGGTCGAAGACCTCCATGGTGCGGGCGGTGAAGCCCAGCCCGCGGGACTCGCCGGTGGGTTCGGGCAGCCGTTCCAGCACGACCACCTCGACCCCGGCGAGCCGCAGCTCGCCGGCGAGCATCAGCCCGGCGGGACCCGCGCCCACCACGACGACGGTTGCTTCCTCCATGCGTGTTCTCCTTCTCGGGTGCGGAAAAACAGAAGAACCAGTGCGCCCCGTCGGGGCGTACCGGTTCTTCTGAAGGTGGGTGGCGCCGCCCGGGTCGGGCCGCGCCGGCGGATCACTCCGAGCTGACGGACCAGTCCGGGACGGCGGTGATCTCCAGCACGGCGGCGGCGAAGCTGAATCCGCTGCCCGTGCCGCAGAGGACGACCCGGTCACCGACCCGCACGGCGCGGGTCTCCAGCAGGTGGGCCAGGCCGGCGGCCTGGTCGCCGGCCGCGATGTGTCCCACCCCGCGCCCCCAGCCCCAGGTGGTGCGGGACTCGTCGATCCCGTTGGCCTCCCACTGGTACATCATCCGCTGCGCCGGGAGGCTGAGGTTGGGGAAGACGAACCGGGCGATCTCGTCCGGCCGCGTGCCGGCCTCGTCCAGGGCCTGGTGCAGTGCCTTCTGGGTGCCCTGGATCAGCGCCATGCCGACGTCCCGGCCGGCCAGCCCGGTGCGGTCGAAGTACTGCTGCTTGCGGTGGCGCAGGTCCACCGGCCAGCCGCTGCTGCCGGCCACGTCGCTCCACTGCTCGTCGCCGCGGTGGATCGCCTCGTGGGTGGTGTCGCCGCAGAGCACGGTGGACAGGACCCGGGCCACGCCCTCCTGACGGGTGACCACCAGGGCGCTGGCGCCGTCGGCGCGCAGCACCCCGTCGTCCGCGCCGTAGCGCTCGAAGACCGGCAGGCGGTAGGCGTCGGCCGTGGTGACCAGGACCGACGAGGTCGGCGAGCCCGCGGTGACGTGGGCCGCGGCGAGGTGCAGGGCGGCCAGGCCGCCGGTGGAGGCCTGCTTGACCTCCATGGCCGAGGCCGACCCGCCGACGGTGCGCTGCTCGATGTAGGCGGCCGGGCTCCAGTGGTCGATGCCCTGGAAGCCGAAGCTCGCGTGCATCAGCAGTTCGACGTGCGGTATCTGATCCGCGACCCGGGCGAGCGCGGTACGGCCGGCGGTCACCGCCATGTCCGCGGGGGACCCGGTGTCGGTGACCCGTACCCCGAGGTAGCCGTCGGCCTCGGCCTCCTCGGCGTCGTAACGGCCCTGCTCCACAGCGGTTCTGACATCCTCGAACCGGCCCAGCCAGGCGGCGGCGGAGCTGATGTTGACGTTCTCCCAGCGCATGTCTCTCCTCTGTTCCGGACCCGACGGTCCCGGTTTCGCACGAGCCTAACCAGCACGGTGACGCCTGGTCAGCTCTTCCAGTAGGGGCAGGACTTCGGCCGGGCCGGGTGTGCTCAGCAGTTCGCGGTGGAGGGCCGCCGCGCCGGCGGCGTGGGCCGGGTCCGCCAGCAGGGCGGTGAGTTCGCGGGTGAGCCGCTCGGCGGTCAGTTCCCGCGGCTCGATGCGGATGCCGGCACCGTGCTCCACCACGTACGCGCCGATCGCGCTCTCGTTCCAGAAGTTCATCGGGATCACGCACTGCGGCACCTGGTGGGCCACGGCCGTGGCGAAGGTGCCCCCACCGCCGTGGTGGACGATGGCCGCGCAGGTCGGCAGCAGGTGGTTGAGCGGCAGGTAGTCGATCAGGTGGACGTTGTCGGGGACTTGGGCCACGGTCGCCCGCTGCTTGCCGTCCACGGCCGCCACCAGTTCGATCGGCAGCCGGGAGAGCGCCTCGACCAGCTCGGCGAAGCTCACCCCGCTCTCCTGGAACACCTGGTGGCCGCGGCCGCCGACGCCGAGGGTGAGGCAGACCCGGGGCACCGCGGGCCGGGCGACGGCCCAGGACGGCAGTACGGCGGCGCCGTTGTAGGGCACCCGGCGGATCGGCAGGTACGGCAGGTCCACCGGCAGCCGCAGGCCGGGCGGCATCGGGTCCACGGTCCACTGCCCCAGCAGCAGTTCCTCCGTGTAGGGCAGCCCGTAGGGCTCCAGGAGCGGCGCCATCAGGGCCCGCACCGGGTCCTCGGCGCCGGCGGCGAGCCGCTCCACCGAGCGGGCCCGGAACCAGGCGATGTTGTCGCGCCCCCACAGGATGCGCGCGTGGGCGGCGCCGGCCGCGGTCGCCGCCACCGCGGCCGGCACGCAGAACGGGTCCCACAGCACCAGGTCCGGCTGCCAGTCGCGGGCCAGTTCGACCAGGTCGGGCAGGACCGGTGTGAAGACCGACAGGATCCGGGTGAGCTGCAGCCACTGCTGCTCCCAGCGCTCGTCGCTGGCGGTGTCCAGGGCGAGTGCGTCGTCGAGCATGTCGAGCTTCTCGATGTCGGAGTTGCAGGCGATCACGTGCTGCAGGTGGTCCTGCGGGCCGACCGGCACGGCGGCCAGCCCGGCGCTGGTGACCAGGTCGACCGCGTCCGGGTGGATGGCCACCCGGACCTGGTGCCCGGCGTTCTGCAGCGCCCAGGCCAGCGGGACGATCGGCTGGACGTGGGCGGTGGCGGGGAAGACGGTGAACAGTACGCGCATGAGCACTTCCGTTTCTGGGTGTCGGCCGCGCCCGGCGCCTTCCCTCGCCCCGACCGGGCGTCAGTGCGCCTCGGCCGCCTCTTCCGCGGGGGTCTGCTCCGGAACGGCGGCTCCGCTGGGGGCCTGCGCCCTGGCCCGGATGAACCAGGAGACGAGGAAGCCGACGAGGGCCATGGCGGAGACGTAGACGAAGACCTGGTGCGTCCCGTGGTCGATGGTCCGTCGGAACGCCTCGCGGGCGGCCTCGTCGAGTCCGTTGGCCTTCTTGATGTCCAGTCCGGTTCCGTCGCCGGACCGGCTGAAGAGGATGCCGGCCACGGACAGGCCGAGCGATCCCCCGATCGAGCGCGACAGGGTCACGGTGGACGAGGCCGCGCCGAGGTCCTTCAGCTCGACGCTCTCCATCGCGACGCCGATGGTGATCTGCATCAGCAGCCCGAGCCCGACACCGATCAGCACCATGTAGGCGCCGGTGAGGATCCGGCTGGTGTCGACGTCCATCGTGGCGAGCAGCAGGACGCCGGCCACCAACAGCCCCGCCCCGAGCACCGAGTAGAACTTGAACCGGCCGCCGCGCGAGATGACCGCTCCGGTGAAGGTGTTGATCCCGACCATCGAGAGCAGCAGCGGCAGCATCAGCAGGCCCGCGTTGGAGGCGGAGGCCCCCTGCACGGCCTGCTGGTACACCGGCAGGAAGGTGAGACAGACGATCATCACCACCCCCACGAAGAAGGCGAGCAGCACGGCCCCGGAGAAGTTCGCCCGCTTGAAGATCCACAGCGGCAGGATCGGTTCGGGCACCCGGCGTTCGATCACCAGCAGCAGCGCCACCGCGAGCGCGGCGGCCACCAGCATCCCGATGATCACCGGCGATCCCCAGGCGTACTGGGTGCCGCCCCAGGTGGTGACCAGGGCCAGCAGCACGACGGCCGTCGCGAGCACGGCCGCGCCGAGGTAGTCCAGCGAGGCGCCGGGGCGCGGGTTGGCCGGCAGGTGCAGCGCCACCATCAGGGCGCCGATGGCCAGCACGCCGAACGGCACGTTGACGTAGAAGCACCAGCGCCAGCCGAGGTGGTCGGAGAGGAAGCCGCCGGCCAGCGGCCCGGCGACCATCGCGGCCCCCATCACCATGGAGGCCATGGCCTGGAACTTGCCGCGCTCGCGCGGAGCGACCAGGACGCCGATCAGCGAGAGCGCGCCCACCATCAACCCGCCGCCGCCGATGCCCTGGAGGACCCGGAAGGCGATCAACGCGCCCATGGAGGGCGCGAGTCCGCAGAGCACCGATCCGGCCAGGAAGACCGCGATCGAGATCAGGAAGGCCCACTTGCGGCTGTACATGTCGCCGACCTTGCCCCAGATCGGGGTGGACGCGGCGGTGGCCAGGATGTAGCCGGAGGTGACCCAGGAGAAGTGCGAGGCGTCCCCCAGCTCACTGACGATCGTCGGCAGCGCCGTGCCCATGATCAGGTTGTCGATCGACGCGAGCAGCATGGCCACCACGATGGCGACCAGGACGAGCGGGGCGGGCCGTTGCGAGCCGCCCTCGGGTGTGGCGGCGGGCGCCGAACTCTCAGACA
This sequence comes from Kitasatospora sp. NPDC096077, assembly GCF_040303245.1. Lineage (NCBI taxonomy): Bacteria > Bacillati > Actinomycetota > Actinomycetes > Kitasatosporales > Streptomycetaceae > Kitasatospora > Kitasatospora sp. NPDC096077. Next base: position 6,432 of record NZ_JBEOSV010000030.1, on the reverse strand, counting down.
TGGGCGTACGAAGTCCTCTCCCTAGAAGATCATCCTCCACCCACTATAGGTTATAGGCTTTCTTTCGGTAAGCCCAGTTCCATGAGTCAGCCCATTCGGGTCCGCCCGACGGGTCGGGCGGACCCCGCACCGGCGGCTCAGGTGAGCCGTCGGGCAGTTCAGGCGGACTACCAGGTCACTTTGACGGAACGTCAGGCGGTCGCGGGCCGGCCGTCCGGGGCCGCGGACAGCGCCCGGAACAGGCGGTAGCGGCTGTTCCCCGGACTGGTCTTCGTGGGCATGCCGCCCACCCGCCCGAGCGCCTGGCGCCGCTGCGCGCCGACCATGAAGGCGGCGTGCGCCTCCTCCGAGGTCCACTCGGCGTAGTTGAGGACGTGCCGGCCGTCGGCGCTGATGTGGAAGTGCGCGCCGAGCGCCCCTTCGGGCGCGTCACCCGCCGCGTGCGCGGCGTCGAGGCTGTCCAGCACCGCGTCCGCCCAGGCGCGCCCGGCGCCGGGACCGTCCGGTCCGGCCTCGTCGAGCTCGAAGGCCGCGATCAGGATGCAGCCGGGCGCCCGGGTGGTGTCCCAACTGCTGCTCCGGTACAGCCGGTAGTGCACCGGCTCGAAGTGGTCGGTGACCCCCGGCAGGCCGGCCGCCGCGGCGGTGGCCTCCCCGTCGGCCAGGTAGTCCCGCACGGCCCGCTCGCTCGGCCACTGCTCGTAACTGAGCAGCGCCCGGTTGTCGGTGCTGACCAGGCAGTTGAGCGAGAGCGCCGCCCGGGCCGGGCCGCTGGCCCGCCAGTGGTCGACGACCGCCTCGGCGGCGGCGCGCTGGGCGGCGGCCCGGAGCGACTCCTCGCCCCGGAACAGCAGCAGGCCCACCAGGGCCGACTCGGCCTCCGGGTGGCGCAGGGCGGGCAGGGAATCGTGCAGGACGTGCATGTCCGGCTCCTCGACAGTCGGGTCGGTTCCCCGCGTCCGCGGGGTCGTCACCGCCGGTCCACCGCCGTGCCGCCGGGACGCGGTGCGCCCCGGCCGTGCCCCGAGGAGGCTACTCGGCCTCGTCGTACACGCGCTGGGCGACCGTCACGTCACCGATCCGCGCGGTGATCCAGCCGAGCAGGTCGTCCAGCTTGACGGCGACCTCCCCGCCGATCGGGGTCAGCCCGTAGCTCACCTTCGGCGGGATCGAGGGCTCCACCGTGCGACTGACCAGGCCGTCCCGGGTCAGTTCGCGCAGGTGCTGGGAGAGCATCTTCTCGCTGATCCCGTCGATCCGGTCGCGCAGGACGTAGAACCGGGTCGGCCCGTCCCGCAGTGCGGCCAGGATCAGGATCCCCCAGCGGCTGCTGATGTGGTTCAGCAGCTGACGGGCGGGGCAGTCGGCGCTGAAGGCGTCCTCGATCACCCGGTCCGAGACAGGGGTCGTTTCCGCGGCAGGGGTCGTTCCGGCTTCGGCGGTGGTTCCAGCGCTCATGCTCCGAGCATAGCAAAATCGAACACACTGAGAGAGTGGGTCTTACTTTCAGAAAGCTCCTGTCTTATGGTTTGCCCATGCGAACGATTACTGTCGAGGCCTGGTCCGACGTCGTCTGCCCCTGGTGCTACATCGGCAAGCGCCGACTCGAACTCGCCCTCGCCGACTTCGAGGAGCGGGACGCCGTCACGGTGGTGTGGCGCAGCTTCGAGCTGGACCCGCGGGGCCCCAAGCACAGCGAACTGACCATCCCCCAGTGCATGCAGCGCGACCTCGGCCTCAGCCCGCAGGGCGCGCTCGAAGGGCTGGCGGCCGTCACCCAGCTCGCCGCCGAACTGGGCCTGGACTACCGCCTTGAGCAGGCGCGCCCGGTCAACACCTTCGACGTGCACCGGATCCTGCACCTCGCCGAGGAGCAGGGCCTCGGCGAGCCGGCCCGCGAGCGGGTGCTGCGCGGCTACACCGCCGAGGGCGCCTACCTGGGCGACCGGGAGACGCTGGTCCGGCTGGCCGTCGAGGCCGGACTCGCCGAGGACCGGGTACGCGAACTGCTGGCCGGCGACGCCTACGGCGAGGCGGTCCGCGCCGACGAGCAGCGCGGCCGGGCGTTCGGCGTGCGCGGGGTGCCCAGCTTCCTCGTCGACGAGCGGTTCTCGCTCTCCGGGGCCCAACCGGTCTCCGCGATCAGCGAGGTGCTGGCCCACGCGGCGCGCAGCACGGCATGACCCCGGGCGCGCCTCACAGCCGGCGGACCAGCTCGGCCACGACCTCCGCCGGGGCGGGCGACTGCGCGATCCAGTCGCGCAGTCGCCCGGCCCGCTCGGTGTAGTCGGGGTCGGTGAGCAGTTCGTCGACCGCCTTCACCACCCGCTCCGGATCGTCCTGGCCGCGCACGTCGTCCAGGGTCAGCCCGGCGCCGACGGCGGCCAGCCGGTCCCCGTGCGCGAACTGGTCGGCGAACTGCGGCAGGGCGAGCTGCGGCACCCCGCGGGCGCTGGCGGTCAGCACCGAGCCGGCCCCGCCGTGGTGCACCACCACGTCGCAGGAGTCCGCCAGCAGGTGCAGCGGCACCGGATCGATCAGCCGGACCCCGGCCGGCAGCGGGCCGAGCTCCGCGCGGTACCCGGCGTCCACCGTGGCCAGCACCTCGACCTCGGGCAGCGCCTCGAACGAGCCGAGCAGCCGGCGGACGAACGGCACGCCGTTCAGCGCCAGGGTGCGCACCCCGAGCGAGACCGCGACCCGGAACCGGGCGCGCTGCCCGGCCCGTCGGTCCACCACCCAGTCGGGCACCTCGCCGCTCCCGTTGAACGGTACGAAGCGGATCGGCAACGCCGGTTCCAGGTCCGGCAGTTGCAGCTGCGGCGGGCACGGGTCGATCAGCACGTCCGGGTCGGGCAACCGGTCCAGGCCGAGGTCCGCGCAGAGCCCGGCCAGCGCGCGGCGGGCGCCCCCGCGCACCGGCGCGGAGACCGGGTCGACACCGAACCGGTGCTGGGCGACCGGCACTCCGAGCAGGGCGCCCACCGCCAGCGAGTTGACCTCCATGACGTCGGCCAGCACGAGCTGCGGGCGGTACCGGCGGGCGAGGTCGAGATAGTGCGGCAGCACCGCCTCGCTGTGCTGCCGCCAGGTGGGCGGGAAGGTGCCGAACAGCTCGGCGGTCGGCCGGCCCAGTGACTCCAACGGCCTTTCGCCGGGCCGCAGTCGGCGCATCGTCAGCTCGTCGATGCGGAACCAGTCGCCGACCGCGACGGCCTCCAGACCGGCCTGCCGGGCCATGCCCAGCACGTCCGGCTGGCCGACGACCAGCACGTCGTGACCGGCCGCCCGCAGCGCCCAGGCCAGCGGAACCATCGGCATCAGGTGGGTGGCGACCGGACTGGTGATGAGCAGTACGCGCACGGGTGTCAGCCTTCCTTCCGGGCCGCCGGGCGTTCCCGGTGCAGCCGGGTGAGCCGCTCCAGCACCGGCACCAGGTCACCGGGGGCGGGGGCGGCGAGCAGTTCGGCGTACAGGTCCGTGACGCCCGCCCGGTAGCGGTCGCCGTGCAGGACACCGGTCAGCTGCTCGCGGATGTCGGCGGCGGTCGCGGTGGCGCCGTCCAGCACCGCACCGGCTCCGCGTCCGGCGACGTACCGGGCGATCGCGGCGTAGTCCCCGACCTCGGGGGGAGCGATCAGCTGGGGCACCCGGTGCGCCACGGCGGCCGCGAACGTCCCGCCGCCGCCGTGGTGCACCACGGCGGCACAGCTCGGCAGCAACTGGTCCAGCGACACGTAGTCGACGGTGCGGACGTTGTCCGGCAGCGGGCCGGCCAGCGCGGCCTGACCGCTGGTCAGGGTGGCGACCAGCTCCACGTCCAGGCCGGCCACCGCGTCGACCACCGCGCGCACCAGCCGGGCACCCTGGGTGTCCGGCCGGCCCTCGCCGTGCCCGAGGGTGAGGCAGATCCGGGGCCGCTCCGGGGGGCCGCTCAGCCATTCCGGCAGCACCCGCGCCGGGGCGAACGGGATCCGGCGCATCGTCAGGTACGGCAGGTCCACCGGCAGCCGCATCCGGGCCGGCATCGGGTCGATCGTCCACTGCCCCGCGAGCAGGTCCTCGGCGAAGTCGATCCCCGCCTCGTCGAGCACGGGGGCCATCAGCTCCGCCATCGGGTCGGCGGTGCCGGCGGTGCCGGCGGTGTCCCGCAGGCGTTGGCGAGCCCAGGCGAGGTGGTCCAGCCCCCACAGCACCCGGGCGTGCGCCGCCCCGCAGGCCCGCGCGGCGAGCGGCGCCGGGAAGAAGAGCGGGTCCCAGAGCACCAGGTCCGGGCGCCACTGCCGGGCGAAGGCGGTCAGCCGGCGGGTCATCGCCCGCGGGCCGGCGGCCTGGTCGGTCAGGTAGTAGTGCCGGAAGGCGGACAGCAGGTAGGTGCCGATCCAGCTGCGGCCGGCCGGGTCCGCCGGGTCCAGCCCGAAGGCGTCCACGATCCGCGCCATCCGGGGGTCGGCCGCGCAGCCGCGGACCGAGGCCGCCAGGTCCTCCGGCTCGCCGAGTGCGACCGGGGCGAGCCCGGTGCCCTCGATCCGTCCGGCGGTGCCGGGGTGGCTGACCAGCACCACCTCGTGCCCCGCGGCCCGCAGCGCCCAGGCGAGCGGGACCACCGGCGGCACGTGGGAGGGGCCGGGGAAGACCGCGAACATCACACGCATGGAAGTCCCTTTCCGAACCAGCGCTCCAGCGCCGTCGTCAGCTCCAGGGCGGCGGTGTCCGCCCAGGCCACGTGCCCGTCCGGCCGGATCAGCAGCACGCCCGCGCCGCCCGCCGTCTCCGGGTCGGACTCGGCGGCGACCACGTCGACGCGGTCGCGCCAGGGCGTCACCGTGTCGACGGCCGGACTCCCGCCGGTCAGGTCGAGCAGCACGCCCCGGGCCCGGTGCAGCAGTTCGCCGGTGGTGGTGGCGCGGCCGTCCCGGCGGACCAGCTGCCGGTCGGTGGGCAGCCGCCGGCCCAGCAGCGGGTGGTCGTCGTCGCCGCTCGGGTAGCGGATGTCCAGGCCCGAGACCTTGCCGATCAGGTGCCGGGCCACCGCCGGGTACCCGACCAGTTCGGCGAGCACCTGTTGGAACGGCCGCATCCGGTCGCCGGTGAGGAAGAGCAGGCCCTGGGCCCGGGTGTTGCCGAGCAGCCGGCGGCCGACCGGGTGCCGCTCGGCGTGGTAGCTGTCCAGCAGGCCCGCGGGGGCCCGGCCGCGCACCGTGGCGGCCAGCTTCCAGCCGAGGTTCACCGCGTCCTGGGTCGAGACGTTGAGCCCCTGCCCGCCGGCCGGCAGGTGGATGTGCGCCGCGTCGCCGGCCAGCAGGACCCGGCCGCGCCGGTACTCGGTCACCTGGCGGGCGGCGTCGGTGAAGGAGCTCGCCCAGACCGGGTCCGCCGCGCTGACGTCCTGGCCGGTCAGCCGCTGCCAGCCGGCCGCCACCTCGGCGAACCCGACCTGGCGGTCGCGCGGGGTCGGCGGCGCGTCCAGCTCCGAGACCACGATCCGGTCCACGCCGTCGCCGAGCGGGGCGGACATCACCATGCCGCCGGGCACCGTCTCGCCGATCGGCCTGGGTGTGATCGCGCCGCCGCGCAGGTCGGCCATCAGCAGTTCACGGGTCGCGTCGGTGCCCGGGAAGTCGAAGCCGGCCGCCCGGCGGACCACGCTGCGCCCGCCGTCGCAGCCGACCAGGTAGCGGGCGCGCAGGGTGCTGGTGACGGCCGGCCCGCGCACGGTGACCTCGACGTGCTCGCCCCGGTCGACCAGCCCGACCACCTCCTGGCCGCGCCGGATCCGCGCGCCCAGCTCGACCGCCCAGTCCGACAGCACCTGCTCGATCCGGAACTGCGGGATCCCCTTGACCCCGTAGTGGGCGCCCTCCAGCAGGCCGAAGTCCACCGGAACGCCGCCGAAGTGGCCCTGCGCGGTGGTGCTGACCTCGCCGAACCGGGGAAGCAGCCCGCGCTGCTCGAAGACCTCCATGGTCCGCGCGTTGAAGCCCAGCCCGCGGGACTCGCCGCTGGGCCGTGCCAGCCGTTCCAGCACCACGACCCGGGCACCGCCCAACCGCAGCTCGCCCGCGAGCATCAGGCCCGCCGGGCCGGCCCCGACAATGATCACATCAGCGTCCATGCGCTCCTCGTTCCACGGTCTCCGCCGGCACCGTGTCGGTGCCCCCGCCCGGTCCGTCCGGCTCAGCTGTGGGTGGCCGCGAACTCCTTCACCGAGGATGCGACGTAGTCGATCATCTCGGCCGTCAGGGCCGGGTAGACGCCCACCCAGAAGGTCTGTTCGGTGATGATGTCGCTGTTGGTCAACTCCCCTACCACGCGGTGCGGTTGACCGATGTAGGCCGGGTGGCGGGTGAGGTTGCCGGCGAACAGCCGGCGGGTCCCGATCCGCCGCGACTCCAGGAAGTCGACCAGTCCGGCCCGGCTGTAGGAGGCCTC